>NZ_CP042435.1:0-334500 GCF_007971225.1 Panacibacter ginsenosidivorans | reverse complement strand
GCAGAACCATCATGCAGCAAAAAGGCGCAGCAAACACTAAGATCGATGTAAGCAGGCTCACCGCAGGCAGCTATTTTGTAACCGTCATCACTAAAGAAGGCAGTATTATCTATAATACAAAATTTGTGAAATATTAACTTTAAGCTTGATCTTTAAACAGGGCCATCGTGATTCCTCACGATGGCTTTATTGTTTGAAATGGACTATAAAAAATATCAATGAGCAAGATTGCTTCTAAACCAATCCTGCTGTGATCTTGCTGCTTGTTCCGCTATAATCTCTTTTGCTATTTTCTTCTGTGCATTTTTAAGTGCACGACCTATCATAGGATGCTCGAGAGATTCATTTTCCTGCATGCCTAAATTCGTCAGCAACACAGTTATATTTTCTCCACCAAAATATTTAAAGAGTGGTTCATCAAGTGCACTGTAAACAATTGCTTCCTGCAATCCCAATGATAAAAACAATTGTTGCTCTTTCAGGGAAAGTGGGTAATGTTCTGCAAAAATTATCTTCCTTTCATGTATATATACTTTTGATGCCTGCCGGTACATAATTACTTCAGCATTTATAGCATGCTGCCCGAAAAAAGATTGCAGTTGCTGTAGCGTTTCTTCAAACCAGCATATAAAGATTACATCTGTTTTTGCTTTTACTAAATCTATGCATGCATTCATCTTTGCGTTAGATGACACCCAAACATGATCTGCAATCTTTATTGCAGGCATTTTGTCTTTTTTACCAAATAGAGAAAACATAAAAGGAGTTTATATTTTTTTGTTACCGGCAATATAACTTGTAGCATCATTCCTTGCGTCGCACACTTCATCTGCAACACTTTAATGATCTGATGTGAACTATATGCTCATCACTAAATCAACACTTAAATATATGCGTAACAACTTAGTGAACTTTTAAATAAGGATCGATTTACTTAATAAGGTTTTAAAGACGCAAAAGAATTATAGCATTTTTTAAATTCCATTATAAAAATTCAGTTTTAATTTTACAAAGCTTGAATTTAATCCGCCTAAGTACTTTAAACTTTTAAAAACGTACCCTTATGAAGAAGAGTTTCCTGCTCTGCTTTCTTTTTATTTGTTGTATTTTATCCAATAAATTATTAGCTCAAACAACTGATAGCAGTTCAACAAACGTCAATGCCTCTTATTCTGTAACATCCGGTGTGAAAATATATCCAAACCCTGTACGGGATGTGCTGCAAATTGAAGGTCTTGATCCTTCCGTTAAAAATATGATTTCAGTTTCATCATCTTATGGAAGAATTATTTTTCAAAGCCGTTCATCAGGTTCAGGAAGTTATTCTGTAAATGTTGGGAAACTAAAACCGGGCTTATATTATGTAACAATAAAGCAAAAAGACAATAGTATTCTATTGAGATTTTTAAAGGAATAAAAATCAAGGGATAGATTTTTATGTCAAAACAAGCACTGCTAAATAATGGTGGTGCCTTTTTTTGTTGAAGCAAGCACAGGAGTAAAAGAGTGCGACGCAACGGTTGCTTAATAGTAGCATTGTGCCCAGGTTCAAAAAATTAGCCTTGTCTTTAAGAACCAGTTAGCTAATTTTGACGTTTAGCAAACTATTATGGCGAAAAAGAAAGTTGAAACAGCTGCAACAATTGGTGTGCGGCATGAAGAAGTGATTGAAGTGATTGGCGCAAGAGAACATAACCTGAAAAACATTGACATCACTATTCCCAAAAATAAGCTGGTTGTTTTTACAGGTGTTAGCGGCAGCGGAAAATCTTCGTTGGCTTTTGATACCATTTTCAATGAAGGGCAGCGTCGCTACATGGAAAGCTTTAGTGCGTATGCAAGACAATTCATTGGAGATATGGAAAGGCCGGATGTAGATAAGATAACAGGTTTATCTCCGGTGATTTCTATTGAGCAAAAAACCACTAATAAAAATCCCCGGTCCACTGTTGGCACAGTTACAGAAGTGTATGATTTTTTGCGTTTGTTATATGCAAGAATAGGAGAAGCATATAGCTACAACACCGGAAAGAAAATGGTGAAGTTTAGTGAAGAGGAAATTGTAGAAAATATTTTTCAGAAATTCAAAGGCAAAAAAATAACATTACTTGCCCCGTTGGTGCGTGGTCGCAAAGGTCATTACCGTGAATTGTTTGAAGACATTCGAAAGAAAGGTTTTGTAAAAGTGCGTGTGGATGGTGAAGTGAAAGATATTACAGCCCGTATGCAGGTTGACCGTTATAAGATTCATGATATTGAAGTTGTAATCGACCGCTTGAAAGTTGAACAGGAATTTAAAGTACGCATCAGTCAGAGTGTACAGCAGACTTTAAAAATGGGAAAAGACCTGATGTTTTTGCTGGTGAATGAGGATGATAATGTGGTGCAATATTCAAAACAACTAATGTGCCTCGATACAGGCATTAGTTATGAGGAGCCATCACCTAACGCGTTCTCATTTAACTCTCCCTATGGTGCCTGTCCAACCTGCAAAGGCCTGGGAAGCGTATTTACCATAGATATGAATGAAGTTTTACCAGATCAATCTAAAACGGTAAGAGAAGGTGGTATTGTGCCTTTGGGAGAAGAGAGAGATGCAAGTGTATTTCAACAGGTGGTGGCATTTGCAAAAAAGTATAAGATAAGATTAGATGTACCAATAAGAGACTTACCAAAAGAACAATTAGACCTGCTTTTGTTTGGCGATAAAAATATTAATGCTTCATTAGAAGTAGACACGGATGACGAAACTGTTCCACATGAATATACAGGAAGTTATGAAGGCATTATCCCTATGCTTAAAAGGTGGTTCTCTTCTTCTTACAGTACAGAGGTGCTGAGAGAGTGGGTGCAGAAATACATGATATTGAAAAATTGTCCAACTTGTAACGGCGCAAGACTAAAGAAAGAAAGTTTGTGGTTTAAAATAGATGAAAAGAATATTTCTGAGTTGAGTGAAATGAATCTTGATAAACTGATGATCTGGTTCAATGGAATCGAAAAAAGGTTGAGCAATAAACAGAACACCATTGCAAAAGATGTTCTTAAAGAAATAAGAGAGCGGTTACAATTCTTATTAGATGTTGGGTTGACTTATCTTTCTGTTAATCGTCCATCAAGAACATTGAGTGGCGGCGAAAGTCAGCGCATAAGACTTGCAACCCAAATAGGATCACAATTGCAGGGCATTACTTATATTCTTGATGAACCTTCTATTGGATTGCATCAAAGAGATAATCATCGTTTGATAACAGCATTACAAAATCTTCGCGATATTGGTAACAGTGTATTAGTTGTTGAGCATGATAAGGACATCATGATGGCATCAGATTATCTTGTGGATATTGGTCCTAAAGCCGGTAAACATGGCGGTGAGATCGTTGCAGCAGGAACACCGAAAGAAGTGATGCAATCGAATTCAGAAACATCACAATATTTAAGTGGTAAGAAAAGTATTGCAGTGCCTAAAGAAAGAAGAAAAGGCAATGGCAAAACACTTGAACTAAAAGGCGCAAAGGGTAATAATCTTAAAGATGTTTCTGTGAAATTTCCATTAGCTAAATTCATCGTGGTTACGGGAGTCAGTGGGAGTGGTAAATCAACATTGATCAATGAAACGCTTTATCCATTGCTGGCCAAGCATGCTTATAATTCACGTTATGCTGTTATGGAGTATAAAAGTGTAAAAGGTTTGGAACATCTTGATAAAGTAATTGAAATAGACCAGAGTCCTATTGGTCGAACACCACGCAGTAATCCCGCTACTTATTGTGGGTTCTTTACGGAGATAAGAACTTTATATGCATCTGTTCCTGAAGCAAAGATCCGAGGTTATAATGCTGGCCGTTTTTCATTTAATGTAAAAAGTGGCAGATGCGAAGTTTGTGAAGGCAGTGGCATGCGTGTGATTGAAATGAATTTCTTACCAGACGTATATGTGCACTGCGAAAAATGCAATGGCAAACGTTATAACCGCGAAACCTTAGAGATCCGTTATAAAGGAAAATCTATCAGCGATGTACTGAACATGACGGTCGATGAAGCCTGTGAATTTTTTCAGCCCGTACATTATCTCTATCGTAAAATAAAAGTGTTACAGGATGTTGGGCTTGGTTATATAACGCTTGGTCAATCTGCTGTAACATTGAGTGGTGGCGAGGCGCAACGTGTAAAGCTTGCAACAGAGCTTGCGAAAAAAGATACCGGTAAAACATTTTATATTCTTGATGAACCCACTACAGGATTACATTTCCAGGATATACAGCATTTGCTTGATGTATTGAATAAACTTGTCGATCGTGGTAATACTGTGCTAGTAATTGAACACAATCTTGACGTGATAAAAGTAGCCGATCATATTATAGATCTTGGTCCTGAAGGTGGCGATGGGGGTGGCAGAATTTTATTTGAAGGCACACCGGAAGAAATGATCAATAATAAAGAAAGTCATACGGCGAGATTTTTGAAATTAGAATTGAAATAAATTTCATTCCAAACACAGCTCCATATATTTACTAAAGTACAAGAGTGCGACGCAACAAAAGCTCCATATTTTGTGTGCAGGCGGGCTAAAAAAAATAAAAGGAATTATAATTTGGGATAGTAGATGTATAATTTCTTATCGAGCCTGATACTAAGCCTGAGATAAAAAGTGGTGTAGCTGTCTTTATCTGTATTATCAGCTTTAAGAATATCTGGTCTAACCTTCTCCGGTTTTCTGGATCTGGCGTATAATTGTTTTGCAACTGCAGCTTTTTCAGGCGTGAAATATTTATCGAATAAGGTAGGATCTATATAAGTAGTGCTGATATCATCCATATAATCCGTAAAGGTCTTACGTATCATCCAGCCTGCAGATAAGCCAAAGCGGTTATTAAAATAATATTTTACACCAACATTGATCGGAATGAATAAAACGGTACGTGCATACGGCTTTCTGTCTGGATACTCCTGAAACCCTTCGCCTTCGAGTCTGAGTGGTTGTAAAGCATACCAATGACCATCCAAATTAGCTTTAGGATTGAAATGCATCACACCAAGACCTGCACTTATATATGGGTTGAATCTGAAAAGCTCCATCCTGTTATGGTAAAGGTGCATAATAGGATACCAGGTATAAGTTCCGGTAGCTTCTATTACATTCGATTTAAAACTAAGATTGCGCCAGTAACGCCAACGCTCCATGTCGCCGGTATTATTTATAAGGCTGTCTGCACCGGTAATCATGGCAAAATTAATACCCAGATTTACTGCCGAATAATTGTTGATATTGTACGTACAGGATGCCCCTGCCAATATCCTGTTTACATCAAACATATAATCCTTAAGGCCGTCGCGGCCAATGCCTTTATTACCACCTAAATCTCCCAGGAATTGGTTGGCTCCTACAGAAACATCAATTTCCCAGTAATTGGTTAAGTCTCTTAACCCATCCAAATCATACGTTTTTTGAGAAAAGGTATAGGCTGACGTAAGCAAAAGGAAACTAATAGCAGTTAGTATTTTTTTACACAGTCCGTGCATACGTGCAAAATAGTATGTTTTAATTGGTTGTGCTCTATAAACGTATTAATTCTCGTATAAATTATTCAACAGGCTCAAAAATCATTTCAATATGTTCAATATCATCTTCCAGGTAAATATCGCTGCATTGAACAAAGCCCAATGATTCATAGAATTTCTTCAGGTATAACTGTGCACCAATTTTTATTCTTGTCTTACCAAAAAGCAATCCGCAGTGTTCGATGGCCTTTTGCATAAGTACACGGCCGGTACCGCTTTTACGGTAACCAGCATTTGTAACTACCCTGCCAATGGAAGGTTCTGTATAAGAAATCCCGGGCGGAACTAATCTTACATAAGCCGCCGGCACATCCCCATCCCATCCGCATAGATGATAGCAATGCTGGTCTTTATTATCCATATCAAGAAACACACAATTTTGCTCTACCACAAAAATCTCGCTGCGTAAACGTAAAATAGCATAGAGTTCAAATACAGTAAGATCACGGAATGGCTTGCATTTCCAATAAATCATAGCTGACAATTTTTATTAGCCCGGCGTAAAATTAATAATTAAGCTGCCGTTGCGTCGCACTCTTGTACGCTTTATTCTATATGAAGCATATTCAAACCCAACGCTGATTTAAAAACTCACAACTATCTTTGCGGTTTTAAACACCCCTTTAGGGGATGGGGGCTTCTATAATGCGTAAACTGAGCATGGATGAACTGAGCCGTAAATCAGTAGAAGAATTTAAGGCGGCGAAGAAAAATACGATCATTGCAGTATTAGATAATATTCGCAGTATGCATAATGTAGGAAGTGTGTTCAGAACAGCAGATGCATTTTTACTGGAGGGCATTTGTTTATGCGGTTATACAGCACAACCACCACACAGGGATATTCATAAAACAGCATTGGGTGCAACAGAAACGGTTGATTGGATTCATTTCTCAACTACAATGGAAGCGGTCCGGCAGTTAAAAGAAAGAGGGTATAAAGTTTTTGCTATTGAACAGGCAGAAGGAAGTATTTCATTAGAAAAATTTACTGCTGAACAAGAAGAGAAACTGGCTGTTGTATTTGGTAATGAAGTGGAAGGTGTGAATAGTGACGTTATAAAACTTTGTGATGGTTGTATAGAAATACCACAGTTGGGTATGAAACATTCACTGAATATTTCTGTAGCTGCAGGGATTGTATTGTATAAATTGTCCGAACAAAGACTGGAATTTTTAAAATAGAATTATTGATGAGTACAGTAAAGAATTATTTGAGTTTAGTAAAATTTAGTCATACCATTTTTGCATTGCCTTTTGCAATGATTGGATTTTTTATTGCATTACCATATTCTCAAATTCCAATGCGATATATTGATTATGCTATAAAACCCTTAAGTATAATTCCTTTTGATTGGGCAATCTGGAGACTTATTTTAATTCTTATCTGTATGATAACAGCACGCAGTGCAGCTATGGCTTTCAACCGTTATTTAGACAGAAGTTTTGATGCAAAGAATCCACGTACTGCTATTCGTGAAATTCCAAAAGGTATTATCTCTGCCAACAGTGCACTAAGGTTTGTGATATTGAATTGCGTGTTGTTTATTACCGCTACTTTTTTTATAAATAAAATCTGTTTTTATTTATCACCTGTTGCATTATTTGTTGTATTGTTCTATAGTTATACAAAACGTTTTACACCACTTTGTCATTTAGTGTTAGGTCTCGGTTTATCATTAGCACCAATAGGCGCTTATCTTGCTGTTACCGGCAGGTTTGATGTTTTGCCAATCTTGTTTTCATTAGCTGTAATATGCTGGGTTAGTGGCTTTGATATCATTTATGCTTTGCAGGATATTGAGTTTGATCAATCTCAACAACTCTATTCTATTCCTGCTATGCTTGGTAAATCAAAAGCATTGCGTGTTTCAAAATTATTGCATGTATTAAGCGCTGCATGTGTTATTGCTGCTGGCGTATATGGTGGTTTTAGCTGGTTGTATTGGGCAGGAATAATAGTATTTGTCGGCATGCTCATTTACCAGCATTCTATTGTAAAACCCAATGATCTTAGTCGTGTAAATATTGCTTTCATGACGGCAAATGGTATTGCCAGTGTGGTATTTGGTGTACTAGTAATTGCTGATCTGTTGCTTTTATAAAAGTTGCGTAAGGAATAAAGTGTACAAGAGTGCGACGCAACGATGTTAAATGTATATTCATAAGCCGGGCTCAAAAAAATATTTTTATAAAAATTTATGGCAAGAATACTTTCAATTGATTATGGTGCAAAAAGAACAGGCCTCGCTGTAACTGATCCATTACAGATCATTGCAAGCGGCCTTACTGCTGTTGATACAAAAGACCTGATGCCTTTTCTTAAAAAATATTTCCAGGATGAAATTGTGGAATTAATACTTATAGGTGAACCCAAGAACTGGGATGAAAGCGATACGCATGCCACGCCATTAGTACAGGCATTCATCAAAAAACTACATAAAGAATTCCCCACTATGACTGTGCAAACAGTGGATGAACGTTACACTTCAAAATTGGCGGTACAGGCCATGCACGAGATGGGAATGAAGAAAAAAGACCGCCAAAATAAAAAGAATGTAGACGAAATTGCCGCCACTATTATGCTGCAGGAATACCTGAACCGCCATGTATAATGTGCTTTTTGTTCAACCATTAACAAGCTAAGAATTATATTTGCGGCAATTTTTAATTTAGAAGGTTTTATGATTTTACCCATTGTTGCATACGGAGCAGATGTTTTAAGAAAGAAAGCGTTGGATATAGAACCGGAATATCCTCAACTTGATAAATTGATAGCTGATATGTGGGAAACCATGTATGCCAGTAATGGTGTGGGTTTGGCGGCACCGCAGGTTAATAGGAATATCCGCCTTTTTGTAATGGACAGTGCTCAGATCTTTGAGCACCAGGAAGAAGATGATAAAGGTCAATACCCTGATGAGCCAGGTGTAAAGAAAGTTTTCATTAATGCACATATTGCAGATTTTGGCGGTGATGACTGGAGTTATAATGAAGGTTGTCTAAGCATTCCTAAAATACGCGAAGATATTTTGCGCCCTGAAGAAGTGACTATTGAATATCTTGATGAAAATTTTCAGCCGCACACAGAAACATTCAATGGCATTACAGCCCGTATTATACAACATGAGTATGACCATATAGAAGGTAAATTATTTATTGATTACCTGAAACCATTAAAGAAAAAAATGCTGCAGGGTAAATTAAATGACATTTCCAAAGGCAAGATAAAAGTGGATTATAAAATGGTTTTTCCTAAATGAAATATTGCATCGCTCTTTTAATATCGCTAACCTTTTTTACTTACACCTACGCACAGGATACTACAGTTATATGGGATAACCAGCAGATTACTTTGCCCGAAGCTGTTGTAAAAAATAATCTTGATTATAAAAATATCTTACAGCGCATTAAGAACGATACTACTTTTTATAAGGCATTCCGCAACCTGCACATTATCGAATTCAGTTCTTACAACGATATACGCATGCTTAACAAAGGTGGTAGCGTAAAAGCAAGCTGGGACAGCAAAACAACGCAACATAGAGAAGATAGTTGCCGCACCATGGAGATCATTAACCAGCAAACAACCGGTGATTATTTTGATAAGAAAGGCAATTACAATTATACTACTGCAGAAATGTACGCATCAATTTTTCTTACCAAAGGAAAAGTATGCGGTGAAACAAATATTGTTACAGGCCATGAGTTTGATCTTAGAAATAAATCAGGAATGGAAAAACATAAAGAACAATTAAAGATGTTGTTCTTCGATCCGGGTAAGAAAATTCCAGGCATTCCATTCATTGGTAACAAACTGGATCTCTACGATGATGATGCACACAAGCTGTATGATTACAAACTTGACTTCATTGATTATAAAGGCAGCTTTGCTTATGTGTTTACCATAAAACCAAAAGAAGATCTGGGTATGTTCGGCAGGGATGATATTGTGATGGATGAAATGACAACATGGTTCGATTATAAAACATTTGAAGTGCTTGCACGTAATTATGCACTCAGTTATAAAGTTGGTGTTTACGATTTTGATGTTAACATGCAGGTTGAAATGACAAGAGTGGGAGAGTTGCTTGTGCCAAAAACTTTACGGTATAAAGGAGACTTTGCTGCTTTGTTTAAAAAAAGAGAACGTGGCGAGTTCACTGCCACGTTGTTTGATTTCAAAAGATAAAAATAAGTGCGAAGCAATTGAAAGTATGCATCTAAACTGAAAGCAAAAACGCTGCCGGTGTAGATTTTAAGTAGGAATTTTTTGTAACCGGCTTTCTGTTAAATCTTCAGCTTCTGTTGCGTCGCACTCTTGTACTGTATAAACACTGCGCATCATTTGATGCTGCAGGAATATTTTTTATTTCATGGGATCTTTAGCCAATTGCTTTACCTGTTTGCCTGGCAGATAGATCTGAAACCCTAAGCCAAAACCTATGTTGTTATTAGTAGTTGAACTTCCAAAACCTACAGTAAGGTTATATTTTACTAATGCTTCCAGTGCAATATTCTGATTAAGAAAATAGGAGAGGCCGGGACCAATTCCCACACCAAGTCCGTTAGTGCTTGTTTTTTCTACATTATCTCCTGAAAGATTGGTACCATTGATACCTGCATTTGCTTCTACAAACCATTTGGTGGTTCGTGCAAGGTTAGTTGCTTCAGCGCCAAAATATTTTCTTGCAAAAGCACCCACGCCATAATTAGTTGCAGTAGCTCCCTTTTGTGTGTTGAGACCAAAATTTACTTCAGCACCTAAAAGCATATTGTCTTTAATAAACCATCCTGCTTTGGGGTTCAGGTTTAAACTGAATTGTGTATTACCTTCCTGGAAATTCAAACCAAAACCTGCAAGGTCTGCACCAACCAATACATTTCCTTTTTGTGTTTGTGTAAATGCTGCAGACATAATAAGCAGTGAACATGCAGTAATAATAATTTTTTTCATAAATAGCTTGTTTTACAATAATTAAAACAAGTATTGTTCCATAAGTATTTTATGCCTGAAAACTGGAAAGAAGCAAAGTATTAAGTGTACTATGTGGAATTAGTTCCCCCCGGTTTATAAATTACATTTTATAAACTCCAAAAATATTTTCATTTATATAATTAATGCACCTAATATTCTGTTTAGGAAATACTTGCCAATACTTCTGATTACTTCATCAGAAAAAAATTTGGGCATATTTATCATTCCAATTTTCTTTATTAACAGGCATTATATGCTAAGAATATTTATTACAAGCAAGCCTGAAATAAGAACTACCTTTAAATAATTCAACACATATAATTTATGGGGCGGCAAGTTTTAATAATAGATGATGATACGGATACCTGTAAGTTATTAACCAGGGTCCTTCTAAAAATTGGGTTCTGTGCAGATGCTGCATATACTGCTAAAGAAGGTATTCAGCTTTTCACCCGAAAACACTTCGATATTGTTTTGTGTGACTATAACCTCGGAGATTCAAACGGTCTTGATATATTAATTAAGGTAAAAGAAATAAGCCCGGATACAATTGTGATCATAATGACAGGTTACCTTAATTCCAATATTGAAATGGAATTGAAAGAACATGGAGCATTTGATTATATTACCAAACCAATCTATCCGGAGGTTATTTTAAAAATATTTAAAAATGCTATGGCTTTCGCAAATAATAAGACCGCTGTTAACGGCCAGCAATAAAAAACTCTGCATTAGATAACTAGTTAATAACTTTTATAAACTTCCGCCTTGACACATATAAACTTCAGCTCAATCATACAGAAAGTACAAGAGTGCAACGCGACGAAGTCTTATACCTATTAACCTAAAAGATGATTTTAATCAGCATATTTCCCTATTCGTCATCTTATATTTAATAATTCACGAGCCTGGCTAAAGATTAATGCAAGTTAAACCTGTTCTGAAACCGATTTTTTTGAACATATCTTGAACTTCCCATAATGAAAAATGAACAATATATAATAGCCATCGGCGCCTCTGCAGGCGGGCTGCAGGAGATCAATTCTTTTTTCGACCATACTCCCTTGGACGGTGTTTCATACATTGTTATCCAGCACTTATCAGCAGATTATAAAAGTATGATGGCCGCATTGCTTGCCAAACACACAAAGCTGAAAGTTGTTGAAGCGCAAAACAACATGTTTGTAGAGTCCAATAATATTTACCTTATTCCAAGTACAAATATCATGACGATTGATGATGGCCGTTTATTGCTGACCGATAAAGTAAAAGGCATACCCAATCGTACAATCAATACTTTTTTTAACTCTCTTGCAAACGAGAGGGGCAATAAAGCCATCGGTATTATTCTTTCGGGTACCGGGTCTGACGGTACAGAAGGTATTGAAGCTATAAAAAATGGAGGTGGCATGGTGATAGTGAGTGATCCTAAAACAGCAGAATTTAATGAAATGCCGATTAGTGCTATTGCTAGTGGTAATGCTGACTATGTTGTTGAGCCTGAACAAATGCCCAATATAATAGAGCAATATGTAGCAGAAAAAACGAAATTGCCCGATGAAGAATTTAGTAATGAAGAGGAAGAAAAAATAATGGGCAATATAACAGATCTTATTAAAGAGCAGTTACCTGTTGACTTTTCTGATTACAAAACTACTACTATCTTTAGAAGGATCAGGAGAAGAGCTTCTCTTCTTAACTATCGCAATATGGAAAGCTATTTTGGCCTATTAAAGACCAATAAAGCAGAGTTACAAATACTTGCCAAAGATTTTTTAATAAGTGTTACTTCTTTTTTCAGGGATCCTGATGCTTTTGAGATCCTGAAAACAAAAGTGATCCCCGGAATCATTAAAGACAAATCAAATGGAGAAGAAATAAAAATCTGGGTAGCCGGCTGCGCTACAGGTGAAGAAGCCTATTCCCTTGCCATGCTTGTACAGGAAGAATTAACAGCTACGCAAAAAGACAACACTGTAAAAATATTTGCTACAGATATTGACAGCGATGCGCTTCAATTTGCAGCTAAAGGCGTTTATAATGAAAGAAATATAAAGAACTTATCTCCTGAAAGGCTTGAGATGTTTTTTACAAAACAAGCCAATGGCTATAAAATAAAAGATGGCATCCGCAAGATGCTCATTTTCGCCCATCATGACCTGGTGAAGAATCCGCCCTATTGCAATATGGATATTATCAGTTGCAGGAACCTACTCATCTATATGAAACATGATCTGCAGAAAAAAATATTCCACCTGCTGCATTTTGGATTGTGTAACGGAGGTTATTTGTTTCTCGGGCCAAGTGAAAATATTTCAGAAATCACTTCTTCCTTTGAAGAGATAGATAAAAAGTGGAAGATATACAAGAACATTGAGAAAAAACGGGTGCTCAATTTTGAATCGCTTACACCTGTAATTATTGAGCGTAAGGTATCTGCTTCCCCCCATGGTCAAAAAGATCCCAAGGAAAATAATAAAACTGCCTTGCCTGAAGCTTTTGATAAAGAGCTAATGATAACGCTGGGGTATGCAGGGCTGTGGGTGGATGAAAATAACCAGGTTATCAGTTCTTTTGGCGATACAAGTAAACTCTTGCTACAAAAATTGTTTAATCATAACCTCGTTGACCTCTTACAAAAAACACTGGCTATTGCATATAGCACAGCAGCCCTTGAAGCAGACAAAAGGAATGAAACAATAGTTGTTAAGGAGATTAATGTGATGATTAATTCATCCGCCAGCGCGGCTACGCTGATCGTTAAGCCTTTAACCATACATGAAGACGGTTCAAAAGAAAGGTTAGTGCTGCTGAAAGAAAATGAGTCATTGAGTGTAAGCGGGAAAAACCAGCGGTTATTTGATGAAAAAGTTTTTGCCGGTGAATACCTGGTTAACATAGAGAAGGAGTTAAAGGAAACGAAAGAAAAGCTGGCTTCCACTTACGAGTTGCTCAGGGCGTCTGATGAAAACATGCAGTCTTTTAATGAAGAATTACTTTCTGCCAATGAGGAACTGCAAAGCACCAACGAGGAAATGCAATCGGTGAATGAAGAACTGCATACCGTTAATGCTGAATATGATTTAAGGAATAGAGAACTGAGTAACCTTAATGATGATTTGAATAACTATTTCCGTAGTAATATAAACGGACAAATATTTGTAAGCAGAGACCTGCTGTTAAAGAAATTTTCTCCGGGTGCTGCAAAACATATTAATCTTCTTGAAACGGATATAGGGCGGCCTTTAAGTAATATTTCTATCAATATTAAATTTGAAACGATTGAACAGGATGTAAAAGAAGTTGTAAGAAGCGGGGGGGTCATTACAAGAGAAGTTGAAGCTACAAATGGTAAGTGGTACCAGGTTATGACCATGCCATATATAAGGCAGGCAGATAACACAATAGATGGGGCCATCATTACCTTTAACGACATTACCGAATTAAAAATAATACAGCAGGAACTGGATGAAAAAAATAAAAGCTTAACATTGATAAACGCCGATCTTGACAATTTTGTTTACACTGCATCACATGATCTTTTAGGTCCCGTTGCCAATATAGAACAGATCATATATATGCTGGAGGATAAAAAAACGTTGTTTGATGAAGAGGTTGTGGACTATTTAAATATGCTTTCATCAGCGGTGAATAAATTCAAAACAGTGATTAAAGACCTTACTAAGATCAGTCAATTGGAAAATACAAAAGAGGAAAAGGAATTGATCAATATAGATGAAATGATCGATGATATAATAGAATCGATACAGGATAAGGTGACTGCAACAAATGCGCAGGTCAGGAGAGAGTTAAATGTTGCTGAGATCAGGTTTTCAACGAAGAATTTCAGAAGTGTGGTTTATAACTTAATTAATAATGCGCTGAAATTTAGATCTCCCAGCCGCGTTCCTGAAATAATGATAAGAACAGAAGAATTGGATGATTTTATTCTTTTAACGGTAAAAGATAATGGAATAGGAATGGATGAAAGTAAAATTGATACTATTTTCAAAATGTATGGGCGTCTTAATGATGATATAGAGGGCCAGGGTTTGGGATTGTTTCTCATCAAAAAAATCATCAATGCATCCGGTGGCAAAATAGAAGTTGAAAGTGAAGCAGGCAAGGGCACTACATTTAAAATATTTTTTAAAAAATAGTGTGAACATATTTTTTTTGAACCAGGCGATATTACTGCTATTATACGTTGTTGCGTCGCACACTTGTACGTTTGGAAAAGCCGTCGACAGTTGACGGTCGACTGTCGACAGAAGTTTATCAGTACAAGTGTGCGACGCAAGAAAAGCATCATAATTATACTGTTGCCGGGTTCATAAAAACATTAGGCCTGTTCGGGTGTGTATAATCCAAATTTAATAGCGGCGATAACAATGCCAACTGTATTCTTAGCTTCAAGTTTTTCAAGAATTTTTAAACGGTAACCTTCAACGGTTCTTGGGCTCATAAATAATTGCTCGCCTATTTCTTTGGTGGTGTATTGTTTGCAGATGAGTTGTATGATCTCTTTTTCTTTTTCTGATAATTGCAGTGCAGAATATTTATTATCCTGCTTCTTTGCATTACGCGCCATTACCTGCATCAGTTTATTGCCGGTATGCCTGCAGTAATATTGCTCCTTTTGATGAACCCTTTCAATAGCTTCTTTTATCTCTGCTTTGTCGCAGTCTTTTACAAGATAGCCAGATGCTCCTGCTTCCAGCATTTCTACAATAAGCGAAATTTCATCAAACATAGAGAGCGCAATCACGCCAATCTCCGGGTGATGTTGTATAATGTATTTTGTTGCTTCCACACCGTCCATCAACGGCATCTTAATATCGGTAATAACAATATCAGGCTGTATTGCATCAACAAGTTTTATTAACTCCCTGCCATTAGAGGCATCACCTGCCAAAGAAATTTCCGGGAACTTTGAAAGCATCAGTTTCATGCCATCCCTGAATATCTCATGATCATCTGCAAGCACAACTTTTATTAACGGCTTTGTATTTTTATCTGTTGACATTATATTGGAATTTCAAAAAAGTATTTGGTTCCTTTATCTCTTTCCGAGTCTATTATAAATTTAGCATTAAGCACTTCTGCACGGCTTTGCAGGTTCAGTAATCCAAGACCGGCTCCGTTCTTTGATCTTTCTTCATAATTAAAACCAACGCCATCATCAATGATGGTAAGCAAAAGCACATTCTCCTGTTTCTTTAATTCCATTACAAGTGTTTTCGCTTTAGCATGTTTAATCGTGTTGTGTATTGTTTCCTGGAATATGCGGTAAATATTAATTTCTTTTTCTTTCGATAATTCGATCTTCCCTTCACATACAAATCTTATGTTCAAAGTATACATGCCGTTTACCTTATCAATAAATTCTTCAACGGCATGTATCAGTCCGTTTCTTGCCAGTGTATTGGGTAAAAGATTGTAAGATATTTCTTTGATCTTAACGATTATATCGCTCAGGTGTTTGTTGGCAAATTCAACGATATTTTTATCATCATCACTTTCTGCATCAAGCTGGTTTATACGAAGTTTTACCGCAGATAGCAAAGGTCCCAGTTCATCATGCAGGTCTGCTACAATTCTTTTTCTTTCATTCTCCAGGGTAGAGATCTCAGCATTGATCTTTGCTTTGTACAATTGCATATTCCGGCGCTGGTGTCTTATCATCGTTATGATAAAATAAATAATGATAATGCCCAGCACTACAGCCGCAACGGTTACCGCAGTGTAATAGTTCGCTTCTTCGGTATGCATAGTATAACAAATGTTAGAAGAATATTGAAAAGAACATTTACGTATGCCTGTATATCAAATATCCTGTTTTGAAGTTCATGATCATCGGTATACCGGTAAAATATTTCTGATAAAATTCTATAAGCATAAAAAATAATGACGGCTATACAAAATAAAAAAATTGGGTTCTTCAAAACATTTCCATGCTCATTGGCAACAAGAAAATTTAACTCATTCACCGCAAGCAAAACCAATAAAAACGGGTACAGTATAAGAAAGAAAGATGTAAAAGTATTTAGCTTGCCCAGTATTATTTCGTCGGTTATCCAAAATAGTGCAACAGATATTGTAGTCAGGTAATATGAAAACTTCTTTTGTAGAATATGTTTCCAGTTCCTGAACTGGCGGCAATAAAATATAAACTCCAACAGGTTATAGATATTGGTAGGTATTGCATTACCCGAGCGAAAAAAATAATAAGTGATGATTTCATTTATCAGCCCCAGACTTATAACATAAACAAGCGGATGATACGAGACCGGTATTTGTTTAAACTTAAAAACACTTACAGAAAATGGAAAAATAATGCTCAGGCTTAATAAAAACCGATACGTTGCATCGCTCATGTTTATTTTGTTTTGGAGTAAGCTGCCCGTTATGGTTGACGCTGCCCTGATTCAAGTAACAGATCATTTTTACTGGTTGCAGGAGGCGGTGGTGCCGATGCAGTTGTAACCATACCCCTTTGTTTCAGCGATCCTTTCTCTCTCCTGGTTTGTTGCAATATATCTTCCCCGTTTGCATCAACACCCGCTAAGACCAGCCGTATTTTTTTATTCTCGTCAAGCCCAAGGTACATGCGAAAACCAACTGTTGCTTCCTGGCATACCAGCGAATCAATAGCTTTCAGATTAAACGTTTCATAATCAGGTAAAATATCTTTACTGCTGCCATAAGCGCCAGATAAAATACTGTCTTTATTTCTTGCATAGTTATCTGTAAGTTCCAATGCACGTTGCAATGTTATAACATGATTAATACCGTTAAGTTCTTTGGTATAACCGGTTGTATCAGCTTTATTATCTACACATGAAGTAGTTACCACTTCATGGGTATTGTCTTTGCAGGAGAAAAAAATATTGCTGCATAAAAGAATGCCGGCAACGCTGTACTGTAAACCACGTAAGGCGGCGGATTGTTTTTTCATGATCACTTTATTTAAATGTTGTAATAAATTTTTGCCAATGTAAATGATTGGCAATTAAAGATACTGCGTAGTTCTACTTTATTTCAAAAGGATTTATCACGACAAGTATTTGGCCAGGCTGCAGATTCAATAATAAGCGTTCCTTGCGTCGCACACTGCATCTGCAGAAATCTTCCTCAACAATTCTTAAATAACAATATGATTTATATTTTTTAATCCCTTATGTTTTTTAAATAAAAACATGGAAAGGTTTTTGTTATGTTTCATCTTGTCAGCATCAGTGAAATTGCAAAAATTTAATATTTTATGCCCCCCATTTCTAAAAGGCTTGTAATTACATGCCGCCTGCTTCTTTTTCTGCTCTTCGCTTTTATAAAGCCCTTCGCTTTGTTTTCACAAACCACTCAACACTATAATGTACTGTTTATTATTGTAGATGATATGAACGAAAAGGCAGGCATGTTTGGATACCCTGCTGTACTCACGCCTAATCTTCAGCGGCTTGCCCGTCGTGGTGTAGTTTTTAGAAAAGCTTATACGCAGTTTCCGTTATGTAACCCCTCACGCACCTCTTTATTAAGCGGCTGGAGGCCAGATAAAACAGGCATTTACGATAACAAGACTAGCCCCAGGTCTAAAATGGGGCAACAGGTGAAATTCCTTCCGGAATATTTTGGTGTCTATGGTTATCATACAGAAAGGGTAGGTAAAGTAATGCATGGTGGTTTCCAGGATGAAATTGCCTGGAATTACTCCGATAAGACCAGGTCTGACGATTTTTCAAGCGAATCTGATTTAGGTTCCTGGTGGGTAACAAACTTACAGGATTCAAAAACTATAAATGGTATATATGCAGGTGCTATGGTTAAACGTATGCAATTACAGCCTGCACAACCTTTTTTTCTTGCACTCGGGCTTACTGTTCATAGCCCCTTTACGCCATCTTTAAAATATTGGAATATGTATGGCGAACCTTCTGTGCAGCAGTTATTACCTATTAACAATAAGGGCGATAAAGGCACTTTGAAAGGGAATGGTTCCGGAAATATTGTTTTACCAGACACTCCGCCAAACGACAGGAAAGATGCACCGGGTGCAGCCTTTCCTTCACAAATACTAAAAACAACAACAGATTGGCAAAATACACGGCACGCTTATTTTGCAGAAGTAACAGAAATGGATGCACAGCTGGGAACCGTTCTGGATGAAATGGACAGGCAGAATCTCTGGCAAAATACAGTAGTGGTTTTCGTAAGCGATCACGGTCAGCATCTTGGAGAGCATGAAGGTTTATGGGGTAAGAACACTTTGTTTGAAGAGTCTGACCTTGCACCATTAATTGTTTGCGTACCCGGTAAAAAAGCAGGTGTAAGCGATGCGTTGGTAGAGTTCGTTGATATCTATCCTTCTCTTGCAGAGATATGTTCGCTGCCTGCACCATCGGGAATGGAAGGATCAAGTTTTGCAAAGGTAATTGACAATGTAAGCACACCATGGAAAAGAGCAGTATTTACGCAGGTTACACGTGCCTCAACTATAGGTCGCTCAGCATCAACAGGTCAATACCGTTATAATTCATGGGGTCGTGTAGGCGAAGAATTATATGATCATGCAACAGATCCTTTTGAGTACACCAATCTTGCAGAAAATAAAGCCTATTCAACGCAGTTAAATACAATGCGTACAATACTTAATGAAGGATGGACAAAATCCCTGCCACCTGGAGCAGGCGTTGCATCTTTTGCAATCAATAATTCTTATGTAACTAAACCAGCTATACAATCACAGATATCAGTTAAAATATTTCCTAATCCTTCCACCGGAAATATAATTGTTTCATTAGATAATCAACATGCCGGTATTGTTGCCATTACTGTTTATGATAATGCCGGTAAAAGTGTTTTTAAAACAACACATTTACTAAATGAAGGCTCTAATACTATAAATCTTCAGCTCAGCTCACTTGCTGCCGGTATATATACACTTGATCTAAAGCATAAAGATTTCAATCAAACTATTAACCTCCTAATAAAAAAATGAGCATTCTTAATAGAAAATAAGCGTAAGATGATACAAACATTTTGGAGCCCATCAGCAGCACCAATATTAAGCTTCGTTGCGTCGCACACTTGTGCACCAAAACGTTGGGCAGCAACAAATACAGTTCAATAGCTTTTTTGAATAAGTAGTTATCGTTATCAAATTTTTAAAATGAGATAGCTTGAATATTTATTTGATGTAAAGACTTTTAGAACGTTTCCTTTTTTTTTGCATGCTCCCCTAACAATGTTTTTGGACCGGTGTATCTGCATAAAAATTAAACTTTCTCAGGCAATACTTTTATACGAAATTTATAAAGTATCTGTTACTCAAATCCTCCTTTGGATTCTGCAATTTTTTAAACAGCTAAATTTTTCTCTATGAAATACTACTGCCAAAGAAAGTTTATACATATTTCTCTTTCATTACTACTGATAGCAAGCGGTTCTATGAAGCCATTAATTTCACTTTCGCAGGATGGGCCGCATTACAATGTACTTTTTATTGTGGTTGATGATATGAATGAAAAGGCTTCTGTTTTTGGTTACCCGGAAGTACTTACGCCCAACCTTCAGCGTCTTGTAAACCGTGGTATTGTTTTTAGAAGAGCATATTGCCAGTTTCCCTTGTGCAATCCTTCACGTACTTCTTTATTGACTGGCTGGAGACCAGACAAAACAGGCGTTTTTGATAATGGTACAAGTCCACGTTCTAAGGTAGGAAACCAGGTAAAATTTCTGCCGGAATATTTCAGTCAATTTGGTTACCATACAGAAAGAGTGGGTAAGGTAATGCACGGCGTTTATCAAAATCAGATTGCATGGGATTATTCAGACAAAACAAATGCTGATGACCTGTCAAAAGGCTCAACTCCCGGTTCATGGTGGGTAAGAGATTTGCCGGATGCCAGTACAATAAACGGAATATATGCAGGTATAATGATCAAACGCATGAGACTACAACCACCACAACCGTTTTTTCTGGCGCTGGGCCTTACTGTGCATAACCCTTTCACACCATCGTTAAAATATTGGAATATGTATGGTGACCCTTCTGTGCAACAGTTACTGCCGATTGATAAAAATGGAAATACAGGAGATTTAAAAGGTAATGGTTCAGGCAATATTAAATTACCTAACACCCCCCCGGGAGACAGGAATGATGTTCCCCGTATAGCTTTTCCCATACAGGTAAATAAAACAACCACAGACTGGCAAAATACGGTACATGCGTATTATGCCGAAGTAACAGAAATGGATGCACAACTGGGATCTGTGCTGGATGAAATGGACAGACAGAATCTTTGGCAAAATACAGTGGTTGTTTTAATTGCAGATCATGGTCAGCACCTGGGTGAGCATGAAGGCCTGTGGGGTAAGACTACTTTGTTTGAAGAGTCTGATCTTGTACCGCTGATCGTATGTGTACCCGGCAAACCGGCCGGGGTATGCAATGCTTTGGTAGAATCGGTTGATATGTATCCTTCGCTGGCAGAAATTTGTTCTCTTCCTGCGCCTTCGGGTATGGAAGGATCAAGCTTTGCGAGGTTGATTGATAATGTAAACGAACCATGGAAAAGAGCGGTGTTTACGCAGGTTAAACGCAGAACAACTGAAATGTACTCTGCATCCACAACGCAATACAGGTATAATTCATGGGGCAGTTCTGGGGAAGAATTGTATGACCATCTGACAGATCCATTTGAATATACCAATCTTGCAGGTAATGCTGCTTATACATCTGTGCTCAAAATGATGCGTACAATACTGGCAGAAGGCTGGACAAAATCTCTACCACCTGAAGATGATCTGTCATTTGTAAGTACAGATAACTATGTTGCTAAAGCAACGATTGGTTTGCAGACTACAATAAAAACGTTTCCTAATCCTTCCGATGGAAATATGTTTGTTTCATTAACAAGCCTGCATGCGGGTATGGTGAGATTAAATGTATATGACAGTTTCGGCAGAATTATTTTAAGCACAACAAATGCAATAAGCGAAGGCCATAACACTTTTAGCATTCATCTTGACTCCATTGCTGCGGGATTGTACACGCTTGAAGTAAAAAATAAAGAAGTACAACAACTGGCAAAGCTGGTTATAGAAAAATAAATACCAAAGTAATTAAAGCTGATTAAAGAAATAAAAGTACAAGTGAGTGACACAACGAAAGCTGAAAAAAGTTCATAAGCTGACATTATAAAAAATTCAAAAAAAACAAAATTAAAACTGGAGCATAAAAGCAGTGCCTTCACCTACATTGCTTTGCACCTGGATATTTCCTTTATGCAGCATCATTATTTGTTTGCATAAACTAAGCCCGATACCGCTACCTGTTTTTTTAGTGCTGAAGAAAGGAATAAAAATTTTATCTAAAAGCTCTTCCGGCATGCCTGCACCATTATCCGCAATTTTGATGATTGTTTTATGATTGGGTGAAACATATGCAGACAATAAAATATGCGGATCTGCACTTTCTTTTACTGCTTCAATAGCATTTACAATAAGGTTAATGAGCACCTGCTCTATAAGATTGGTATCGGCCTCAAGCATAAGATCAGGGTCTTTTAGAATGATGTCCATTTCAATATTCTTTTGCTCAAGTGTAGGCTCCATCAACGTATGCATGTTCTCAAAAAGATCACGTATATATACTTTTGAAAGATTAGGTGTAGTTATTTTATTGAGGTTACGATAGGTTTCTGCAAATTTCAGCAATCCTTCACTTCTTGTTTTGATAGTATTGATACCAAGTTCAAGATCTTCGAAATTTGATGAGTTCTTAGGTGATACATTATCTCTTGACTGTTCAAGAATATTTTTAAGCGTACTGGACAGAGAAGAGATTGGCGCAATGGAATTCATGATCTCATGTGTCATTACACTTAGCAAACGTTGCCATGCTTTGCTTTCTGTTTCATCCAATGCTTCATTCACATTTTGAAAAGCTACGAGTTTATATTTTTTTCCTTCTGTGTGAAAAGCAGTTGCCGATAGCAATACTTTAAATGCAGATTTATCATGGTGCGCCGTTGCAATAATACTTTGCCCCAAAGGAAGCGACATGATCTCATGATACAAATTCCAATCTCTCTTTGATAAAGAATGAATAGTTTTTAAATAGGGTATCTGCAATAATTTTTTTAGCGATTCATTCATCCATACCACTTCACCGGTTTCCATTTCGTATGAAAGTATACCGGTATCTACCAGCTCAAGGATCTTTTGCAGGTATTGGTATTGTGTTTCTTTTTCTTTACTGATCACTTTCATGGTAGTGTTAATATCGTTGAAACCCTGGCGCAAGGGCTGTAATTCAAGCGGGGCATGTTTTACATCAAAGTAGCGGGAAAAATCGCGGTAGTGTACACTCTCTACAAACTGCGCTACTTCATCCTGCGCTTTTTTATGAAACTTAAAAAAATCAATTACCTGTATAATGATGATAGGTATAATAACAATCTCATAAGGATATAGCCCCGATACCAGCAAATAGCTTCCAATGCTGATGGTTACAAACATCAGCACTACGCGTACAATTATGCGCCATTCATATTGTTTAAACATAAGAAACGTATCAGGTTACAGATATCAGTTGTCAGTTATAATACAAGATAGAAGTAATCTGAAAATATTATTTTTAAATTATAAAAAATATTTTATGTGAAACTTTAAAGAACTTTCGATTTGGCAAAGAAGCCATCAGCTTACCCTTAGAATTTATCTTTCTATTAAATGCGGATCAATTTCAGAACTTGAATACCAGGTATTATTAGCAAAAGAACTTAGTTATTTATCTGCTGCTCTTTTTGAAGAACTAACTGATGAAATAATTGAAATAAGAAAAATGATCTGTTCATTTATTCAAAAAATTGAAATAATAATACCCCACTGCTGATACCTGATCGCTGATATCACACAACTATATATCATACTTACTCAACCTCCTGTACAATGCCGTTCTTGTAAGCCCCAACTCTTTTGCCGCCTTGGTAATATTGCCGTTATGCTTTTCTATTACACGAAGAATAGTATTTTTTTCGATGCTGCTTAAATTAAGATCATCTGCATCATTATTTTCAGGTGGTGCAGATTCAATAGGAGAGTAGATAAGATCTTTAGGTTCCAGTACGTCTCCATCACTCATTATAATAGCTCTTTCAATAATATATTGCAGTTCCCGCACATTACCGGGATAATGGTATTGCATCAGTTTATGTAAAGCCGCATCATCAAATTTTATTACAGGCTTCATGTATTTGGAAGCATATAATTTAAGAAAGTGTTTTGCCAGCATAATAATATCCTCACCTCTTTTACGCAATGGCGGTACTGTTATCTCAACTGTATTGATGCGGTACACAAGATCTTTCCTGAATTTGCTTTCATTGGCAAGTTCCACCAAAGGCAGGTTGGTAGCGCATATCAGCCGGATATCTACCGGTACCGGTTGGTTGCTGCCAAGCCTTGTTATAAAACGGTTCTGCAAAACAGTCAGCAGCTTTGCTTGCTGTGTAAGACTTATATTGCCTATCTCATCCAAAAACAATGTTCCTTCATTAGCGCTCTCAATGCGGCCCATGCGGTCTTCCTTTGCATCTGTAAAGGCACCTTTCTTATGACCAAATAATTCACTTTCAAAAAGTGTTTCGGTAAGCGCACCCACATCCACTTTTATAAAAGGTTTATTGGCCCTTAAAGATTTTTGGTGAATGGCTTTTGCTATCAGGTCCTTACCGGTACCATTTTCACCAAGTATCAATACGTTTGCATCCGTGGGAGCGATCTTGTCTATCTTAAAAAAAATATCTTCCATTACCTCACTTTCACCCAGCAACTCTTTACCAATAACGCTATCGCCCCGGATAGAAAAATCTCCTTTATTTTTTGCTGCACCCTTTCTGCGCAAAGCGTCGTCGATCGTGGTCAGTAATTTTTCATTGTGCCAGGGCTTTACCACAAAATCAGATGCGCCTTCTTTTAAAGAACGTACAGCAAGATCAATATCTCCATACGCTGTTATCATGATCACTGCAACATCAGGCTTCAGTTCCTTTACGCGTTTAAGCCAGTAAATACCTTCGTTGCCCGTATTAATAGAAGCTTTAAAATTCATGTCCAGTAAAACAAGATCAGGAGATTGCTTTGAAAGCAACGCAGGAATATTCTCAGGGTTTTTTTCTGTTACAATTTCTTTGGCTTCCGGTTTCAGTAAAAGGCGCACCGCCGTTAAAACATCCGGATCATCATCAATGGCAAGTATGCTGTATTTCTTAAGACTCATATGCGTGCTCTAATTTATACTTTTTATTTTTTGTAGCCTGTCTTCATTACATTATTCAGCTTTCGTTGCGTCGCACTCCTGTACGCTTTGTTCTTTACGCAGCACCGCATGAATTTGCTTTATACCAATATTCAACTTTCGCAATCCGGTTGTGTTTGTGTGCATTATTTCAAAACATACTCCTGCGTACAAACTTATTTACTATTAACATACCAAGATAAAAAAATATGATAATGAGAGCTTTATATAAAACATGCCTTTTTGTTTTGTTGCATTTGCGTACAGTAATGTATCGAAAGCGTACAGTGATGAATGCAGAATATTATTGTTGCAGTACAAGTGTGCGACGCAACAGGTGGCGCCATTAATACCAGGTTTTACAGGGTTATGATGAATGTAGTGCAGTTTATCAATTAATATATTATCAGGACTGACTGGAACTGCAAGCGGGTCTCTTTTCCAGAATTGATAATCTCTATCTTCTTTTTTACTTTTATATTGAATAAGGAGTGTTTTGTCTTTTGCCAGATACTTTTTGAACTGATGTGCTGTAAACTCAGAGAAACTTTCTGCGGGACTTTCATTTTTCTGTCGGTTGGTGTCCCACCAACCGAAATTATTCTCTGAAATGCGTCAATATTTTATATTCATCTTCTCCTGATGCATAAAATTTAGCGCTACTCCATTTATATTCTTCAGGCAGCTTACATAAAGCCCATTTAGGTTTTACAGGGTTATGATGAATGTAGTGCAGTTTATCAATTAATATATTATCAGTACTGATTGGAACTGCAAGCGGGTCTCTTTTCCAGAATTGATAATCTCTATCTTCTTTTTTACTTTTATATTGGATAAGGAATGTTTTGTCTTTTGCCAGATACTTTTTGAACTGATGTGCTGTAAACTTAGAGAAACTTTCTGCGGGACTTTCATTGCCATTTTGCCGGAGCATGCACCATAACAAATGAATGTGGTTAGGCATAATTACATAACCATAAATTTTTACCAGTTTATTATTAACAAGATACTGAAGTGAGCGGATGACGATAAGCTTTAAATAATCATCTGAAAGCAGGTGTTTGAAATCCTGAATAGTTTGGGTATAGAAATAGCAGGTATCTGTATGCATTTGACCCTGCCTTCTGTGAAAGATGTTCATACTTTAAGATAAGGATTTAGTGTAACATTTCGGCAGGTGGGGACACCAGCCGATAGAGCGTAGCAGTGTTACAGGTTGACCTGGTTGTACATTTTGCGTACTACCGGCGGTGTGTCTCCACCCGCCGGAACGGCTGAGATTATAGACACCAACCGATAGCAAAAGCTTTAAATAATCATCTGAAAGCAGGTGTTTGAAATCCTGAATAGTTTGAGTATAGAAATAGCAGGTATCTGTATGCATTTGACCCTGCCTTCTGTGAAAGATGTTCATACTTTAAGATGAGGATTTAGTGTAACATTTCAGCAGGTGGGGACACCAGCCGATAGAGCGTAGCAGTGTTACAGGTTGACCTGGTTGTACATTTTGCGTACTACCGGCGGTGTGTCTCCACCCGCCGGAACGGCTGAGATTATAGACACACCCCAACCGATAGAAAAAGCTTTAAATAATCATCTGAAAGCAGGTGTTTGAAACCCTGAATAGTTTGGGTATAGAAATAGCAGGTATCTGTATGCATTTTGACCCTGCCTTCTGTGAAAGATGTTCATACTTTAAGATAAGGATTTAGTGTAACATTTCGGCAGGTGGGGACACCAGCCGATAGAGCGTAGCAGTGTTACAGGTTGACCTGGTTGTACATTTTGCGTACTACCGGCGGTGTGTCTCCACCCGCCGGAACGGCTGAGATTATAGACACCAACCGATAGCAAAAGGTCATGCAACTTATTTATTTCTATGTTGCAGTAGCAGTATTTCAATATCTGTTTCTTTATAGTATATTTTACCTTTTATTTTCGAGTAGGGCAGCAGACCGCTGCTGCGCCAGTTTTGCAATGTGCGTGCACTTATATGCAGGCGCTGTAACACATCCTGCTTATCTAACCATATATCATCTGATATGGTTGCCGTTTCATTTTTATTTTCAGCGGCTGAAACTATTTTTTTGATTGGTTGATTATTGTTGTTTTTATTGTCAGGCGCAGGGTCTTGCATCATAAGAATTTAGTTTAGGGGTTTAAATTTTATAACAGAAGATTTATTATTTGCTTTTTTTCTTTTTGCGTCAAAACAAATCCGTACGCAATAAAATACAGGAAGCAGAATAGTAAAAATTTGGGTTTGTTGCATATGGGTTTTATTTTATGCCGGGTTTATTAACTATCGTGCTATTGCTATGTAAAACTTTTCGACCCTGAAAATAGAGAAGCGTGCTCATTTGAAAAATGTGATTTTTCACGGCATAGTATGTGATTTTTCACATGGGATCACACCCACAAACAAAATGATGTTCGCTCATTGTTCGCCCTATGGCCGTACCATGTTCGCAACCCGCCGACAATATGTAACAAAACCCTTAAATCCTTATGAAGCGGCACACGGCTTCGCAGCGAAGCTGATACGAACATGATACGAACATGATACGAACAAGAGACGAATGAAAGACGAGGAAAGTATTATGGTCTTTTGCCTGTCTTATACGGTAAAAACTTTGCAGGTAGATATGTTTATTACAGAATTAGCTTTACAGGTTTTTACAATATTACGGATACAGCTTTACATCACTTTTAGTTTTTAAAAGAGTTTTGGGTTGAATGGTGAGCTGCAGAAGTATTAAGATTTCAACTAAAAATGCAACCTTACAGTGCGGAGCTGTATTTCTTGCATTGCTTTATAGAATGGTTTGTGCCGGAGATAGTTTTGCAGACATTTTTTCCATATAGGTATCAAGATAAGATTGTACAAGGCTAATGTACCTGTAAAATGATTTACTGTTCTTTGTATGCCCGCTTATCATTCTCACAATATGCTCAGGCACGCCAAACATCAGCATCATGGTAATGGCTGTCCGGCGCATACAATGAGAAGAAAGAAGATCGCAAAATCTGTATGCCTGTGTAGTACCCGGTCTGTATAACATTTTTTGTTTGCCTCTTCTGTTCCTTGTTTTAGGCATAGGCTTTGTCCACCCTGCTTTCTCCGCAATCCTTTTTATATTGTGGTTAAACTGATTCTTTGAAATATAAGGTATCAGTATTTTCCGCTTGCCTGCTTTTGCTATAAGTTTATCTATAATAAGCAGTGTATAACCTGTAAGCTTTAGTTTTACTGTAGCACCTGTTTTTTGTGTTTTTATTCCCAGGTATTTATTGCCACATGCTTCTTCAATATCAGTAACTTTTATGTTGAAAAGATCACTATACCTTAGTGCCAGCAGGCAACCAAATACAAAAATATCTTTGGTACGCCTTAACGAAACGGAAAGGCTATTTTCGAAATCTTTATTATTAATAAGAAAACTAACCTGTTCAGGTAAAAGGCTAATTACAGGTATTTGTTCTTCCAGCACATAAAATCTTTCATAGAAATTGCCAATATTAATTTGTTGCTCATTGCTCAGGTACCTGAAAAAAGCACGTATTATTCTTATCACCGTTCCAACATAATTGTCAAAACATTTTTTTTCTGTAAAAAGAAAATCGGTAAAGGCGGCATAAAAGTTTTTCCAGTATTCAGCTTCTTTAAAGAATAGGTTACTGTTGTAATGTGGCAGGCGTTTTATACGCAGTTTTGTGTTGGTAAATTTTTCAAATGCACATATCAGCAACAATACCATTCGGTAATTATTGATTGTCTGTGCTTTAATCCTGCAGCCATCTTTTTTTAAGGCGCATACAATTGCGGCTTGCGTTTATAAACTGTTTGAACAATTGTGTAAACGTCCATTGGTTCTTTTTCATGATTTACTTTTTATGGTGAAGTAATTTTTACATGAATTAAGTGTATTTTTAAAATAACAAGTTCTTTGAAGAGACAAGCGGTACATGTTTTTTAGAAAATAAAATTACTATCCCTTTGGGATAGTAATCATAATTATCAAAACACTTCACAGTATTACATCTTCAAAGAACTTTCACTTTTCAAAATAAGCCTTTATTGGTGAAAAAAGGATTGATAAAGTTATCAAAGTCTCCATTTTATTTGAGCCCATACTTACCTGCAAAATCTTCAATAGCATTTTTATATGCTACCCGTTATCAAAATACTATTTTGTTATAAGAGAGCAAAACGAAGCAAGATGAAGCAAAACAAAGCAACTTAAAGCAAAACAGCGCAATGCGGTTTAAAAATATATTCTTTCCGTTTTTGCCATCGTTATTTTTTGTGCAGAAACAGTTAACCAATTCCTTAATACCGGTTACAGGAACGTAAACAGTTTCAGATAATATATTATTTAAAAAATCAAAATCCAATTTTTATGGGCACCATTAACAAAGGGATCCTTGGCGGATTCAGCGGTACAGTAGGCACCGTAATAGGCGGCAGCTGGAAAGGTATAGACTACATGCGCAGCCAGCCATCACGCAAAAGCGGCACAACTTCACAGCCTCAGTTAGAGCAACAGGCAAAGTTCTCTCTTATAGTAAAATTTCTGCAAAGCATGACAGGTTTGGTTATGGTTACCTTTCATAATTATGCTGTAAAAATGACGGGCTTTAACAGTGCGCTTAGTTACAACATTAAGAATGTAATTACCGGCACTTATCCCTCGTATGCAATTGACTACACCAAAGTACTGGTAAGCCGCGGCGACCTGCCTAATGCAGGCGGCCCTGCTGCTGTGGCAGGTACAGCAGGTAATATAAATTTTACCTGGACAGATAACAGTGGTATGGGTAAAGCGGCAGCTACAGATAATGCCGTACTTGTTGCATATAGCAGTACCATGAACCTTACGATCTATGATCTTGAAGCCGCAACAAGAAATGCTGCGGCAGCAACGCTTAACGCTGCTACATTTAGTGGCGAGACTGTAGAAGTGTATATTGGCTTTATGAGTGAAGACGGGAGAGAGGTTGCATCAAGCATTTATCTTGGGCAGGTAACGGTTGCTTAGCATTTGGGCTTATTGCTCTTTGCCACAAAGTATAACAGGTTGTTTTACACTTTTTGTTCCGCAATATAAGGCTGCCCTCAAAGCAGCCTTTTTTCTATAAGAGCAGGTGTACGCCCCCCTGTTACACTACCGCACACAAATTGTATCAAAACCGTACACCTGCTATTTGTAATAAAATATAACTGCCTGTTTTTCAATGTATAATTTTCTGGCACTACTCTTTATTTAACTATAGTGGTTCGCCGGGAAAATATGATGCACACAACCGCAAACTGAAGCTGATTGAAAAGAGTAACCTTGAAGGGAGTGACACAACAGGCGATGCCAAAAGTTCTTTAGCTGATAACAAAAAAAGATATTGAAGAGCGTTTAGTTTCTCATGTGCAATTCGAACCTGTGTTTCCACACCGGGTTTCTTTTAAGCCCCCGGCCCCTAAAGGGGGAATTAAAAGAATACAGGATGACAAACTAAACGGGTGAACAAGTAAACATTTAAACTAGTAAACTATATAACAGTGGATAGAGTAATTGAAAAAAAGACATGGACCAAAAAACGGATACTGACGATAGTGGGTATTGCGGCTTTAGCAGGTTTGATCATTGCAAGTTATTATTACACTTCCGGTGGCAGCAAACTTAATGTGGATACTGAACGTATTACCATCAGTGAAGTAAAGAAAGGTGTGTTCCAGGAAACAATTCCCGTAAATGGTATAGTACTGCCTGAAACGACCATATACCTGGATGCAGTGGAAGGTGGGCGTGTGGAAGAAAAATATGTGGAAGATGGTGCAGTAATGAAAAAAGGCCAGCCTATTTTAAAATTAAGTAACACAGATCTTCAGCTTAACCTGGTGAACCAGGAAACTTCTGTATATAACCTGCTTACGCAAATGCAGATTTCAAGAAATGCAGCGCAACAAAATACGGTTAATAAACTGAACCAGATGACTGATGCGGAAAGCCAGTTGAAAGAAGCGGAACGTGTTTACCTGCTGGATAAACACCTGTACGATCAGAAAGCAATCGGCTCGCAGGAATACAAGAAAGCAGAAAATGATTACAATTATTACCTGCAAAAAAAGAAGCTTACTGAGCAGATACTGAAACAGGATTCAGTTTCCAATCAGCAACAGTTAACACAGGCACAGCAATCTTATGAAGGCTCTCAAAATGCATTGGCTGTAATGCGTGAAAAAGTAGGAGACCTGATAGTGCGTGCACCGGTTGACGGACAACTTACATCACTTGATGCAGAGGTTGGTCAAAATAAAAACAAAGGCGAAAGACTTGGCCAGCTGGATGTAGTGGGTGGTTACAAAGTGCGTGTAGACGTAGATGAACATTACATTTCCCGTATTTACGCAGGTCTGAAAGGTCACTTCGATTTCGCCGGTAAAACATATGAACTGATCATAAAGAAAGTATATACGCAGGTAGTGAATGGCCGTTTCCAGGTAGATATGATATTTACCGGTAAAGTGCCGGATGGTATTCGCCGCGGACAAACACTGCAGATATTATTGGCACTGAGCGATGAAAGACAATCCCTGTTACTGGCTAAAGGCGGCTTTTACCAGCAAACAGGCGGCAACTGGATCTTTAAAGTAAGTAAGGATGGCAGCACGGCGTATAAAGTAGATATACAACTGGGTAATCAGAATCCTGACTACTATGAAGTGCTCAGTGGTTTGGAGCCGGGAGATAAAGTAGTAACCAGCAGCTACGAGAATTATGGCACCATGCAGGAATTAGTTTTAAAAGGCAAGTAACAAATCATCATTATAAACGTAACACAATAACTAAAATAAATCAACCGGTCATGATAAAAATTACCGACCTCGAAAAAGTATATCGCACAGAAGAAGTAGAAACTGTTGCCTTAAACAAACTAACTGTTGAAGTAAAAGAAGGAGAATTTGTTGCAGTAATGGGTCCTTCTGGTTGCGGCAAATCTACGCTGCTTAATATTCTTGGATTACTGGATGATCCCGATGCAGGTAGCTTTATCTTCAATGGCATTGAAGTAGCAAAGTTCAACGAACGCAAACGTGCCGATCTGCGTAAACACAATATTGGTTTTGTGTTCCAGAGCTTTAATCTTATTGATGAACTGACTGTGTTTGAAAATGTAGAATTGCCATTGATCTACACCGGCATTAAACCTGCAGAAAGAAAGAAACGCGTAGAAGCAGTTTTAGATAAAGTACAGATCATGCACCGCCGTAACCACTACCCACAGCAGCTTTCAGGTGGTCAGCAACAGCGTGTGGCAGTAGCAAGAGCAGTAGTAAATAATCCAAAATTAATTCTTGCGGATGAGCCTACCGGTAATCTTGATTCATCAAACGGTAATGAAGTAATGCAGTTGCTTACAGAGTTGAATGAACAGGGTACCACTATCGTAATGGTTACACACAGTGAGCATGATGCACGTTACAGTCACCGCATTGTACGCATGCTTGACGGGCAAACCGTTACGGAAAACATTCTTATTTGATCATACACTTCCAAACAATAAAACCACACTGTTTATGAAAAGCATATCCATCCATATCGTAAGAGCAATGTTATTGCTTACATTGTATGTTTGTTGCAGCAGTGTGGTTTGCTGTGAAGCAAGTAAGCCGGCGGTGTTGGAATCAACGTCACCAGGTAAAATGTTTGAGCATTCAGGTTACAACAAAGAATCTTTAGATGAAGATATCACACCATTACAAATGATATCTGTGCGTATTACTGAGTTGCTATAATTTTTTTATGAGCCCTGGCTTTCGGTAATACTATTGAGCTTTCGTTGCGTCGCACACTTGCACTGAGAGATAGGTTTGAGCAATTAGCTGCGAGCTTTGAGCTTTTATGTTTTGTTCGAAGCTTGCTTAACAAAGCTCTAAACGTAAAAGTGTGCGACGCAACAGGCGATGCCATGTTGATCAAATGCCCGGCCCCCAAAATATACACGCACATAACTTATTACTTATAACTTTCTTTTTATGATCAAAAATTTTTTCAAAATAGCTTACAGGAATCTTTTACGTAATAAAGGTTTCTCAGTAATAAATATATTGGGCCTTGCTGTGGGTATGGCAAGCGCTATGCTTATTTTGATGTGGATACAAAGCGAGGTTAGTTATGATCAGTTTCATGAAAAGAAAGACCGTATTTATGAAGCGTGGAACCGTGCAGAATTTAGTGGCAAACTGCAATGCTGGAACACTACACCAAAAGTATTGGCAAGAACGTTGGAACGTGATCTGCCCGAAGTAGAACAGGCTGTAAGAGTTGACTGGAAACAGAATCATCTCTTTAGCATTGGCGAAAAAAGATTAACTGTTGGAGGCAATATTGTTGATTCTAATTTTCTGCAGGTGTTTAGTTTTCCGCTGGTAAAAGGCAATGCTACAACTGTATTAAAAGATATGCATTCCATTGTGCTTACAGAAACACTTGCCAGAAAAATTTACGGTAATGAAGACCCGATGGGCAAAGTGATCAAGATAGATAATAAAGAAAGTTTTACCGTAACCGGCGTTGTAAAAGATTTGCCGCTTGATACCAGGTTTGATTTTGAATATTTATTGCCATGGTCTTATAAACGCTTTCTCGGAGATGATGATGAATATTGGGGCAACAATAGCACACGCACCTATGTATTGCTTAAACCGCATGCATCTGAAGCATCTGCCAATGCAAAACTGAAAGTACTGAAACCAAAGTATGAAAAGGATGAACCAAAATGGGAAATGTTTATTTATCCTATGAGTAAATGGCGTTTATATTCAAGCTTTACAAATGGAAAAGAAGATGGTGGGGGGCGAATAGAATTTGTAAAATTGTTTGGCATTATTGCAGCATTTATTTTACTGATTGCCTGTATAAACTTCATGAACCTTAGTACGGCACGCAGTGAAAAACGTGCAAAAGAAGTTGGCATAAGAAAAGTAGTAGGCGCAAATAAAGGAAGCCTCATCGGTCAGTTCATAGGAGAATCTATTTTACTTTCTTTTCTTGCAGGTATACTTGCAGTAATACTTGTACAAATTTCTTTGCCTGCATTTAACAGTCTTACAGATAAACATCTTGCTATTGAATATGGTAATATTTATTTCTGGTTAGCAGCACTTGGGTTTATTATTTTTACGGGTGTACTTGCCGGTAGTTATCCTGCATTTTTCCTTTCTTCTTTTAAACCCGTTAAAGTGTTGAAAGGAACATTCAAAAAAGCAAATGCATTGGTTACACCCCGCAAGGTGTTGGTGGTATTACAGTTTACGTTTGCGATCATACTTATCATTTGCACCATCATTGTAAAGCAACAGATAGATTATGCGCAGAACAGGGAAACCGGTTATAATAAGAATAATCTGATCTATCATCTTTTTACCGGGGATATAGAAAAAAATTACACCCTTATAAAAAATGAATTGCTTAATTCAGGCGCTGCCTCTTCTGTAACAAAAACAAGTGCCCCACTTACACAAAGCTGGAGTGATGGATGGGGCCAGGAGTGGGAAGGCAAAGACCCAAATGATAAAACAGATTTTTACCGTTACAATGAAGATGAAGGATTGGGTAAAACAGCAGGTTTAACTTTTGTGCAGGGCCGTGATTTTGATCTTACTAAATTTCCCACAGATTCAACCGGAATGATCATTAATGAATCTGCATTGAAAGTAATGAAGTTCAAAGATCCCATTGGTAAGATCGTAAAAGACAATGGAACGGAATGGCATATTGTAGGTGTAATAAAAGATTTTATTCTTACCTCACCCTATGAACCAACAAGGCCTATGCTCATTGCAGGGTCTAAAGCGTGGTTTCAAACTATACTTATAAAACTCAACAGTAATGTTGCAACAGGTGAGAGCCTGAAAAAAGCAGAAGCTATTTTCAAAAAATACAATACAGAATATCCTTTTGAATACAAATTTGTTGATGAAGAATACGCACAGAAATTTGAAGATGAACAGCGCCAGGGCACATTAGCAGCTTTGTTTGCAGGGCTTACCATTTTCATTTCCTGTCTTGGTTTGTTTGGCCTTGCTACCTATATGGCTGAGAATCGCATTAAGGAAATTGGTGTGCGCAAAGTGTTGGGTGCTTCTGTTGCAGGCATTGCCACATTGCTCTCCAAAGATTTTCTAAAGCTGGTTATAGTTTCTTTCATCATTGCAGCGCCTATCTCCTGGTGGGCCATGAATGCGTGGTTACAGGATTATAATTATCGTGTAACAATCGAATGGTGGGTGTTTGCAATGGCTGCAATATTATCCATTGTCATCGCAATTATCACAGTAAGTTACCAGGCAATAAAAGCTGCAGTTGCTAATCCTGTAAGAAGTTTGAGAACGGAATAAAAGCCCCTAACCCCTAAAGGGGGATTGAGTGAAGAAGAGATTTTATTTGCCCCCCTTTAGGGGATGGGGGCATCTCCGTTGCGTCGCACACTTGTACTGATGAGATTTATTGAGCAGTTATATCAATCAATATAAGTATTTAGCAAGCATGCAAAACATTATCGTTGCTAATTAGGGATATAAGATGAAGTGGAGGATATAATGTTCAATAAAGATATACAGAACCGCTCCTGCTCCTTTAGGAGAAGGAGATGAAGGATAAATAAAAAATATTTTTTGAATCTCCTGTAACCTTAACGGATAACACACGTTCCATTTAAAACCTGTTGCTTACTGCTGACCAGATAATAAAGTGTACAAGTGAGTGACACAACGAAGATGAGTTTATGATAAACAGCTCGTCAAAAAAAATAATCGCACAAAAAAAAATCACAAACATGAAAAAGTTATTTTTCTTTTTTTTGGCTGCAACAAGTACAGCCATCACGGTAAATGCACAAGACAATAAAGAACCTTATCTCACACAGTCATTAAGCAGCGAAACTATTAAACAGGCCAATGTAGAAACAAGTGGCGGCAGCATTGCAGTAATGGGTTCATCGCAAAGTGAAGCCAGGATTGAAATGTATGTTAATGCCAACAACGGCCTCAATACGCTTTCAAAAGATGAAATTAAAAAAAGACTGGAAGAAGATTATGTGGTAAAGATCAATGTTGCGGGTAATACACTTACTGCAACAGCAAAAAATAAAAGAGACAACTGGGATTGGAAAAGATCACTAAGTATTTCTTTTAAAATTTATGTACCGTCTAATGTTTCAACAGATCTTAATACCAGTGGCGGCAGCATTAAACTTAGCGATCTTATGGGAACGCAGGTTTTCAGAACAAGCGGTGGTAGTTTGAAAGTTGATAAGGTAAGCGGCAAGATCGATGGCAAAACAAGTGGCGGCAGCATTACCGTTTCTAATTGCTCAGATAATATTGATCTTGCTACAAGTGGTGGTTCTATTAATGCAGATAATTGCAAAGGAAACATTGAATTATCTACAAGTGGCGGCTCTGTTCATCTTTCTGCACTTGATGGCACTATTGATGCATCTACAAGTGGTGGCAGAATTGATGCTGATAATGTTAAAGGAAAGCTGTCTGCATCTACAAGTGGTGGCAGTGTGCATCTTTCAAATATTCGCGGTACACTTGAAACATCTACAAGTGGTGGCAGCATGGATATTGAGGTAACAGAATTAGGACAGTATGTAAAAGTTAGTAACTCCGGTGGAAGCATTGATATTACGTTACCTGCTAACAAAGGCATCGATCTCAACCTTCATGGAAACAGGGTAAAAGTTAACCCGATGAATAATTTTAGCGGTGATACTGATGATAACAGCATTACCGGTAAAATGAATGGTGGTGGTACAGAAGTAAGCGTTCATGCAGGCAGCGGCCATGTTAATGTTAATTTTAAATAACAAGGACCGTTTTTTTGAATTGCTTAGTATTTACTATAAAAACAATGCAGTCGTAACGGCTGCATTGTTTTTATAAACCCATTGCCGGCCATTTTATGCTGTTAATATGTATCGTTTTATTCATTACAAAATATTTTCAAAAAGGGTTTGATCAGCAGGTAAAACGTATTGTATCAATACTGAACAAAAGTTGTATCGAAAGCGGACACCCTGAAAATATAAGGTTATCTAACTTATTGCAAACCAACTGATATGTAATTGGCATATTATTCATCTTAATTTATAGACTAATTGTGTCAAATTTAAAAAGGGTAATATGGTTCGGAACTACATAAAAACAGCATGGCGCACCTTACTACGTAACAAAACATATACTGCAATTAACAGCAGTGGACTTGCTGCCGGTATTGCGGCATGCCTGTTGATATTTGTTGTTGTACAATTCGAACTTAGTTATGATACGTTTCAAAATAATTATGATCGTATTTACCGAATAGTTAGCACCGAAAAGCATACAGATGGAAGCATTGCCCGCAACCCCGGTATTCCTTGTCCGGCTTACGATGCATTAAAAACTGATTTTCCCCAGCTTGAAAAAATTGTGCCCTTGGTTATCTCATCAGGCAACCAGGTTACAGTTTTAGGAACAGATGCCAACTCAGATGTGGCAGCAAGTAAGAAGTTTATTGAAGACAACAAGATTTCATTTACGGTGCCTGCTTATTTTGATATGTTTAGTGCAAAATGGATCAGTGGAAATGCAGCTACTTTAAAAGATCCCGGTAATGTAGTGCTTACGAAAAAAAATGCACAGAAATATTTTGGCGATTATAAAAATGCTGTAGGTAAGTTTATCAAAATAGATAATTCAGTATTACTAAAAGTAAGTGGCATTATTGGAGATGCACCACTTAACAGTGATATGAACATGGGTGTGTTTATTTCCTATGAATCTTTTAAAACAAACCCTGATAATTTTGGTTACTCAACAGAATGGGGAAACCTTAGCAGCAATCACCAGATATTTGTTTTGTTGCCCAAAAATGTAAGCGCGGCAAGCATACAATCTCAGTTGCCTGCTTTTGTAAAAAAATATTATAAACAGAACGATAGCAGAAAGGCTCAGGTATTACAGCCATTTAAAGATATTCATTTCGATGCAGGCTATGGAAGCCTTGGTGATCACAGCACAGACAAAAACGTTTTGTGGACACTTGCTTTTATTGGTGTACTGATCATTGTAATGGCCTCTATCAATTTTATTAATCTCTCTACTGCACAGGCAATTGGCCGCAGTAAGGAAGTTGGTATAAGAAAAGTATTAGGCAGCAAACGTAGTCAGCTAATAGCCCAGGTAATGGGAGAGACCTTTCTTATTGTTTTATTCGCATCAATACTGGCGGTTTTTATAGCAAAACTTGCTATGCCATTCCTGTCAAATGTTGCAAGCGTTCCTGAAGGTATTGCGCTTATCACAGCACAAACTATTATATTTCTTTTAGCAGTGCTGGTAGTGGTAACACTTCTGTCAGGTATTTACCCTGCCCTGATCGTATCAGGTTTTAAACCGGTGCTTGCATTAAAAAGTAGAATTACTTCTGCAAGTGTAGGCGGTATTTCTTTAAGAAGAGTATTGGTGGTTACACAGTTTGCTATTTCTCAGATGCTGATCATAGGAACAATTGTAGCCGTAAGTCAGATGAATCATGTGCGTAATGCAGATCTTGGTTTTAATAAAGAAGCCTTGCTTATTATGCCAGCTTATACAGACAGTACTGATCTTGCCCGTATGGAACCATTAAGACAACAAATGCTCCAAAACCCTGGTGTAACAAGTGTTTCCTTTGGCAGCGATGAAGTATCCTCCAACAATAACTGGGCTTCTAATTTTGCATTTGATCACAAGGAAGATGAAGGCTATCCTGTTTTTCATAAGTTTGGAGATGCTGAATATTTAAAGACATACGGCGTGCAATTACTCGCCGGAAGAAATTATGCTGCGAGCGATACTACCAACGAAATTATCATCAACGAAACATTATTGCACAAACTTGGTTTTACAGACGCGCAAAAAATAATCGGTAAAGATCTTCGTATCGGCGGCGGCCATTGGTTACCAATCGTTGGAGTGGTAAAAGATTTTAAAACCAATTCGCTTAAAGAAGAAACAAAACCGCTTACTATAGCAGCACGAAAGGATTTTTATTTTACGATCGCTGTAAAAATTAATACTGCTAACCTAAGCAAGACAACTGCGCAAATACAAAAGCTTTGGGAAAAAGCTTACCCCGAATTTGCTTTCAGCAGTCATTTTGCAGATGAAACAATAGAAAGTTTTTACAGGCAGGAAACACAGTTGTCTTTGCTGTATAAAATTTTTGCAGGTATTGCCATTTTCATTTCTTGCCTTGGATTATATGGTCTTGTTTCTTTCATGGCTTCACAAAAAACTAAAGAAGTAGGTATAAGAAAAGTATTAGGTGCAAGTGTAAGCAGCATCGTTGTAATGTTCTCAAAAGAGTTTACTATACTTATCAGTATTGCATTCATTATTGCAGTACCTGTTGCATGGTATTTTATGAATGGCTGGTTACAGGACTTTCAATACCGCATCAGTATTGGTGTTGGTGTATTTGCATTGGCCATTGTTGTTTCGCTGATCGTTGCATGGGTAACAGTAGGGTATAAAGCGGTAAGAGCAGCGTTGGTAAACCCTGTGAAGAGTTTAAGGAGCGAATAAGAGCATGTGCAAAGGAAGAAGGTTTTTGCATCAGGCTCAAGAATATAGATTAAGCATTGTTGCGTCGCACACTTGTACGCTTTGTTCATTATTGATCTGAACGCAGAAGTGAGTGACACAACGAAGAACAGTAAAGAATAAAAGTTCAGTACATAAAACTTATTACATACTAATTATAATTTATAACAGATGTTCAGGAATTATTTTAAAACAGCATTGCGTAACCTGCAGAAAAATAAATTATACTCTGCAATAAATATTTTTGGTTTAACGATCGGGCTTACAGCCTGCCTGCTGATCGGCGTGTACATCAATCATGAATTGAGTTATGATAAATTCAATACAAATGCCAACAGGATTGTACGTGTAACGATGACATACGGCAGTGCAGGAACAGACAATGCCGTAGCCACCACCGGAACCAAGGTTGGTCCGCAATTTAAACGCATGTTCCCATCAGTAGAAGAATATGCACGAACTTTTATCAGTCATAACGTAGTAAAGAGCGGAGATAAAATTTTTGATGAACCACGCATATTGTATGCAGATGAGCCATTTTTTAAAATGTTTTCTTTTCACCTTGTTGAAGGAGATGCATCCACTGCATTAAATGCGCCTGATAAAATTGTTATTACCCAATCAATGGCTAAAAAATATTTTGGTAAGGAAGATGCACTCAACAAAACGCTTACCAGTGGCGGCAAAGATTTGCGCGTATCTGCGGTGATCGAAGATGTTCCGCAGAACTCACAACTAAAATTTGATTTTGTTACACAGTTCATGAACCTTGGTAATAATGTAAAAGAAGAAACATGGTGGACGGCAAATTGGGTTACTTACATGCTGGTGCGTGATGAAAAAAACATTGCGCAATTGCAGCAACAGATTAATGATTATACAAAATCAACTGCATTAAGAACAGATGCCGGTTTAAAGGATAATGATTACCTCAGATATACTTTAGAGCCACTGGCAAAAGTGCATTTATATTCTTCGCTACCCGGGTTTGAACCTAACAGCAGCATTACGTATATATACATGTTTGCGTTGATCGCATTGCTGATTTTGATTATTGCCTGCGCCAATTACACCAATCTTGCTACTGCACAATCTGCCGGAAGAAGCGGGGAAATTGGTATGCGTAAAGTAATGGGTGCATCAAAGCGTATGGTGTTTATGCAGTTCATGGGAGAATCTTCTGTAATTACCTGCATTGCAGCTATACTTGCATTTGTACTCAGTATTTTATTGATCCCCTATTTCAACAACATTACAGGAAAACAATTTACGGCTGAAGTATTGTTGCAGCTTTTGCCCATTATTGCATTGATCTTATTTTCACTTGCGGTAAGTTTTTTTGCAGGTCTTTATCCTGCATTGGTCTTATCGGGTACAAAGATCTCTGGTGTGCTAAAAAAAGGATTCAGTTTTACGGGTGGTAGTAATATACTTCGCAAGACCTTAATAGTAGCACAGTTTGGTATTTCTGTTTTCCTGATCATATATACCATTATTATTCTGCAGCAGATGCATTACATGCAAACGAAAAATCTTGGCTACGATAAAGATCATTTAGTAGTGCTGCCTATTGGCGGCAATATGACACAAAATTTTCAAAGTTTAAAAGATGCATTCCTGCAGGTGAAAGGTGTGGAGAGCGTTACTGCATCATACGATACGCCTGAATATGTTGGATGGGGTGATGGAATCACTGCAACTGATGAAAAGGGTAAACATGAAATTTCACTAAATGCCATGCCGGTTGATCTCGACTTTACAAAAACAACAAAGATGCAGTTAGTGGCAGGCCGTGATTTTCTGCAGTCAGATTTTGCATTGATGGACACGACAAATAATTACGCAAATTATCAGCAGCCTTATATCATCAACGAAACGCTGGCAAAGAAAATAGGATGGACCCCACAGGAATCAATTGGCAGAATAATTGAAAACAGAGCAATGGGCCCTGTAGTTGGCGTTGTAAAAGATTTTAATTTCAGCAGCCTGCATGATCCTATCGGGCCAATGCTTATTTTTCTTGGCCGTGATTTCTCCCGCAATTTCATTATACGCGTTAATGATAATGATGTGCAGTCTGTATTAGCACGTTTGGAAATGGTTTGGAAACAACGTGTAACGGACAGGCCATTCAATTATCATTTCCTGGATGACAGTTATAATAAATTATATCTCGCAGAGCAACGCACCTCTGTGTTGTTCAGTATGGCTGCGGCTCTTGCTATCATACTGGCCTGTCTTGGTTTGTTCGGCCTTGCTGCATTTACCACTGTTCAGCGCACAAAAGAAATTGGTATAAGAAGAGTACTTGGTGCAAATCTCAGCAGCATTACATTACTGGTCGCTAAAAACTTTTTGCAACTGGTAGGTATTGCTATTCTTATTGCTGCACCGCTTGCATGGTGGGCCGGCAATAAATGGTTGCAGGATTATGCATTCCGCGTACCTATAGAAGTGTACGTTTTTATAGCCACTGCAATTGTAACGGTGTTGATAGCATTGATAACGGTTAGTTATCATTCATTAAAAGCTGCATTGATGAACCCCGTAAAGAGTTTAAGAACGGAATAATAATCGTGAATGGTGAGTCGTCAATCGTGAATAAAGAATTTTTTTGAACCAGACTGCTGAACATTAATTAAACTTTCGTTGCGTCGCACTCTTCTACGCTTTTGTTCAACAATGAGCTGAACGATGAAGTGAGTGACACAACAGGAGTTTAAAAAAATAGCGAAAGCTGGTAACATAATCAAACTTATATCGTACTACATGTAACTTAAATTTTTCTCTATGTTTAAAAATTTTTTGAAAATAGCCTGGAGAAATCTTGCAAAATACAAACTATACTCATTTTTGAATATAAGCGGGCTTACCATTGGAATTCTTTGCGCTGGTTTTATCTTTCTTTTTGTAACCAATGAGCTTAGCTACGATAATTATCATAAAGCTGCAGACCGCATTTATCGTTTAAATTTTTATGGTAAAATCGGAGATCAGCTGGCCAATACAGCACAATCGCCTGCACCCGCAGGGCCTGAGTTACAAAGAGCATTGCCACAGATAGAAACAATGTGCAGGCTTAAGCCTAATGGTCGATCTGTAGTAAAGTTTGATAACGTTTCTTTTAATGAACAAAATGTGCTGTATGCAGACAGCACTTTATTCCAGGTGTTTAATTTTCCATTGCTCCGCGGAAATCCCGCCACTGCCTTAACAATGCCAGGATCTGTTGTAATATCTGCAGCAACGGCAAAAAAATACTTTGGCAATAGTGATCCCATGGGCAAAACAATGCAGGTGGATAATGATAAATTGTACATTGTTTCCGGCGTTATGAAAGATATTCCGGTAAATACACATTTCAAATGTGATCTGTTTCTTTCTATGTCGTCTGTGGAAGATAGCCGCGTCGAAAATTGGGGAAGTACGAATTATCAAACATATTTTGTTGTAAAGCCCGGAACAGACGCAGCGAAATTATCAAAGGCTGCTACTGATCTTTTTGTAAAGAAAATGACCATTGTTGTAAAGCAATATCTCAATACTTCGTGGGATGAGTTTACAAAAGCAGGCAATTATGTAAAGGTTGAAATGTTTCCGGTAACAAAAATTCATTTGTATTCTGAACTTGACGACGAGCTTGCTGTAAACAGCAACATAAAATATGTATATATATTTTCAATTGTTGGGCTATTGATCCTGGCATTGGCTTGTATCAATTTTATGAACCTTGCTACGGCACGGGCGGCTACAAGGCTAAAAGAAGTAGGTGTAAGAAAAGTGTCAGGTGCTTTGCGTTTCGATCTTATAAGACAATTTCTAGGCGAAAGTCTTTTGTTAAGTTTTACGGCATGGCTATTTGCTTTCGTGCTACTATGTTTTATGCTTCCCGCGTTGAACCAGCTTTCAGGAAAAACTTTTGAAATAAAAGATCTGCTTACCATGCATTTCTTACTGCCTTCCCTTGCCCTGGGTTTTATCACCGGCTTTGCGGCAGGGATTTACCCGGCATTGTTCTTATCAGCTTTTGCACCTATTAAAGTGCTGAAAGGTTCAGTAGCAATACGATCAAAAAATACTTTACGCAGCGGACTTGTAGTGTTCCAGTTTTTTATAACAACAGTTTTACTGATATCCTCTTTGATAGTGTATCAACAGATGCAGTATATACGTAATAAGAATGTAGGGTTTAACAAAGAAGAAGTTGTTGCAATTAATGATGCATATCTGCTACAGGATAAATTCCCGGTATTAAAACAAAAGCTATTAGAATTGCCGGCTGTAAAAAGTGTTACTTCTGCTAATATACTCCCTGTTGGTGATGAGCGTAATACCACTTCCATCATAAAAGGGCGAAACCCATCTACTGAAAATACGGTGCTGGTAAGCAATTTCTGGGTAGATCCCGACTACGTAAAAGCAATGGGAATAAGTATTGCAGCAGGAAGAGATTTTTCAAAAGAGATTACATCCGATAGCTCCTCTGTGTTGATCAATGAAACTTTGGCGCAGTCATTTGGTTATCCGGGTAAACCTGTTGTCGGCCAGGAGCTAAGCCTTCCCGGAGAAGATGCAGAACACTTAAGAACTTTTAGGATTGTAGGCATTATGAAAGACTTTCATTATAACAGCCTTAGAGATAAGATTGGCCCTTTGGCTGTTTTTGAAGGCACAAGCCCCTTGTATGTATGTGTACGTTTCCAGACAAAAGATGCATCATCACTAATAAAAAATCTGCAAAAGGTATGGAATGAAACCGTACCTGCACAGCCATTCTCATACAATTTTCTCAGCGAAAAATTTGCACAGGTGTATGAATCAGAAACACGCATTGCACAAATCACTGATGTCTTTACTGCTATTGCAGTTATGATAGCTTGTTTGGGTTTACTTGGATTGGTAACTTTTGTGGCACAACAACGCACCAAAGAAATAGGCATACGAAAAGTACTTGGCGCAAGTGCTATGAACATAACCAGCCTGCTTGCAAAAGATTTCATCAAACTTGTACTGATATCAATAGTGCTTGCATTTCCGGTGGCCTATTATTTTATGCATCAATGGTTACAGGATTTTGCATACCGTATAAATATTGAGTGGTGGATGTTTGCAGTTATAGCAATTGCTGCGTTGGTGATTGCAATGCTAACATTAAGTTTCCAGGCTATAAAAGCCGCCGTTGCAAATCCTGTAAAGAGTTTGAGATCAGAATAATAATGTGTAAAAGTGCGAATGAAGAAAATTTTTTTTGAACCGGACAGTAGAATATGAATTGAACTTTCGTTGCGTCGCACACTTGTACACTTTGTTCAATAATGAACTGAACGTACAAGTGAGTGACACAACGAAAGACGGGTAATGATCAACAGACGACTTCAAAAAATATAAAATAACACATACCACTTATAACTTTTTTTTATGATCAAGAATTATTTAAAAATCGCCTGGCGAAACCTGCGCAAAAGCAAAGCCTATTCCGCTATTAATATACTTGGCCTTTCTATTGGGATGGCCGTTGCAATATTGATTGGGTTGTGGATATGGGATGAACTAACCTTTAATGAGTATCATACAAATCATGCGCAACTAGCCCAGGTGATGACCACGCAAACTTTCAACGGCCACACCGGAACCGGCGAGGCTGTTGCGATGCCTTTAGGAAATGAACTGCGTACAAAATACGGAAGCGATTTTAAAGCGGTGTCTATGGCGTCCTGGAATTTCGGGCACATACTGGCAGTAGGGGATAAAAAAATAAATTCAGAAGGCATGTGGGTGGAAGCTGTGTTCCCATCAATGTTTTCTTTGAAAATGATAAAGGGAGATAAGAATAGTCTTAAAGATCCATCATCTATTCTGTTAAGTGCATCAATTGCAAAAACGTTGTTTGGCAATGATGATGCAATGAACAAAATGGTAAAACTTGATAACAAGGATAGCTATAAAGTAACAGGTGTATATGAAGATTTGCCACGCAATACCACGCTTTACACTACTAAAATATTACTGCCATGGGAAAAGTATATTACTACAGAGGATTGGATGAAGAATGCAATGACACAATGGGGCAATCACTCCTGGCAGGCTTTTGTGCAGGTAAATGATCATGTGGATATAGCTAAGACAACACAAAAAATAAAGAACGCTTCTATGATCCATCTTAAAGAAGCGGAAGATGGTAAGGAAGAACTTGTTTTGCAGCCTATGGACAAGTGGCGCTTGTATAATAAGTTTGAAAATGGAAAAGTAGTTGGAGGAAGGATAGAATTTGTTTGGTTGTTTGGGGTTATTGGTGTTTTTGTATTGTTGCTTGCGTGCATAAACTTTATGAACCTTGCAACAGCACGAAGTGAGAAACGTGCAAAAGAAGTTGGTATTCGTAAAACGGTGGGTTCATTAAGACAGCAGTTGATTGGTCAATTTCTTTCTGAATCAATATTGGTAGCCTTCATTGCTTTTATTGTTTCTATCGGTCTTGTTCAACTGATGCTTTCTTTTTTTAATAGTATAGCAGATAAAGAAATGTCAATACCATGGAGTAATGTTTGGTTTTGGGTACTTACGATTGGATTTACATTTTTTACAGGACTTATTTCCGGAAGTTATCCGGCATTTTATTTATCCGGCTTTGAACCCATCAAAGTGTTGAAAGGAACATTTCGGGTTGGCCGTTTTGCTTCACTTCCCCGCAAAGTATTGGTGGTTATACAATTCACCGTGTCTATAGCATTGATCATAGGTACCATCATTGTATTCAGACAAATACAATTTGCAAAAGACAGGCCTGTTGGTTATACACGCGAAGGTTTAATAACGATAGACATGAGCACGCCGGATATATATGGACATTACGATGCCATAAGAGGTGATTTGATTGCTACTGGGGCCGTTGAGAACATGGCACAATCATCAAGCCCTGTTACAAATGTATGGTCTAATCAAATTGGATTTAACTGGGAAGGGAAAGACCCCAACTCATTACCGTTATTTGGTATTGTAGCAACAACCTATGATTTTGGGAAGACCATTGGGTGGCAAATAAAAGAAGGCCGTGATTTTTCAAAGGATTTTGCTACCGACAGTACAGCCCTGATATTTAATGAATCAGCTGTAAAGCTTACTGGTCTCAAAAATATTGTTGGTAAGAATATTAAATGGAATGATAAAAACTACAATGTAGTAGGTGTGATAAAAGATATGGTAATGGAGTCTCCGTATACACCTGTAAAACCTACCATATTTACTTTAAACATGGATTGGGCCAGTGTGATCACTGTTCGGATAAAGCCAACAGTGCCTGCACGTGAGGCGCTTGCTAAAATAGAAACAGTATTTAAAAAATATAATCCCGGTGCGCCTTTCGATTACAAGTTTACCGATGAAGAATACGCCAAAAAATTTGAAGATGAAGAGCGCATAGGTAACATTGCTACATTCTTTGCAATACTAGCCATTTTTATTTCCTGTCTTGGTTTGTTTGGTCTTGCATCTTTTGTAGCAGAACAACGCACTAAAGAAATTGGTGTTCGAAAAGTATTAGGCGCTTCTGTTTTCAATCTCTGGGGAATGTTATCAAAAGATTTTGTGGTACTGGTTGTCATCTCCTGTTTTATTGCTATTCCTATTGCGTGGTATTACCTGTACGAATGGTTGCAACGATACGAATACAGAACACCTATTGCATGGTGGGTTTTTGCAGCAGCAGCTATGGGTGCATTACTGATTACATTATTAACAGTAAGTTTCCAGGCAATAAAAGCAGCACTGGCAAACCCGGTGAAGAGTTTGAGAACTGAATAATATGCGGGTGAATTTTTTGAGCCGGATTGCTGGATATATATTAAGCTATTCTTGCGTCGCACTTTTCAGGTTTCTGATCATTATTCAGCTATACATTTAAAGATCGTTCATCATCGCACATGAGGTGTTCATTATCGAACACCTCATTTTTTAGCCTGCCTCTAAATTGTTTAAAAACAGCTACTTACATATTGGCATAAGCGTTGGTGAAATTTTTGTTTTAGCTCATGCTCTGTTAGATTGTGTTTGATGAGTAATAATAAGAAAGTACAAGTGAGTGACACAACAATCGCTAAAAAGAATTACAAAAGCCCGTCACAAAAAAAATGCTAAATGCATAACACAACATTAATTGTATGGTAAAAAATTATTTCAAAATAGCATTTCGTAATCTTTGGAAAAACAAAGGTTACAGCACCATAAACATACTTGGTCTTGCCATTGGCCTTGCTACCTGTTTGTTGATCACACTTTATGTAACGGATGAGTTGAGTTACGACCGTTATAATGTAAATGCAGACCGCATTTACCGGATCAATGCTGACATACGCTTTGGTGGCGGCGACCTGCATATGACACAAACATCTGATATGATGGGGCAGGTGCTGAAAAAAGATTACCCGCAGGTAGAAGAATACACGCGTATCTATGGAAACGAAGGTGCTAAACTTATTAAGAAGGGTAATGAATTTATTACTGAAAAGAATATAGCCTATGTTGATTCTACATTTTTCAATGTGTTTACATTACCCGCCATTGAAGGTGATGCAAAAACCGCATTGAACCAACCTAATACCGTAGTAATAACAGCGTCAACGGCAAAAAAATATTTTAACAGTACCAATGTTTTGGGTAAAACCATTGAAGTTAAAAATGGTGAAACAACTACACCGTTTAAGATAACGGCAGTTATAAAAGACATTCCCCATAACTCGCATTTTCAACTGGATTTTATGCTCTCTATGAAGAATGCAGATTACCAGTGGGGGCAATATACCAGCCATAATTTTAATACTTATTTGTTACTTAAAAAAGGAACAGATTATAAAGCATTTGAAAAAAGCTTTGAACAGTATATTACTAAATATGTACTGCCTTATGTGCAGCAGTTCATTAAAATAAACAGTATGGATGAGTTTAGAAAATCAGGCAATAAACTTGAATACTCACTCATTCCATTAACAAAAATTCATTTATACAGTGACTATTCTTTTGAACTTAGCCCATCTGGTAATATTCAGTATGTATATATTTTTTCTGCAGTTGCATTATTCATACTCATTATTGCCTGTATCAATTTTATGAACTTAAGTACTGCACGCAGTGCCAGCCGCGCAAAAGAAGTAGGCATAAGAAAAGTATTGGGCACCGAAAGAAAAACATTAATTGCCCAATTCCTTGTTGAATCAACCATTACTGCATTTATCTCACTTATCATTGCTGTTGCCATAGCATATTTTGTACTACCCTTATTCAATGACGTGGCCGCAAAATCTTTATCCGTAAAAGATCTGTTGAACATTCATATACTGCCATTTCTTATTTTGGTTCCATTTGTGGTAGGCTTACTGGCAGGCAGTTATCCTGCTTTATTCCTTTCAGGTTTTAAACCTATTGTTGTTTTAAAAGGCAGCGCTAACACGGGTTTTAAAAAGAGTAACCTGCGTAATGTATTGGTGGTTTTCCAGTTTGCCACATCTGTCATGCTTATCATCGGAACTATTATTGTTTACAGTCAGCTACATTATATACAAACAACAAAGCTTGGGTTTAGTAAAGACCAGGTGCTTGTAGTCGATGGCGCTTATGCTCTCAATAACAATGTGCAGGCATTTAAAAATGATGTGCTTGCCATGAATGGCGTAAGCAGTGCAACAGTTAGTGCATACCTGCCTGTTACCAATTCTTCCCGCAGTGATAATACTTATTCAAAAGAAGCCGTAATGGATTTTAAAAATGGTATTGATATGCAAACATGGCGGATAGACTATGATTATATAAAAACAATGGGAATGGAAATAGTGAAGGGCAGGAATTTCTCAAAAGAGTTCGGCTCAGATTCAAGTGCCATGCTTATTACAGAAACAACCGCCAAACTGTTAGGCTATAGCGACCCGATTGGAAAAATGATGTATGTGCCATCAAATATTCAGGGAGATAATTCAATGATACCTATCAAAATTATTGGTGTGGTAAAAGATTTTCATTTTGAATCATTGCGACAAAACATTGGTCCGCTTTGTATGCTGCTGGGTAACAGTACAGGACTAATATCATTTAAGATCAATGTTGCTAATGCAGATGGCCTGATAAAACAAATAGAAAACAAATGGAAAGCAATGGCACCAGGCATGCCATTCAGTTATCGCTTTATGGATGATTCTTTTAATGAAATGTATCGCAGCGAACAACGTGCAGGATATATAGCAATAACATTTGCAGTGCTTGCAATTGTTATTGCGTGTCTTGGTTTGTTTGGGCTGGTAACTTATATGGCAGAGCAGCGTACCAAAGAAATAGGTATCAGAAAAGTATTAGGCGCTTCAACCGGAAATGTAGTTACTATGCTTTCAAAAGATTTTTTAGTGCTGGTAATTATTGCATGTGTTATTGCCTTCCCGGTGGCATGGCTTGCCATGAGTAACTGGCTAAAAGATTATGCTTATCGCATTAACATCGAGTGGTGGGTATTTTTTGTGGCAGGCTTTACTGCATTGGCCATTGCATTGATAACAGTGAGTTTCCAGGCAATAAAAGCAGCATTGGCAAACCCGGTGAAAAGTTTGAGAACAGAATAATGTGCGGATATGCAAATGTGAAGAGCTGCGGATGGATTTTTTGGAGCCGGACTGTTTAATATGAATTAAACTTTTCTTGCGTCGCACTCTTGTACGGTTTGTTCAATATTGATCTGAACGTACAAGTGAGTGACACAACAGTTGCTGAGTAAAGAACAAAAATGCCTGTTACATAAGTTTTAAAACATCATACACAACATTAAAATCTATTGTTATGATACGAAACTATTTCAAAATAGCGTGGCGCAATTTGATGAAATACAAGTTCATCTCGTTTGTAAATTTATTTGGATTAACAGTTGGGCTTACCTGTTGCCTTTTGATAGCAACGTATATTATAAATGAACTTAGTTACGATAAGTATAATAAGAATGCCGAAAATATTTATCGTGTTACCAGGTCTTTTAACAACCAGGATGGTGTAGTGTCTTTAAACTTAAGCACTGTTTCTCCGCCATTCGGATATTATTTACCAGGCGATTTTCCGGAAATAAAAAAAATGACACGTTTGCTTAATACCGGAACGCTGGCTATTAAGTACGGTGAAAAAATAATTAATGAACCGAATGTTTATTTTGCTGACGAGAACTTGTTTAATGTGTTTACACTGGATGTTTTAAAGGGTGATCCCAATACTGCTTTAAAAGATCCTTTTTCTGTAATGTTAAGTGAAGATGTTGCAAAAAAATATTTTGGCAATGAAGATCCCATAAATAAAGTATTGCGTGTAAGTAATAAGTATGATGTGAAGGTTACCGGTATCTATAAAGGGTTTCCTGCAAATTCGCATATGCATCCGGGTACACTGCTTTCATTTAATACGCTGAAAGATTCAGCAATTTATGGCGCTGAAAACTTACGTACCAACTGGGGTAACAATTCTTTCTTTACTTACTTACTACTGCCCGATCATTATGATCCGCAAAAAATGGTTGCACGTTTCCCCGCCTTTATAGATGCACACATGAACCGTGCTGATTACAACGGACAGCTTCCTTCTAAATTCACCACACTCGGCCTGCAGAAATTAACGGACATACACTTATATTCTCACACAGATTATGAAGCTGAACCTAATGGCGATATTAACCGTGTATATATTTTCTCGGCAATTGCATTGTTTATACTATTGATTGCATGTATCAATTATATGAACTTATCAAGCGCAAGATCTGCTTTACGTGCAAGAGAAATTGGTATACGAAAAGTAATGGGCGCCGGAAAAAAAGGATTGATCTTTCAGTTTTTAAGTGAGTCAGTGCTCATTGCATGGGTAGCCATTTTAATGGCATTTGCTCTTCTGTATTTTACATTGCCATTGCTGAATCAGCTTTCAGGTCTTGAATTATCGGTAGAGATGCTTTTAAAATGGCAGGTAATTGTGCCACTATTATTAACGCCATTTGTGGTGGGTATCTTATCGGGCTTATATCCTGCATTGTTCATGTCGTCTTTTCAACCCGTTAAAACTTTAAAAGGGTTATTTAAAATCGATGGCAGCAATATTTCATTCAGGAAAATATTAGTGGTGGCGCAATTCACCATTTCTATTGTTTTAATTATTACTACCATTATTGTATTCCAGCAATTGAAGTATATGCAAAACACTTCATTGGGTTATGATAAAGATCATATCATTACACTTCCTTATATTAATGACCTTAATCCATCATACGAAACTTTCAGGAACGAACTGTTACAAAGTAATGCTGTAAAAAATGTAACACGTTCATCACGTGTGCCAACCGGCAGGTTGTTAGATGCAATGGGCGCTTCTACATTCACCGGAGATTCTGCAATGCCTGTAACATCAGATATAAAATTTGTAGTGGCTGATTATGATTTTGTTTCAACATATGACATACAAATTGCTGCAGGCAGAAACTTTTCAAGACAATACGGAACTGATACTTCAAATTTTATTTTGAATGAAGCGGCGGTAAAAGCCATCGGCTGGAAATCTGCGCAAGATGCTTTGGGTAAAGATTTCAGGTATGCATCTATAAAAGGTAAAATAATTGGTGTTGTAAAAGATTTTCATTTTGAATCATTACACCAACAAATTGTACCGATGGTGTTGGTAAATCCAGCCAATGCCGCAACTGATGGGTATTTTAATTTTCTGTCACTGCAGGTTGCTGGTAATAATATTCAAAGCACTTTAAAAACAATTGAAAAAACCTGGAAAAAGTATCTTCCTGAAGTTCCTTACCAGGCCACTTTCCTTGATGAAACATATAGCCAGTTATATGTAGCTGAACAAAAGCAGGGCACCATCTTTACCATCTTTTCGTGCATAGCAATATTTATAGCGTGTCTCGGTTTATTTGGATTATCTGCATTTGCCATTACGCAACGCGTAAAAGAAATTGGTGTTAGAAAAGTGCTGGGGGCAAGCACATCTACCATCGTGTCGTTGTTATCAAAAGATTTTCTAAAACTAGTTCTCATTGCTGCAGTTATTGCCTTCCCGGTTGCATGGTATGCAATGTACAACTGGCTCCAGGATTTTGCTTACCGTATAAATATTCAATGGTGGGTTTTTATTATTGCTGCGTTGCTTGCATTGATTATTGCATTGGCAACAATAAGTTTCCAGGCTATAAAAGCTGCAATAGCAAATCCTGTAAAGAGTTTGCGAAGTGAATAAGCGTTTAAAACTTCAAAAAGAATTTTTATGAGACAGGGTGAAGAATAACAATAAAGCATCGTTGCGTCGCACTCTTGTACTGAAGAATAACTATTAACATTTGGCTGCAAGTTACTAGCTAAAGGTGAACGGCTAAAAGCAGCATAAAGCACCAACGTACAAGTGAGTGACACAACAGGCGATGAGTAAAGAACAAATGCTAAGTACAAAAAATTACAACTATAACTTATGATAAGAAATTATTTAAAAATTGCGTGGAGAAATTTATTTCGCAACAAGGGATTTTCTATAACGAATATTTTAGGTCTTACAATTGGCATTACATGTACCATGCTTATTCTTTTGTGGGTATATGATGAATTGACTTATGATAAATTTCAAAAGAACTACGACAATATCTATCAGGTTATTGCTAACCGCGATTTCAATAACCAGGTGTTTACAGACAGAAGCATGGTACTTCCGCTTGCAAGTGAACTGGAACATAGCTCTCCGCAGATAAAGCATGCAGTTGTTACAACATACCAACAACAGCGTGTGCTTGCTCATGGTGAAGACAAAATAAAAAAAGAAGGTTATATAGTAAGCGATCACTTCTTTGATATGTTCTCGTGGAAATTCATCAAAGGAAGTGCAGCTACTGCATTAAAAGATCCCAACTCGATTGTACTTTCTGAATCTGCAGCAAAAGCCTTTTTTGGAAATGAAGACCCTATTAATAAAGTAATACGTTTTGATAACAGTCAGGATGTAAAAGTTACAGCAGTTGTTGAAGACGCTCCGGGTAATTCTACCTTCCGGTTTGATTGGATCACGCCTTTTAACTACAATGATCCTGATACAAAAAATGCAATGGGTGAATGGGTAAATTCTTCATGGAATGTTTTTGTACAAACAGTTCCCAACGTTGATACAAGTCTGCTGAATAAAACAATTACCAAAGTAAAACGAGCGCATGGCAAGGATGAGATAAGCACATACTTCGCTTTTCCAATGAGTCACTGGCACCTCTACAGTGATTTTGATAATGGTGTAAACACCGGCGGCATGATAGAATATGTGCACTTATTTTCTGTAATAGCAATTATCATTTTATTGATCGCATGCATCAACTTCATGAACCTTTCCACTGCAAGAAGTGAAAAACGTGCAAAAGAAGTAGGTATAAGAAAAACCCTTGGTTCAAACAAGAAAAGATTGATACTGCAATTCTTCTTTGAGTCAATGATCTTAACATTGATCGCTTTTGTAATTGCTATTATTGCAGTGCTGCTATTATTACCATCATTCAATCAGCTTGTAGATAAACATCTTTCATTGAATGCAACACAACCACTGTTCTGGTTATCTGCAACCGTCATTATTTTATTTACCGGTTTAGTAGCCGGAAGTTATCCTGCATTATATCTTTCCTCTTTTAATCCTGTAAAAGTTTTGAAAGGAACATTAAGTTCAGGGAAGAAAACAGTTATGCCCAGGCATATACTCGTGGTGTCACAGTTTGTAATTTCTATTTTGCTTATCTCGGCAACGATCATTGTTTACCAGCAAATACAACATGTAAAAGACCGCGATATGGGTTATAATCCCAATAACCTTGTTATGATTCCTTCTACACCAGATACAGATAAAAGCTATGACGTAATAAAGCAGGAATTACTTTCAACGGGTTTGATCAGCAATGTTACAAGAACATCTTCGCCAATAACAGAAGTATGGTGGAATACGGGCGCACCTGATTATGATGGCAAACCTGCCAATTCCCAAATCATCATGGGTGGGCTTGCAGTTGATGTTGATTTTACTAAAACAATGGGCATTAAAATGTTGCAGGGAAGAGATTTTTCAGGAACACCTGCAGATTCAACTTCCATGATCCTGAATAAAGCTGCTGTTGATGCAATGAAACTAAAAAACCCTGTAGGTATGCAAATGCGGTATGGCAGAAACTACACGGTTATTGGTGTTTCAGATAATGTGATCATGACTTCTCCATTCGAACCCGCATATCCAATGTTAATGGTATATGATGGCAACGGTTCTTCTATGAATACGCTTCGTTTGAAAGATGGTGTTGCACCGCAAAAAGCAATGGCATCCATTGAAACGATCTTTAAAAAATATAATCCCACTGTACCATTCGAGTACCAGTTTGTTGACCAGGAATTTCAAAAGAAATTTTTAACTGAAGACCTTATAGGAAAGCTTACGAATATTTTTTCAGGTCTTGCCATTTTTATTTGTTGTCTTGGGCTTGCAGGCCTTGCTTCATTCACCATCGAAAAACGCATTCGTGAAATTGGTGTACGCAAAGTACTTGGTGCAAGTGTTCAGCAGTTGCTGTTGCTTATATCCAAAGAATTTTTAAAACTCGTAACAATTGCTTTTGTCATTGCGGTGCCCTTAACCTATTGGGCTATGACCAATTGGTTAAGCAAGTATGATTATCGCATCAGCATTAGTATCTGGCTTTTTGTATTGGTTGGTATAGCAATGTTCCTGCTTACGTTAGTTGTAGTATGCATGAACACCATAAGAGTCGCTATGAGCAACCCGGTAAAGAGTTTGAGAACAGAATAAGAAGCTCCCAACTCTTGAAAATGCAGAAGATTTTATTAGCCCCACGTTTAGGGGTTGGGTCATCTTCGTTGCGTCGCACTCTTGTACAGTTTATTCATTGCTCAGCAAAGTTTAGAACGCACAAGTGAGTGACACAACAGGCGATGAGTAAAGAGCAAATGTTAAGTACAAAAAATTACAACTATAACTTATGATAAGAAATTATTTAAAAATTGCTTTTCGCAATCTTAGAAAAAATAAAATTTTTTCTGTCATCAACATTGTGGGACTGGCCATCGGGCTAACCTGTTTTATGCTCATTACTGTATTTGTGTATGATGAGTTGAGCTACGATAAATATGCAGATGAAGCTGACAATATTTACCGCATTAATTTATCTGCTACCGGAAATGGCGATGTGGCTGTTTATCCAAATGTAGACGTGGCAGTTGGCGAAGGAATGAAAAATGCTTTCCCTGAAATAAAAGCATCAACAAGGATCTCCCCAGCAAGTGATTTTGTAAAGTATAATGACAAACAATTCAAAGAACAAAAACTTGCCTTTGCTGATTCAAATTTTTTGCAGATGTTTTCTATTCCACTTATTGAAGGAGATAATAAAACTGCGTTGGTTCAGCCTAACAGCGTTGTTATTTCAAAAGCATTTGCAAAAAAATATTTTGGTAATGAGGATGCACTTGGAAAATCATTGACCATTGGCCTGCACAATGCATTGTATAAAGTAACCGGCGTTATTGATAAAGTGCCTGACAATACACATTTTCATTTTGATGCATTCCTAAGCCTCACTACATTTCATATCACACGTGCAACATGGAGTAATGTTGGGTTTTACACTTATCTTCTTTTAAATAAAAATGCAAATGCTAAAGCATTAGAAGCAAAGTTTCCACAGCTTGTTGCAAAATATGTTGTCCCGGAAGTTCAGCATGATATGGGGGTAAGTCTTGCCGAAGCACAGAAGTCAGTTAATACATTTCGCTTTTCATTGCAACCAGTTACAGACATTCATTTGCATGCCAATACAAAGTATGAGTTGGAACCGAATGGCGATATACAATATGTATATATTTTTTCGGCGTTAGCTATATTCATTTTGTTGCTGGCCTGCGTAAATTTTACAAACCTTTCAACAGCAAGAGCTGTAAAGCGTTCAAGGGAAGTCGGTATCAGGAAAGTAATGGGTTCTATAAAAAAGCAATTGATCTTTCAGTTTCTCACAGAATCTGTTTTGTTTACATTCTTCTCTATGCTTTGCGCATACGCGTTAATATTTTTCTTATTGCCTTATTTTAATGAGCTGTCAAATAAAAATATAGACTTTATTTTTTTTCTAAGCTGGCAGTCAATACTCGTACTGTTCTCCGTGAGTTTTATTGCAGGAATATTGGCTGGCATTTATCCTGCTTTCTTCCTGTCGTCATTTAATACCATCAAGGTCTTAAAGGGAGCTTCCTTGCAAGGCTCACAAAGAAAACCGTTGCGCAGCAGTTTAATTGTTTTCCAGTTTTTTATTTCCACTGCATTGATTATTGCTACCATTATTGTTTACCAGCAGTTGCATTACATGCAGAATAAAAAATTAGGTTATGACAAAGACCAGGTTCTATATCTTCCGGATGCAAGGTTATTAGGTAGTAATCAATTTGCATTCGAGCAACAAATTTTGAAAGACAGTCGTGTAGTTTCGGCGAGCATCTCAAGATACGTTCCCGGTGGCATAATGATGGATGGTACAGAGATATACCCAAAAAATGAAACTGGTAACGGTACAGAAATTCATACAAACATTTATCATATAGATTATGATTATCTGCGCACATTAGGTATACGCGTTGTGCAGGGAAGGGATTTCTCCAAAGCGTTTTCAACAGATTCGGCTGGTGTATTGATTAATGAAGAAGCTGCACGCGAATTAGGATGGACAAATAGCAATGCGGTTGGCAAAACAATTGTACGGTCTGGGCAGCAGGAGTATAAGGTAGTAGGTGTTGTTGCAGATTTCAATTATGCTTCTGTTAAGCAAAAAATATCTCCTATGATGATGATGCTCGGTAATAATTTTGGCGGCTTAATAGTAAAAATAAATACTAAAGATATCCAGGGATTTTTGGGCGATCTAAAAAAGCAATGGACCTTGTTTAACCCTGACGGGCCTTTGGAATATAATTTTCTTGATGAGAATTTTGCTAAGCTTTATGCCAGTGAAGAACACACACAACAAATATTTTCTGCGTTTGCAGTTTTGGCAATAATCATTGCAAGCCTTGGCCTGTTTGGTCTTTCTGCATTTGTAATAGAACAGCGCACCAAAGAGATCGGTATTAGAAAAGTATTGGGTGCTTCTGTAAAAAATGTGCTGCTGCTTGTATCAAAAGAATTTTTACTACTGGTAATGATAGCCTTTCTTATTTCAATTCCAGTTACCTGGTGGGCAATGCATACATGGTTACAGGATTTTGCTTACAGGATAGATATAACCGCATGGGTATTCGCTATTGCAGGCATTGCAGTTATATTTATTGCTTTTCTTACTATAAGTTTCCAGGCCATTAAAGCTGCCATTGCAAACCCTGTAAAGAGTTTAAGAACGGAATAGAGAGGATGTGCAGATAAAAAAAGAATTATCAGCCTGGCTATAAATAAAAATTAAGCATTCTTGCGTCGCACTCTTGTACGCTTTGTTCAGGAATGAACTGAACGTATAAGTGAGTGACACAACGAAGATGAGTAAAGAGCAAAAGCTAAGTCTATAAATTTTTGATTCCAGCCTTAACAGCAGAACAATCTTTATAACCTAAAGTTTCCTTGTCATGTTTAAAAATTATTTCAAAATAGCAGTAAGACAATTGCGTAAGCAAAGAATGTATTCAGCTGTTAAAATAGGCGGCTTTGCATTAAGTATTGCTGCTTGCTTATTGATTGCGTTGTATATAAAAGATGAATTGAGTTATGATAAGAATTGGACAAATGCTGATCGTATTTATCGCATAATAGGTGAGTATAATATCAACGGAAAAATGTTAAGCGGTGCAGCCTGGCCTGCACCCATGGCAAAAGCGTTGAAAGAAGATTTTCCTGAGGTGGAAAAGGCCGGAAGATTTATGGATGCCCCGTTGTTTTATGGTGCAGGCAGTAACCAGCTTAGAAAAGTTGATGAAGAGCAAAATACCTTTGAACAAGGATTTAGTTATGCAGACCAGGATATGCTGGATATGCTGGAAATACCAATGGTTTATGGTGATAGGGCGCATGCATTGAGCGAACCGAATACAATGGTTATTTCAAAAAGCAAAGCTGATAAATATTTTCCGAATCAGAATCCTGTAGGGAAAGTGATGATCCTGAATAATGATGTAAAGAACCCTTATAAGATTGGCGGCGTTATAAATGACTTTCCTGCTACTTCTCATATTCATTATGATTTTCTGTTGACTATGACCCGTCATCAGCTTTGGGATGGCGAGCAAACAACATGGATGGCGAGTAATTATCCTACTTATGTTTTATTAAAGCCCGGCGCAGATCCCGTTCAATTTCAAAACAAACTGAAATTGATAATGACCAAATATTATCTCCCTGCATTGAGGCAAAATGGTAATAAGGAAGCAGAAACTGTTTTAAAGAATGCAAAGATTCTTATACAACCAATTGCAGATGTACATCTTTACTCTGCCAATATTGATGATAGATTGGATAAAGGTGATATAAGATTTGTTTGGTTGTTTGGAGCCATTGCAGTTTTTATTCTTGTAATTGCGTGTATCAATTTTATTAACCTTTCAACTGCAAAATCTGCTAACCGCGCAAAAGAAGTTGGATTACGAAAAGTAGTGGGTTCGCACCGCAGCAGTTTGATAAAGCAATTTCTTACTGAATCACTGCTCTATAGTGTGTTGTCTTTTGTTTTGGGTTTATTAATCGCTATAATTTTGCTTCCTTATTTCAATACGCTTGCTGCAAAGCATTTACTTATTCCATGGGCAGCGTGGTGGTTGCTTCCCTTAATGATTACAGCCGCTATTATTATTGGAATTGTTGCAGGTTTATATCCGTCATTTTATTTGTCTTCTTTCAAACCTATCCAGGTTTTGAAAGGACAGGTAAGTAAGGGCAGTAAGAATTCTCTTCTAAGAAATGGGTTGGTTGTATTCCAGTTTACTACTTCAATAATTCTTATAATCGGTACAATTGTTATTTACAATCAAACACAATACATCTTAAATAAAAAAATAGGCTTCGATAAAGACCAGGTATTACTAATACAGGGAACAAATACACTCGAAGATAAAAGAGAAGCTTTTAAAAATGAGTTGTTGAAATCATCTGAAATAAAAACTGTTTCTATAAGTGACTACCTGCCTATAGCAGGCACCAAGCGGGATGGCAATCCTTTCTGGAAAGAAGGAAGAACAAAAGAAGATCCAAGTGTGGGCGGTCAGAAATGGCAGGTAGATTACGACTATCTGAAAACGATGGGCATGCATATGATTGAAGGTAGATATTTTTCAAAAGACATGGCATCTGATTCCGCTGCTGCTGTAATTAATAATACGATGGCAACAAAACTCGGATTAAAAAACCCTGTTGGTCAGCGTATTGAAAACGGCTGGCAAAAATTCACCGTAATAGGAGTCATGGAAGATTTTAATTTCGAATCTATGCGGCAGGATGTAACACCCCTCTGCCTTGTATTGGGGAATTACAATTCTTCTATTATCTCTGTAAAGATCAGCGGTGCAGATACAAAGACTGCTATAAATTATGTTTCTTCTGTGTGGAAAAACTTTTCGCCTAATCAGCCATTCCGATATACATTCCTTGATGAAAGTTTTGCAAATATGTATGCAGATGTGCAACGCACAGGAAGTATATTCACGAGTTTTGCAATGCTCGCTGTCATTATTGCGTGTCTTGGGTTATTTGCTTTATCGGCATTTATGGCAGAGCAACGCAATAAAGAAATCGGTATTCGAAAAGTGCTTGGCGCAAGCGTCAGCGGCATCACAACTATGCTCTCAAAGGATTTTGTAAAATTGGTTTTATTCTCTATTGTTATTGCATCACCCGTAGCATGGTGGGCAATGTCAAAATGGTTGCAGGATTTTGCTTACCGTATTTCTATGAGTTGGTGGATGATAGCTGCGGCTGCATTAGTAGCAATTGTAATTGCATTGATCACTATAAGTTTTCAATCAATTAAAGCTGCGTTGATGAACCCGGTAAAAAGTTTGAGAAGTGAATAATTTTTTTTTGAACCGGGATGTAGAATAAACATTAAGCTTTCGTTGCGTCGCACTCTTGTACGCTTAACTATAAATGAACGACTAATGAAGTCTCATAAGTGGAATCAAATAATTCTGCTTAACGGGCCCTTTTTTTAAAGGGCTCTTTTTATGTAAACCTGAAAATAGGTGAGATGAAGTTTTCGTTAAACGCTATTTTCTTTTGAAGCCCTTTTCATAACAGTCTATCCATTCATCCACTGTCATTTTTGATGCCAGCTCACCCATAAGTTTTATGGGAATATTTTCTGGTTTTTTAAAACGGATGCAGCTTTTACCCATATCTAATTTTGCAGAAGATTGTTTTGCAAATTCTTCTATAAACCATTTCAATAAAGATGGTTTGGCATAAATACCCATATGGTAAACAGCAATAAAATTTTTCTGTGAAGCAAGGTTCATAAATGGCAATGGAAGTTTTGGATCGCAATGATAACCTGCAGGGTAGAGTTTGTGGGGCACTACGTAGCCGATCATTCCATAACCCATTATTTCCTGGAAACCTTTTGGCAGGTTTTTTTTTATTTCGTTACGCAGTTTTAAAAATACAGCGCGTCTTTCTTCAGGTACTCCCGCAATATATGCTTCTGGTGTTAATACAGTAGATTGCATAAAGATGAATTTTAAGGTTTCTAATTTAGTTTTATTTTTTGATTCTTAGACTAAAACTCACATTGTCCATTATCATTTTTCAGAAGTGTATCAAAGTATAACAGTGGTTGTATCAAAAACGTACACTGCCTGCATTAAGTCTTGCTCAACCCGTTGATTTACAAAAGTATAAATCGTGGCATTAATTTTTGTTTTGTAAATGGGCTTTGTATGCTTATTAATAAAGCGATATGGTAAAATAACGAAAACAGGCATCAACAAACTGAAGAGGATGAACGAACAGAAAGATGCAGTGTGCGACGCAAGAAAAGCCTAATAATAGTTAATGGCTGGTTACATAAATATTCTCTTATGTTTAAAAACTATTTAACCATTGCAGTTAGAACATTGTGGAAGAATAAATTATTTACTGCCATCAATATCCTTGGTCTTGCCATTGGTATCAGCGCATCGCTTGTAATTTATTTGCTGGTCAATTATCATTTTACGTTTGACAAGTTTGAAAAAGATAACAACAGAATTTATCGTGTAGTTTCCAATTTTACTTTTTCAGGAAACACTTATCGCAACTCCGGTGTTACTTCTCCCATGGGGCCAGCTTTAAAAAAAGAATTAACAGGGCTTGATGCGGTGGTTCCTTTTCGAACCTGGGATGATGAAATAAAAGTAAGTGTGCCGGTTGAAAATGGAAAAGATCCTGTTGTGTTCAAAAAGCAAAAAAACTTTGTTTTTGCTGATGAAGGTTTTTTCAATTTAATAGGGTATGAATGGATGGCAGGTTCTGCAAAGACCGCCACTGCTGCACCTTATCAAACAGTGCTTACAGAGTCGACTGCAAAATTGTATTTTCCTAAACTAAAAGCAGCAGAGATCATTGGTAAGGAAATTTATTTTAACGATACTGTAAGAACAACTGTTACGGGCATTATAAAAGATATACAGGCAAACACAGATTTTAGTTTTAAAACGTTCATCTCAAGAACCACATTGGAAAGCACCAGTTTAAAACCACAGGACTGGGAGGAATGGGATAACACAACATCAGCATCACAATTACTGGTAAAACTTTCTCCCGGCACTTCGCCTGCAACTATTGAAAAAGGAATACTCAATATTTATCAAAAGTATCATAAAGCACAGGAGGAAGATCATAGTACTACAGTGTACAACCTGCAGCCATTAAGCAATATTCATTTCAATGAGGAATATGGGGGGTATAATAAACCACTGGCCAATAAACCTACTTTATACAGCCTGCTGGCGGTAGCCGCATTTCTCCTTTTGCTAGGTTGCATTAATTTTATCAATCTCACCACTGCACATGCAGCACAACGAGCAAAAGAAATTGGTATTCGCAAAACAATGGGCAGTTCAAGAAGGCAACTTATTTTTCAATTTCTTAGCGAAACATTATTGCTTACACTTTCTGCTACTATTCTTTCTATTCTTTTAACACCATTGATCTTAAAAGCTTTTACAGGCTTTATTCCAGACGATCTTAAATTTAATTTGACAGAGCAGCCCGGTATTATTTTGTTTTTACTTGCTCTGGTAGCAGTGGTCACCTTGCTCTCCGGTTTTTACCCTGCGATAGTTTTATCCGGCTACAAACCGGTATTGGTATTAAAAAATGCAGCGTATACAAATACGGGAAAAACAAGAACAGCATGGCTACGCAAATCATTAACGGTATCGCAGTTTGTAATTGCACAGGTATTTGTTATGGGGGCAATACTGGTGAGCAAACAGATATCGTATTCTATTAATAAAGACCAGGGGTTTAAAAAAGAAGCCATTCTCTATTTCAACACAAATTTTTATGACACAACGCAATCTCATAAATATGTTTTATTGAATAAGATAAAAGCAATACCGGAAGTTGCCATGGTTAGCTTATGCAATAATCCGCCATCTTCAAACAGCACATGGAGCAGTACGATGAAATATAAAGATGGAAAAAAAGAAATTGAAACAGATGTGCAACAGAAATATGGTGACAGCAATTATATAAAACTATACGGACTTAAATTACTCGCCGGAACCAACATACAACAGAGCGATACAGTCACATCTTTTATTATCAATGAGACCTATGCGCATATTCTGGGTTTCCATGATCCACAAAAAGCAATAGGAAAAAATATTGAATGGAGCAATAAGCAAGTGCCTGTTTGTGGCGTTGTATCAGACTTTAACCAACGGTCTTTGCATGAACCCATTAGGCCATTGGTTATTGGTAGCTGGGGCAGTACACAAAGAAATATAAGCATTGCATTACAACCGCAAAATGAATATGGCACCACATGGAAAACAGCGATTGCCAAAATTGAAAAAGCATGGAAGGAAGTTTACCCTGACCAGGATTTTACCTACAATTTTTTTGATGCAGATATAGCAAAATATTACGAAGCAGAACAGCATATAGCAAGCCTGCTATTGTGGGCCACAGGGCTTGCTGTGTTTATCAGTTGCCTTGGTTTACTTGGCCTCGTTATTTATACCACTGTACAACGCACAAAAGAAATTGGCGTAAGAAAAGTGCTGGGAGCATCTATACTGCAGATCGTAACGATGATCTCGAGAGATTTTATTTTACTTGTATTGCTTGCGTTTGTTATTGCTGCACCGCTGGCGTGGATAGGCATGTACCAGTGGCTGCAAAATTTTGAATTCAGAACAGATATAAGCTGGTGGATATTTATCATTGGAGGCAGTGCAATGGTGTTTGTTGCATTACTTACACTTTCTTTTCAAACGATAAGAGCTGCGATGATGAACCCGGTAAAAAGTTTGAGAACAGAATAAGATGCCCCTAACCCCTAAAGGGGAATTAAAATACTGAAGAAATTTAGTTGCTCCCCTTTAGGGGCTGGGGGCATCATCGTTGCGTCGCACCCTTGTACATTTTGTTCAATACTGATCTGAACGTACAAGTGTTCCAATTTGCTGCTTCGACACGCAAATTGCTCAACAGGTGATGAGTAAAGAACAAAAGCTAAGTACAAAAAATAAAGCATACAACTTAAAGTATATAATATGTTTAAAAATTATATCAAAAGCGCATGGCGTAACATTATAAAGAATAAAACTTATTCTGTTATCAATGTTCTTGGACTGGCAACTGGTATGGCTGTTGCAATGATCATTGGATTATGGATATATGATGAGGTTTCTGCGAATAAAAATTTCAAAAACTACGATACAATTTACGAGGTGATGATGCATCAGACCTTTGATGGATCTCGGGGCACACAGCAAGCTGTCCCTTATCCACTGGGCGATGAATTGAAAGGTAAATATCCCGATTTTAAAGCAGTGGCAATGTGCGACTGGGGTTCAAACAGATCGTTGATCTATGGTGAAAAAAAGATCAGCAAGTATGGACATTTTATTGGAGAAGATGCCGTTTCAATATTTTCTTTAAACATACTTGAAGGAAGTAAAGATCCTTTACACGATCCTTATTCAATTGTATTAACAAAAGAAACAGCAGATATACTTTTTGGAAATCAGGATCCTATTGGAAAAACTGTAAAATTGGATAATCAAACTGATTTAAAAGTAACAGCAGTTGTAGATAAAGAACCTAAAAACAGCTCGCTCTCTTTTGATTATTTAATTCCTTTTCAGTTACAGGAAAGCATTTATCCATGGATAAAACTCTATCATAAAACAAACTGGGGAAATAATTCATGGCAAACATTTGTACAATTAAACAATAACGTTAACGAAGCAGGTGTCGACAAAAAAATTAAAGATGAAGTGATGTCTCATTTTACAGATGAGAATACATTAAAACATATTAAACCGGAAGTATTTATTCATCCCATGTCGAAATGGAGATTGTACAGCGATTTTGACAATGGCGTAAACACCGGCGGCTTTATAAAATATGTGAGGATGTTTGGCATTTTGGGTCTCATCGTTTTGTTGATCGCTTGCATCAACTTCATGAATTTAAGCACTGCCCGTTCTGAAAAAAGGGCAAAAGAAGTTGGTGTTCGTAAGGCAGTTGGTTCCGGAAGAAAACAACTGATCAATCAATTCCTGAACGAATCATTATTGATGGCTGCATTTGCATTTTTGTTGGCACTTGGTATGGTAGCACTTGCTTTGCCTTATTTCAACAAGCTCACCGATAAAGATATGAGCCTGCAGTTAGCCAATCCTGTTTTTTGGTTGATCATGATCTTATTCACCGTTGTTACCGGTTTGCTCGCAGGAAGTTATCCTGCATTTTATCTTTCTTCTTTCAACCCGGTGCGTGTACTGAAAGGAAATTTAAAGGCAGGTAAAATGAGTTCGTTGCCGCGAAAAATATTAGTTGTAATTCAGTTCACAAGTTCAGTAGTATTAATGATAGGAACGATCATCGTTTACCAGCAAATACAATATGGAAAGAATAGACCCATTGGATTTAACAATAAAGGATTGATCTCTGTATATTGGTCTGATGATATTGCCAAACATATTGAATCACTTCGCCAGGAGTTGCTAAGTTCCGGCGCAGCCATTTCAATATGCCAAAGTAATTCATCTCCGTCAGAACTTGAAAGCAATAACAATGGCTGGGAATGGAAAGGGAGCCAGCCTGTCGAAAAAACGGTAACATTCTCAACAATAACCACTACTTACGATTATACAAAAACATTAGGTATAAAATTATTGGCAGGCAGAGATTTTTCAAGAGATTTTGCAGATTCTAATTCAGTTATTTTAAACGAAGCTGCGGTAAAACGCATGCGATTAAAAAATCCTGTTGGAGAACAATTGAAATGGAACGACAGACCTATGACTGTTGTTGGAGTGATACCTGACATTCAAATGGAGTCACCTTATCGTCCAATCTCACCACTCACCATTATATTCAACAAAGATTGGGTAGGTCATGTGGACGTTCGCTTAAACCCCAATATGTCTGCATCACAAGCTCTTGCTTTAATGAAACCGATTTTTGAAAGATATAATCCTGGTTATCCTTTTGAATATCATTTCGCTGATGAAGAATATGCGAAGAAATTTAATTACGAGGAACTGGTAGGTAATCTTGCGGCAATTATTGCAGTGCTCGCTATTTTCATTTCATGCCTCGGGCTTTTTGGGTTGGCATCGTTCACCGCAGAGCAAAGAATAAAAGAGATTGGTGTAAGAAAAGTACTTGGGGCTAGTGTTTTTAACTTATGGCGATTGCTTTCAAAAGATTTTGTGATACTTGTTTTGCTGTCTTGCGCTATCGCTATTCCTATTGGTTGGTATTTTATGAATGAGTGGCTGAAAAGTTATCAAAACAGAACGAGTATTAATGTTGAGGTTTTTGTAGCAGTAGTATTGGTAGCTATGATAATAACATTGCTAACGGTAAGCTTCCAGGCGATAAGAGCGTCAATGGCAAATCCTGTGAAGAGCTTGAGAACGGAATAGTCTGAACCAGGATTTGGGTAGAAGAAAAGATTAATAAGATTGATATGAAATAAATCAGAAAACCATTAAATCATACATCAGACATGATAAAAAACTATTTCAAAATAGCCTGGCGCAATTTGAAAGCGAGTAAATTTTACAGTGTCGTAAATATAAGCGGCTTGGCTGTGGGTTTGGCAACGGGAATTATGCTGCTGCTCTGGGTGCAAAATGAATGCAGCTACGATACATTTAACCAGCAATATAAAAATATCTACCAGTTAAATTCACACATTACTTTAGAAACTAAATCACTTGCCTGGCAAGGAGCACCCGGACCATTAGCTATAATGTCAAAAAAAATTCCAGGTGTAATTTCTGTTTTAAGATTGGTAAGCGACAATGAAAATCCAACGCTGTCTGATAAAGTGTTATCCAATATTGATCAAACAAAAGTATTTGACAACAACAATATTATTTATGCAGAAAGTAATTTTTTAAACTTCTTCAACTACAAATTATTGCATGGTAACCGCAATGCCTTTTTGCCGAATTCATATTCTGTTGCACTCACACAATCAACAGCCAAAAAATTATTTGGTACTGATGATGCCATTGGCAAAATTGTGCAGTTTGATAAAAATAATTTTACAGTAACCTCGGTTTTGCAAGACTTCCCGCACAACTCTTCTCTGCAATACGATGCTATCTTTCCGGTCGATTATTATGCCCGGCAATTCGCAGCGCATGGTGGCAATCATGGTTGGAAAACAATAGATGAAGATGTAAACGATTATAGTTTTAGAACATTTCTTCTGCTAAATCCAAATGCCAATACTTCAACTATTGAAACAAAACTTACACATTTATTTAATGCAATGAAAAATGGTCAGACTCCAACAACTTTTCAATTGCAAAACTTAGGAGACCTTCATCTTACAGGAATTGACGGCGATAATTCCGCATTGCAAATGGTAAGAATAATGGCTCTTGTTGCAATATTAATATTGATTATTGCAAGCATTAATTATGTAAACCTTTCTACGGCCCGGGCGCTTACAAGAATTAAAGAGATAAGTATAAAAAAAATCATTGGCGCAAAAAGAAGGCAATTGTTTTTGCAATTCATCACCGAGACAGTATTGACATTCATGTTTGCTATTATTATCGCAATTGCTTTAATTGTTTTATTGAAGCCATTGTATGATAGAATTACAGGAGAACAATTAATTCTTTCTCTGTCCAACTTTTCCATGTTAAAAATTTGGTTTTTCACACTGTTAGGAACAATACTTATTTCGAGCATTTATCCTGCAATGTTATTATCATCGTTCAATCCTTTAGGGACCGTGCGTGATAAAAGCTTTTTGGGTATTAACACCTCTTCATTCAGAAAATTATTAGTCGTTCTTCAATTTGTAATCTCGTTCATATTGTTAGTCGGCACAATTATAATGGGAAAGCAAATGGAATATATAAGCAATAAAGATTTGGGTTATGATAAGAATTATGTTTTTACTGTTTCATTCCCCGAAGAAGCAACGAAAAATGCTGATGCGATAGAAAATGAATTGCTATTGCAAAAGGGCATATTAAATGTTTCATTTAGCAGCGCAGGAGACATTACAAATGTAACAGAGATTTCAGGAGATATTATTTGGGATGGAAAAAAAGATAATGTTCCGTTTATGCTTTGGCGTGTACAAGCAGATAAAAACTTCATACCTACGATGAAGTACCAGTTTATTGCTGGAACAAATTTTACGGGAACGGCTTCTGACGATAATAAATATATTTTGAATGAAACTGCTGTGAAAGCTATGGGTTTAAAACCTCCTTACGTCGGAACAAAAATTGGCTACGGGAATGCTGATGGAGAAATATTAGGTGTAGTAAAAGATTTTAATTTCAAATCACTGAAAGATCCTGTTGCGCCTTTGATAATAAGAACGTCTGGATTGAAAAACATTTTATACGTACGCACAACAGGTGCAGGCGCACAGTCAGCCATCAAAGCCGTAGAATCACAGTATAAAAAAAATGCAAACGACGCACCTTTCTCTTACGATTTTCTTGATAAGACTTTCGAATCGCATTATCAATCGCAACAGCGTACAGGCACTCTGTTTACAACTTTTGCAGCGATAGCTATTTTTATTTCATGTCTTGGTTTGTTTGGATTAGCCACTTATACGGCGCAGGTAAAGACTAAAGAAATCGGCATCAGAAAAGTGCTCGGTGCAAGTGTTGGCAGCGTTGTGCAATTGATTAGTAAAGATTTTTTGAAGTTGGTAATTATAGCGACTGTAATTGCCACGCCGCTGGCTTACTGGTCAATGAATAAATGGTTGCAGGATTTTGCTTACCGAATAGATATATCATGGTGGATGTTTGCATCTGCAGGAATATTAGTAATTCTGATTGCATTGTTTACAGTAAGCTTTCAGGCAATAAAAGCAGCGGTTGCAAATCCAATAAAGAGTTTGAGAACGGAGTGAAGAATGTGAATGGTGAATAAAAAATTATGAATCAAAGGATAGAATAACTATTAAGCATCATTGCGTCGCACTCTTGTACGCTTTGTTCAATAATGTTCTGAATCCCGCATAGCTGCGCGACGGGACAGGCGTACAAATGAGTGACACAACAGGCGACGAATAAAGAACAAAAAGTTAAGTACATAAAATCTAAATAGAACATACAATTTAAAACGCTTCTATGTTTAAGAACTATTTTAAAACTGCATTCAGAAGTTTAACCCGCAACAGGAATTACACTATTATCAACATCGCCGGGTTGGCTGTTGGTATTGCTGTTTGTATGATGATCTTTATCATTATACAATATCAAACAAGCTTTGATGATTTTCATGCAAAGAAAGACCGTGTGTACCGTGTGTTGACTGAATCTCATCATGCAGATGCGGGAAATATTACTTACGCGAAAAATGTTCCATTTCCTATGCCTGCAAATTTAAAAACTGCCTTTCCTCAACTTGAACAGGTAGCTCCGGTTTATGCAAGCCATAATGATGAATTACAGGTGCTTGATGATAACGGAACGCCTGTAAAAAATTTTAAAGAACAAAGTGGTGTGTTTTATACGTCACCTTCATTCTTTAACATGTTTAATTTTCCGCTGCTCGCAGGTTCATACGAATCATTGAAAGATCCGAACAATGTATTGCTTACAAAAGAGATTGCAGAAAATTATTTCGGTGACTGGAAATCAGCAGTAGGTAAAACCATTAAAATAAGAGGATACTACAGCATGGGTGCAGGATTGTTTCAGTTTCCTGCAACAGCATTAAAAGTTTCCGGCATTCTTGCAACAATACCTGCAAATACAGATTTTCAGCTGAAGTTGGTGGTTGCGTGGGGAACAGATTTTACGGGAGATAAAGAATACGGATTTGAACAACCACAGTGGAATCAATCAGCACCAGATTTTGGTTGTTATGTTTTGTTGCCCCCGAATATTTCTGTTGATAATTTCAATCAGCAATTGAGTGCATTCGCACAAAAGATGGCAACCGCTGATAATAAGGATAATTATATTTTACAACCAATAAGTGCTGTGCATTACGATGGAGCAGCAGGAAATTACAGCAACAAAACAATCAGTCACGAATTGATTAATGTATTGTGGTTGATTGCTGCATTTATATTATTGATTGCCTGCGTAAACTTTATCAACCTGTCTACCGCACAAGCTGTTACCCGCGCAAAAGAAGTTGGCGTAAGAAAAGTTTTAGGAAGTAATAAATTTCAATTACAAATCCAATTCATTATTGAAACATTTTTGATAGTTACAATTGCTGTAATACTCGCGGCAGTTATTACACTGATTGCATTGCCTTATGTAAACAAACTTTTAGAGCTTTCGCTTTCATTCAACATACTAAACAATCCTTCAATTATTTTATTTCTTTTGGCTGTAACAATTGTTGTAACCGCACTTGCTGGTTTTTATCCTTCTATCGTCTTATCACGCTTCAATCCTGTTAATGCTTTAAAAAGTAAACTAACGGTAAATACTACAAAGGGGATTTCATTAAGAAGAGGATTGGTAGTATTTCAATTCATCATTGCACAGGCACTGATCATCGGAACACTTGTTATTATACAGCAGATGAATTATTTTATGAATCAACCGCTTGGCTTCGATAAAGATGCAATCGTAAATGTGCCTTATCGCCCCGATAGTACCGGTGGCAAGCTTACAGATTATTTAAAACAGCAGTTGTTATCGAATGGTGTGCAGTCAGTAAGCTTCAACTCCAACTCTCCGCTGGAAGATAATAATAATATGTTTACCACATTCAAATTTGACAATGCCATAAAGGATGCAGATTTTCAGGCTATTTCCAAATTCGTGGACAATGATTATGTGTCGACATATAAATTACAATTGGTAGCCGGAAAAAATTTGAAGCCTTCTGGTTACACGCAAGAGTTTTTGGTGAATGAATCATTCGTAAAAAGTTTAGGGCTTAAAAAACCGGAAGACATACTTGGCAAAGAAATAAGCATAATGAATGGTTTAATAAAATGTCCTGTTGTTGGTGTAGTTAAAGATTTTAATGACAGGTCTTTACGCCAAAGTCTGGCTCCATTGCTTATGGCTACAAACAGCACTATGTATCGCCAGGCTTCCATAAAACTTTCAACCACAAACATTACTTCTTCAATGCAATCCATCAAAAAAATATGGGAGCAAACATTTCCAAACTATGTTTATGAATACAGGTTTCTTGATGAAAAAATTGATAGTTTTTACAAACAGGAAAACCAGTTATCGCAGTTGTATAAAATTTTTGCGGCAATAGCGATATTCCTTAGCTGTCTTGGTTTGTATGGATTAGCCTCATTCATGGCAGTGCAGAAAATAAAAGAAGTTGGGATTCGAAAAGTGCTGGGTGCAACTTCGGGCAGCATCGTTTATTTGTTTTCAAAAGAATTTATCATACTCATTGCAATTGCTTTTGCGATTGCCACACCTCTTGCATGGTATTTTATGAATAAATGGTTGCAGGATTATGTTTATCGCATCGACATCAGTTGGTGGTTATTTGCTGCGGGCGGGCTTGTTGCAATAATTATTGCACTTGCAACAATAAGTTACCAGGCAATAAAAGCGGCTATCGCAAATCCCGTAAAGAGTCTGAGAACGGAATAAGAAGATGTGCGAATGTGCAAATTTTGAAAATGAAGAAAATAGGCTTGGCCCCAACTGTAGAATTTGAATTAAACATTGTTGCGTCGCACACTTGTACGCTTTGTTCAATAATGATCTGAACGTACAAGTGAGTGACACAACGAAGATGAGTAATGAATAAATGCCAAGTACAAAAAATATTTACAACGTATAATAATACAGACCATGTTTAAAAATTATTTCACTATTGCATTACGGAACTTATCAAGGAATAAAATTTATGCTTTCATCAATATTGCAGGATTAAGTATTGGGCTTGCCTGTGCCATGCTTATTCTATTGTATGTAAAAGATGAAGTAAGTTACGACCGCTTTCATGATAACGTACAAAACATTTATCGTATTACGACACAGCAATTTGAGAAGGATGGCGGGAAAGGGCGCAAAGATGGGAATACAGGCGCTTTGCAGGGACCACGTTTTACAGCGAATGTACCGGGCATAAAAACTTTTGTCAGGGTACAAAGTGGCTATGAAGATATTAAAATGGGTAACGAAGTAAAATCGCAGGATCTTCTGAAAGTAGACTCCAGTTTCTTTTCTGTATTTTCTTTTCCATTGCTGAGTGGTGACCGCAAAAGCTGTTTGGCAGAGCCACATTCAGTGGTGATCTCTGAAGATGTAGCTAAAAAACAATTTGGAACTACCGATGCACTTGGTAAAATTATTATGCTGAAAGAGGATACCGTATTTGTGCCTTACAAGGTAACAGCCATTTCGAAAAAGTGCCCGCAAAATTCTTCTATTAAATTTGATATGCTGGTTCCTATAAATATATCAGCAGAAGATGCTTCGAACAATGAGAATTGGTTTAACTTTTTTCTTAACACGTTTGTAGTACTGAAGCCTAACACGAATATGCAGGCTGTTGAAACAAAGATGCAAAGGTTTTACACAGAAGACTCAAAAGATGCACTTAAGGTATTAACAGAAAAGTACGGCGATATGGGCTGGAAAAGTGTTTATCAATTACAGTCTTTTGTTGATATGCATTTAAGCGTAGAGCTTCCTCCTCAAAATGGCCTATCAGATGCGAGCAATCCAATGTATTCTTACATTCTTTCTGGTATTGCATTGTTCATCTTATTAATTGCCTGTATCAACTTTGTAAATCTTACAGTGGCACGCTCGGTAAAGCGTGCAAAGGAAATTGGCATCCGTAAAGTTGTCGGTGGCGATAGAAAGCAACTTATCATGCAATTTTTGGGAGAATCATTTTTGTTGTGCTTCATTGCTTTTGTGTTTGCAATAATACTTGTGCAGCTGGTATTACCATTGTTCAATAGTCTTTCCAATAAAGTACTTGCTATTAGCTATTTATTCGATGCAAAGCTAATTGCAGCTTACCTTGTTTTATTTCTTGTAACAGGCTTACTGGCAGGGTTTTACCCGGCGTTGGTTTTGTCTGGTTACAATCCTGTACAAACACTGTACAGCCGTTTTAATCTTAGCGGTAAAAATTATTTGCAAAAGACATTGGTGGTATTGCAATTCTCACTTGCTTCTTTTTTGATCATTGCCACGTTTACGATCTATGCACAATTCAATTACCTGACCACAGAAAAACTAGGGTACGATGACAGCAATCTCGTAATGATAAATAAAAATAATCTTACGCGCAATGAAGTTGGTCTGCTGAAAACTGAATTAATGAAGAACCCCAACATCATTGATGTAGCGCCCAGGAATGGCGGTCAGTGGGGCACTGCAGCAAAAGTAAACGGCGATTCAGTTATACAGTTTACCTATGAAACAGTAAATGAAAGCTATATACCGTTGTTAAAGATTCCCATTTTGCAGGGAAGAAATTTCTCAGCTCAGTTTCCTTCTGATTCTACTAATTCAGTTTTGGTAAATGAATCTTTTGTAAAAAAGGCAGGCTGGAAAAACCCGGTGGGGCAAACTGTTGATTTTTGGTACGACAATAAAAAGTACACAGTAATTGGTGTTGTGAAAGATTATCATTTCAATTCGTTGAACCAGGAAATAGGCCCGGAATTATTTACTATGAAAGCAGGTAATACTTACGGTATGGCATATATAAAAATAAAACCCAACAGTGAAACTTCGAGTCTTAAACAGATTGAACAAACTTATAAAAAACTCTTTCCTCTAAATCCTTATAGTTACACATTTAAGAATGAAGCAAATATCCGCAGCTACGAAGCAGAAGCAAAATGGAAACAGATCATGTTGTTCAGCGCTATACTTACCATATTTGTTTCATGCATCGGGTTGTTTGGATTATCAGTATTGTCCGCAGAAAAGCGCACCAAAGAGATAGGCATACGCAAAGTGTTGGGTGCCTCTGTAAGCGGCGTGGTTACAATACTTTCAAAAGACTTTTTAAAATTAGTAGCTATTGCATTGATCATTGCTATTCCATTAGCCTGGATGGCAGCAAACAAATGGCTGGAGAATTATCCCTACAGAATTGAACTTAGCTGGCAAATGTTTGCTGCTGCTGGTGCATTGGTCATATTCATAGCGTTGGTAACAGTAAGCTTTCAGGCAGTAAGGGCGGCGCTTTCCAATCCTGCAAAGAGTTTGAGAACAGAATAAGAGATTGTATACATGTGTGAATGATGTAGAATTTTTTTAAACCAGACTGGAGTATAAAAATTAAGCATACTTGCGTCGCACTCTTGTACGCTTTGTTCAAAAATGATTTGAACGATGAAGTGAGTGACACAACAGGCGATGAGTAAAGAACAAAAAGCTAAGTACAGAAAAAAATATTGCCCCAGCCTTAACCGCAGAACAATATTTATCATGTAAAAATATTCTAATCATGTTTGGGAATTATTTCAAAACGGCGTGGCGCAACCTTGTTCGTAACAAGGCTTTTTCAGCTATCAATATTCTTGGGCTGGCATTAGGTATTACCTGTAGTTTGCTCATCATACTCTGGGTACAGGATGAACGTAGTGTTGACGGTTTTCACACAAATGGCAAACAATTATACCAGGTATATGAGCGTAATTATTATGATGGAAAAATAGATGCATCTTATCCCACGCAAGGTTTGCTGGCTGAAGAATTGAAAAGAGTAGTTCCTGAAGTGCAATACGCAAGCAGCCTTGATTATGCGGCACAGGCAGGAAGCAGCAACACTTTCGAAGCTGCTAATAAGATCAATAAAATGCAGGGCTCTTTTGCAGGCGAGGACTTCTTTAAAATGTTTAGCTATCATTTATTGCAGGGGAAAGCAGAAACAGCTTTGAATGCACCAAATGTTATTGCTATTTCCCGCAGGATGGCTGAACAATTTTTCGGCAGTGTTACAAATGCTGTTGGAAAAACGATACGTTTTGATAACAAGGAAGACCTGCAGGTAACCGCAGTGTTTGAAAATGTTCCTGCCAATTCTTCTGTGCAATTTGATTTTTTGAGAAGCTGGATCGATTATGTAAAACAAAACGATTGGGTGCATAACTGGGGGAATACAAGTCCATCAACTTTTGTGCAATTACGTGTAGACGCAAACCCAGCTAAAGTAGGAGAGCAGATCAAAGATTTTATTTACAAGTACCAGCAAAAAGATAATACATTCCGCATGGAGCTTGCATTACAGCCTTATGCAGAAAAATATCTTCACTCAACTTTTAAAAATGGCTATGTTGATGGCGGGCGAATAGAATATGTAAGGTTGTTTATTATTGTCGCCATATTTATATTGCTGATAGCCTGTATTAATTTTATGAATCTTGCAACTGCACAATCTGCAAGAAGAGCGAAGGAAGTTGGTTTACGTAAAGTAATTGGCGCTGCACGCTTCTCATTGATCAAACAGTTTATTGGCGAAGCAATGATGCTTACATTCTTTTCAATGATCATTGCGTTTACATTAACAGTACTTCTGTTACCTGCTTTCAATAGTCTTACAGGAAAACAATTATCACTTCCATTTACAGAACCGGCTTTCTGGTTCTCATTAATTGGATTATTATTAGTCACAGGTTTTATTGCAGGAAGTTATCCTGCACTTTTCCTGTCCTCATTAAAGCCGATTAGAGTTTTAAAAGGCAGTTTGAAATTTAGCGGAGGTGCAACTTTCTTTCGGCAGGCAATGGTCGTTTTACAATTTTCATTGTCCGTTATTTTTATTGCAGGTATGATCATTATCTACAAACAGATGGATTATATCCAAACAAAGAACATTGGTTACGATCGTGAGAACCTTGTGTACATTCCTATTGAAGGAGACCTTGTAAAGAATTATGAGCTGCTCAAAGACGAAGCCACAAAGATGCCGGGTGTGGTAAGCGTCTCAAAGATGCGTAATTCACCCACGGTTATAGAACATCATACTGGAAGTATAACATGGCCCGGCAAAGATCCTAATCTCACTATCTCTTTTGCTGATGGCGTAGTTGGTTATGATTTTATAAAGACCATGAAGCTGCAATTGATGGATGGCCGTGATTTCTCTAAAGATTTTGGCGCTGATTCTATAGCATTTATTCTAAACGAAACGGCCGCTTCAAGAATGGGTTTTCAGCATGCTGTTGGACAGACAGTAACATGGGGAAATCATCCTGGTAAAGTGATTGGTGTTATAAAAGATTTTCACTTCAATTCCATGCACCAGGCAATTGACCCGCTTATTGTGCGCCTCGATGAAAACTGGAACTGGGGCACTATACTTGTAAGAACCGAAGCCGGCAAAACAAAAGAAACACTCAGTGGTCTTGAAAAAATTTGCAAAGAACTAAATCCAAAATTTCCATTCACTTTCCAGTTCTCTGACCAGGAATATACGAAGTTGTATAACAGCGAACAGGTGGTAAGCAAACTGTCGGATTACTTTGCCTTTCTTGCAATCTTTATTTCCTGTCTTGGGTTATTTGGTTTGGCAACATTTACTGCAGCGCAACGCACTAAAGAAATTGGTGTGCGAAAAGTGTTGGGTGCATCGGTTCCCAATATTGTTTCATTATTGTCCGCTAATTTTTTAAAACCTGTTGCCATCTCAATGCTCATTGCATTTCCCATTGCATGGTACGCTATGAACCAGTGGTTGCAAGGCTTTGCATATAAAGTTTCCATTGATTGGTGGGTATTTGCATTGGCGGGATTAGTTACTGTTTGCATCGCGTTGATCACAGTAAGTTATCAAAGTATAAAAGCTGCATTGCGTAATCCAGTGAAGAGTTTGAGAACGGAGTAAGTCCAATGTGCAAATGTGTAAATGAAGAAAAATATTATTGACCAGGCTTTAGAATAAAAATGAAACTTTCGTTGCGTCGCACACTTGTACACTTTGTTCATTAATGATCTGAACGTACAAGTGAGTGACACAACGAAGGGATAGAGAACAAAAATTTAAAACATAAAGCTTAGAACTTATCACCTATTAACTTATAGCTATGCTTACGAACTATTTTAGAACTGCGTGGCGATCTTTGGTAAGAGGGAAAAGTTTTTCTTTTATCAACATTGCAGGTTTAGCAATCGGCATGGCTGGTGCTATGCTTATCTTATTATGGATACAAAATGAGATAAGCTTTGATAAGTTTCATGAAAATAAAGACAACCTGTATGAAGTATATGTATTAACCAGTAATACAGATGGGCATCCGGGAGCCGTAGATGCAACATCCCAGCCACTGGGTCCGGCTTTAAAAAAAAGCTATCCTGAAATTGACGCCTTTACCCGTGTATGGGAACTGAGGGACTGGCTTTTATCTACTAATGACAAAAGCCTTTTATCAATGCAAGGATTTATTGTCGACAGCTCTTTCTTAAAGATGTTTAATTTTCCATTAATTGAAGGAAATATCGCAGAGCAACTCAAAAATCGAAATGGTATTGTCATTACACAAGATCTTGCAAAAAGATTATTTGGTAATGAAGATGCTATTGGAAAAATTATTAAAACGGAGAACGCAGATAACTTCACGGTAACTGGAGTTTTAAAAAATCCACCAATAAATACACGCTTTCAGTTTGACTACCTGCTACCGTGGTCTTTTCGTGATACGCAAAATGATGGCTATACAAATGAAACGGAAAGATGGCTTAGCAACAATACATCCACTTATGTTCTTCTAAAGCCAAATACAAATGTTGCTGCTTTAAATGAAAAAATAAAAAACATAACAAAGAACTACACCGGACGAAATGACGTATGGACACATTTTCTTTTCCCTTTAGACAAGTGGCATTTGTATTCTGAATTTCAAGACGGTAAATCTGTAGGCGGCCGCATAGATACTGTTCGTGTATTTGCTGTTATTGCTTTCTTTATATTATTGATTGCATGTATTAACTTCATGAACTTAAGCACGGCAAGAAGTGAAAAGCGTGCAAAAGAAGTAGGCATTCGTAAAGTGGTAGGAGCAAGAAAAAGTTTGCTGATTGGCCAGTTTATTACAGAAGCTTTTTTTACAGCCAGCATTGCAGGCGTTATTGCTTTGTTCATTGTTCAACTGGTATTACCTGCCTTTGATGCACTTGTTGATACACAGCTTCCTATTCCTTATACAAATATTTATTTCTGGCTTTGTGCATTTGCATTTATTATTATTACCAGTCTTCTCGCAGGTAGTTACCCGGCATTTTATCTTTCTTCATTTAAACCCGCGAGCATTTTTAAAAAGCAATTCAAAAAAACAAATTCCGCAATATCACCAAGAAAAGTATTAGTGGTGTTGCAATTTACCTTTACTATAATCTTAATTGTTGCAACAATAGTTGTGCGCAATCAAATACAATACGCACAGGATCGAGACAAAGGCTATTCAAATAACAATTTAATTCATGTGGATTTTGTCGGCGATATTGATAAGAATTATCCAATCATAAAACAAGAACTTATCAATTCACGAATTGCATCTTCGGTAACAAAAAACTTAATTGGTGTCACAAATGGAGGCGCACATACATGGGGCTTGCGTTGGATTAATGAGAACCCAACAGACACCAATACAACCATTACATTATATAGTGAAGATGCAGATTGGGTAAAAACTGCAGGGCTTCACTTAATTGCAGGGAGAGATATTGATATTTATAAATACCCCGCAGATAGCAACGCAGTTGTATTGAATGAAACGGCTGTAAAATTTATGGGTTTTAAAGACCCGGTTGGGCAAACAATTTTTAGAACTTATAGCAATACCCCACTAAGAGTAGTGGGCGTAGTAAAAGATTATATTATAGGTTCACCCTACGAAAAAGTGCCCCCGACAGTTATACAAGGACCCGGCGCATGGTTTACAGGAATGCATATCAAACTCAGTCCTGGCTTATCAACAGCAGACGCCCTTGCAAAAACAGAACAGATATTTAAAAAAAATAATCCTGTATATCCATTCGCTTACAAATTTGTTGATGAAGAATATGCCACGCAATTTGATAGCGAACAGCGTACCAAAACAATGGCTGGCTTGTTCGCAAGCCTTGCAATTTTCATTTCATGTTTGGGCTTGTTTGGTTTGTCGGCTTACGTAGCAGAAACCCGCACCAAAGAAATTGGTGTCAGAAAAGTATTAGGTGCATCTGTCACAGGCATTGCAAAATTATTGTCACTTGATTTTTTAAAGCTCGTTGTTATCTCTTTTGTAATTGCAAGTCCTGTTGCATGGTATGCTATGAACAAATGGTTGGATAATTATACTTACAAAATAAATATTAGTGTTGGGATATTTATAGTTGCGGGTTTGCTGGCAATTATTATCGCATTACTAACAGTAAGTTTCCAGGCGATAAAAGCAGCGTTATCAAATCCTGTCAGGAGTTTAAGAACGGAATGATGTACAGATGTGAAAATGTGTAAATGATTTTTATGAACCAAACAATTGAACAAGAATTAAACATCGTTGCGTCGCACTCTTGTACGCTTTGTTCACTGCTCAACAAAGTTCAGAACATACAAGTGAGTGACACAACAGGCGATGAATAAAGAACAAAAAGCCAAGTAAAAAAATATTGATCCCAGCCTTAACCGCAGAACAATATTTATAATGATAAAATTATTCTAATCATGTTTAGGAATTATTTTAAAACAGCATGGAGAAACATTCGTAAGAATAAACTGTTTTCTGCCATCAACATTTTAGGTTTATCTATTGGTATGGCATTGTGCTTTATCATTATGCTGTATGTGCAGGATGAATTGAGTTACGATCGGTTTAATGAGAATGCAGACAATATTGCAAGAGTTGTTTTCCAGGCAGACATTAATGGCGGCAAAATAAATGAGAGTGTTTCAATGCCGCCTGTTGCACAAACTATGAAAAAAGATTTTCCTGAAGTGCAGGATGCAACAAGATTACTTTCTCTTGGCAGCTCAAAAATTTTATATAAAGACAAAGAATTTAAGGACGACAAGTTTGCATTAGCAGATCCAAACTTTTTCAGCATCTTCACTTTGCCAATGGTGGAAGGCGATCCAAAATCCGCATTGTTGCAGGCAAACACTGTTGTGATTACACAATCAACTGCAAAAAAATATTTTGGTGAAGAAACTGCAATTGGTAAAACAATAGCACTTACGGCTTTTAATAATCAGCCTTATACTGTAACAGGTGTTATCAAGGACGTTCCTGCAAATTCACATTTTCAATTTAATATGTTTGGATCAATGACAGGTTGGGCAGAAGCAAAATCTGATTCGTGGTTGTTTGGTGGTTATCATACCTATCTTTTATTAAAGCCACATACTGACCTTGTAAAAATGGAAACCCGCTTACCTGATATGGTGGCAAAATATATGGGTCCGCAAATACAGCAGCAGATGGGTTTAAGTCTTGCACAATTCAGAGAGAAAGGAAATTCTTTGGGTTTTACATTACAACCATTAACTGATATTCATCTTAATTCAAACACAACAACAGAATTTGAGCCCGGCGGCAATGAAATGTACGTGTACATTTTTGCAGGCGTTGCAATATTCATGTTGCTTGTTGCATGCATCAACTTCATCAATCTTTCAACAGCAGGCGCTTCTAAAAGAGCAAAAGAGGTTGGTATAAGAAAAGTTGCAGGCTCAGGAAGATTTCAACTAATAAAACAATTTTTATCAGAGTCAATACTCATTACATTCTTTGCATTACTTATTGCATTTGCAATTGTAGAACTGACGTTGCCAGCATTCAATAATATTTCAGGCAAGCAGTTAACTTTCGATGTTAAACCAATTCTTGCTTTTGCAGGATTGGGTTTGATCGTCGGTATCATCGCCGGCATTTATCCTGCATTTTATTTATCTTCTTTTATACCTATAGCTGTATTAAAAGGTAAGCTCACTACAACACATAAAAGCCTTGGTTTAAGAAGCAGTTTGGTAGTGTTTCAATTTTTTATTTCTGTTGCATTGATCATCGGGACTATCGTTGTATACCAGCAAATGAAATTTATACAAAACAAAGACCTTGGCTTTAATAAAGAACAGATCATTACAATCCCTAACTCTTATGTATTAGGTAATAATGAAAAAGTTTTTAAACAACAAATGTTGCAGGATCCGCGAATTGTAAACGCAACTACTTCATGGTACAAGCCCGCCGGACCAACAAATTACAATAATGCATTGGCTTACCCTCAAGGCAATGATAACCTTGTTGTAAACGGAGTAGATTTTCATGTGGATGAGCAATACATTCCAACAATGGGTATGACAATGGTTAGCGGAAGAAATTTTTCAAAAGAATTTCCAACAGACTCTTTCGGGATTATTCTTAATGAAACTGCAGCAAAGGCTTTTGGGTGGAACAACACAACAGCGCTCAACAAAACAATTATAAGACAGAATAGTGATAGAGGGCATAATATTCCGTATAAAGTAATTGGTGTAGTAAAGAATTTCAACTTCAAATCTTTACATGAAGCTGTTAGTCCGTTATACATGACGTTGTATCCTGAAGGAGGGCTAATATTTAAAACCAAAACAACTGATGTTGCAGGCTTGCTTGCAACAATGAAAAAACAATGGGAAAGTTATAACACAGGAGAACCATTTAGTTACAGTTTCATGGATGACCTTTTCAACAAAACTTATTCAACAGAACAAAAAACAGGAACTATTCTCAACATCTTTTCTATACTTACCATATTCGTTGCATGTCTTGGTTTATTTGGTTTAGCAACTTACACTGCTGAGCAACGCACAAAAGAAATTGGTATAAGAAAAGTATTGGGTGCCAGCGTAACACAGGTAACACAAATGCTTTCAAAAGAATTTTTAAAACTTGTGTTGATCGCTTCTCTGATTGCATTTCCTGCAGCATGGTGGGCAATGAATAAATGGTTGCAAAGTTTTGCTTATAGAATAAATATTAGTTGGTGGGTGTTCGCTGTTGCAGGTATTGCTGCGCTGCTTATTGCATTGCTCACAGTAAGTTTCCAGGCAATCAAAGCTGCATTATCCAACCCGGTAAAAAGTCTGAGAACAGAATAATGAAAACAGATTTTTTTGAACCAGGCCATTGCATAGAAATGAAGCTTTCGTTGCGTCGCACACTTGTACACCTTGTTCAGTATTGATCTGAACGATGAAGTGAGTGACACAACAAAGGATCACCAAAGAACAAAATGCTAGCCATAAAAATTATAACATGATAAGAAATTATTTCAAAATCGCCTGGCGAAACTTAATGAAACAAAAAGTATTTTCTTTCATTAATATTATTGGTCTTGCAGTTGGGCTAACAAGTTTCCTGCTGATAGCGCTTTATATTTTTGATGAACTTACATTCGACAGCTTTCATGCAAATGCAAATAATATTTATCGTGTTGTAAATGATAAAACATCTGCGGAAGGAAAAGAAACAAAGATTGCAGGTGCAGGTTACCAGGTTTCAGAATCATCAAAGAAAGATTTCCCGGAAATAAAAGATGCTGTACGTATTACAACTTTTGGGCGGGCTAACGTTTCTACTATAGAAAATAATAATGTTTTTTATGAAGATTTCACTATAGGTAATGAGGCTTTCTTAACAACCTTTGATTTTAAATTGTTACAAGGTGATCGCACTACAGCCTTAACTGCTCCGCATTCTGTTATACTTACAGAAGATGAAGCAAAAAAGTTATTCAATTCAGTTAATGTGCTGGGCAAAGCAATTAAGGCGGATAGAGACACGGTGCCTTATAGAATAACAGGTGTTTTGCAAAATTTCCCTGCCAATTCCAGCATTTCATTCAATATTCTTTTTTCAGAGTCAAGTATTGAGAATGATGAGTTCAAAAAGTTTATTAAATCAGATTGGAACTCTGATGCATTCAGTACTTACTTGTTGCTGAATGATAAAGCAAATGCACATGACCTTCAAACAAAGATCAATAACCTTGTTGTAAAAAATAGTGGGGAACAAACAAAAGCAAAACAGAATTTTATACTTCAGCCATTGAAGGATGTTCATTTTTACTCGGCAGGTATTGAAGGCAATCCCGGTAACACCGGTAACATTACTTATGTCTATATTTTTTTAGTGGTTGCTTTGTTTGTCTTGTTTATTGCATGCATCAATTACATGAATTTAACAACAGCTCGTTTTGCTAACAGGGCTAAAGAAATTGCTGTGCGTAAAGTTGCAGGAGCATCCCAAAAAAATCTGGCAGCACAATTTCTTGCTGAAGCATTTTTATTAACCACCATCGCCATGTTACTTGCTTTAATATCTGCAAAAATATTATTGCCGGCTTTCAATGATTTTACGCAAAAACAACTTGCGCTGGGAGTAGAAACTGATTATCGTATTTGGTTGGGAATGGTTTTTATTATTGTATTTGTAAGTTTAATTTCCGGCATCTATCCGGCAATTTTCCAGGCACGCTTAAAACCCTTGCTATTGCTCAAGAGCAAGATAAATATTGGCAAGGGAAATATTTCACTTCGACGTTCTCTTGTTGTTTTTCAATTTACACTTTCTATTGTCATGATCGTTGCTACAATTGTCGCTTACATGCAAATGCAGTATGTAAACACTAAAGACATGGGCTTTAAAAAAGATCAGTTGGTAGTGGTAGATATCAATAGTGGCAAGGTGCGCCGTTCCGCAGAAATAATAAAAAATGAGTTTGCAAAATTGCCGCAGGTACAGGATGTATCTGTAAGTTCACGAGTTCCAGGCGAATGGAAAAACCTGCCAAAAGTAGAAGTAAAAAAGCAAGGTGAAGGCTCAACAAAAAATAATGACGCATTTTTTATTGGTGTTGATGAACAGTTTTTAAAAACATATGAAGTAGCGTTAGTGAAAGGAAGAAATTTCAAAGCAGGTGATGCTTCAGACTCATCATCTGTATTAATAAATGAAACAGCAGCAAAGCAACTTGGTATTACAGAAGCTGCAGGACAGGTTATTGAAATCCCCTCCGTGAATTATGGTGGAGATTTTTCATCTCTTGATAAACCGTTTTATGCAAGCGTAATTGGTATTGTAAAAGATTTCAATTTTCAATCTTTGCACCAGTCGCTGTCGCCAATGATACTTGCTTACCAAAATAATCCCATTCATAACATTGATTATTTTACTGCAAGAGTAAAAACAGGAGATATAAGTGCGACTCTGAAACAAATGGACGTAGTATTGCACAGTATTGACCAGAACCATTTATTCGAATATCATTTTCTCGATAAACAATGGGACATGTTTTATACAGAAGATAAAGTAAGGCAAACGATTTTTATAGGTATGGCAATACTTGCTATTCTCATTGCCTGTTTGGGTTTGTTTGGTTTAGCAACCTATGCAGCAGAGCAGCGCATCAGGGAAATTGGCATTCGCAAAGTATTAGGTTCAAGTGTTCGTGCAATAGTTTTCATGCTCACAAAAGATTTTTTGAAACTCATAATTATCGCTGCTGTTATTGCTTGTCCTGTTGCATGGTTTGCTATGAATAAGTGGCTGCAGGATTTTGCTTATCGTGTAGATATTGAATGGTGGGTATTTATTGCTGCTGCATTGCTTGCTACTTTTATTGCTTTAGCAACGGTAAGTTTCCAGGCGATCAAAGCTGCAATAGCCAATCCTGTAAAGAGTTTGAGAACAGAATGATAGTGAATAAAGAAAATTTTTTTGAGCCAACCTGTAGAATAAGCAAGATGCTTCTCTTGCGTCGCACTCTTTTAGGCTTTGTTCATTGCTCAATAAAGGTTTGACTGTACAAGAGAGTGACACAACGATAAATGAGTAGAGAACATTAAGCTAAGTACATAAAAAATATTACTTATAACCTACAAGCATGTTTAAAAATTATTTCAAAATTGCATGGCGCAATATTTTTACTAGAGTTACAAAAGATTTTTATTTCGGTTTATGCCAAGGGTATCTCACCGGTTGTCACTGCAATTTTATATGGAAAGGATTTTTTTGAACCAGGCGATAGGATACAAATAATGCTTATGTTGCGTCGCACACTTGTGCAACAAAGCATGTGGCAACAAAAAAATAATTATTGTTATATTATGAACACTTATCTGTTTTTCCCATGCCGAAAGGATTCTTTAAGAGTTATTAAATTCACTATAAAAAAATGATTTTTTCAGGAAAATCAGGATATTCGCTGATATAATTACCCAACATGAATAAGAACATGTTGAGAGCAACCCGTAAACTGCCTATTTTTTTTATACTCACCCGATTTGTTTTTGTACTATCTATCCTTTTACTTATTGCAGGCACTGTGAACGGGCAGAATTGCGCGAATACATGGTTGAATGTGCTCGCGGCAAAATCAGGAATAACTATTGGTGATCTTGATATTACAGGAAACAAAGTAACAGTTGAGGCAAGAATAAGCCAAACTCAGGCATATAATAACAGTTTTTATGGGGGGATATCGTTTCTAAACATTGTGATCCCACCGACGTAAATTATTTACTAAGAGCAAACCGTGCAGAAATTACAACCACAAATGGATTTTTTGCAACACCCGATGTTTGTAGTATTGAATTGAATAAGACCTATCATTTAGCAATGGTTTATGATGGTAGTTCTTTAAAATATTACCGCAATGGTTATTTGTTAAGTGAAATTGCTTGTAGCGGAAATATGATCACAAACAGTTACGCTACTACTTTTGGTACTACAGCCTGTACATCCAACCCATGGCCATCAGAATTTTTAGGCTTAATTGATGAGGTGCGGATTTGGAATGTTGCACGCACGCAAGATCAATTAAAGACTTATATGGACAAATCTTTACCGAATCCATCAGCCCAAACCGGGCTAAAAGCATATTACACTTTTGATGATCTTAAGAATGAGCAGGGAAATAATACCTGGAATGGTGGCTTACTTAATTCTGCAAGCATAAAAGATAGCAATCCAACTTGTCAGAATTTTATTGCTGACTCTTGTGGCATTACGCTTATTCCAGATCCGATTGTTATTGCCGGTTTTGTTGCACCAGATACAGTGTGTATTAATACCCCTGTAACAATACAGAATACAACAACTGGCGGTACAAATTTTTACTGGAATTTTTGTGAAACTGCAATAAATCAAATTCCTGATGGAATAAATCTTGGAAATATAGGAAATCAATTAAACCTTCCTGTATTTATGGATTTTGCTGAAGTGAATGGAAATTATTATGGTTTTGTTGTAAATAACTATCCGGGGCAGTTGGTAAGACTAGATTTTGGTAACAGTTTACTTAATGCCCCAACTGCTGTAAATCTTGGAAATTTTGGGGGCTTATTACAAAACAATGCTGAAGGGGTTCAATTGATCAAAGATGGAAATTCCTGGTATGCATTTATTGTAGGAGGATATATTGGAGGAGGTACAATTCCGTTTATTTTAAAGGTTGATTTTGGAAGCAATATTACCAATGGGTCTCCTATAGTGATAAATTGGGGCAATGTCGGTAATCTTGCTTATCCACATGATATTTATATTTTTAATGAAAATGGAAATTGGTATGGCTTTACGCCAAATGCTGAAAATAAAACACTAACAAGATTTAATTTTGGAACTGACTTTACCACTTCTCCAACAGCTATAAATCTTGGCAATCTCGGAGACTTGGATTGGTCGTCGGGAATTCATGTTATAAAAAACAATTCTAAATGGTACATTTTTATCGCAAACAGAGACAATAATACACTAACAAGACTTGATTTTGGTACTTCACTTCTAAACACACCTGTTGCAATAAATTTAGGAAATTTGAATGGCTTATTAAATGAGCCAAGAGACATACAAATCGTTCAATCGTGCGATGGAATCTTTGGTTACGTTTTGAATGAACAGTCCAATAATATTATAAAACTTAATTTCGGATTTGATATTGAAAGCACCCCATCTTCAATTATTCTAAATAATATCACTGGATTGTCTTTTCCAAATTCCTTTTCCAAATTTTTTAGGATTGGATCAGATCTTTACAGTTTTATACCAAACGTAAATAGCAATACGCTTGTCCGTTTGCAATTTTCAGGTTGCAACAATTCCAGCATTCCTAATTCTTCAGATTCCATCCCCCAACAAATTACTTATAATGCACCTGGGATATATAATATTAACCTGATGGTAGATGAAGGGCTTGCTACGCAAACTTCACTGTGTAAAAGTATTGTTGTTATGCCATCGCCGGTTAAAACGCCATTATTTGATACAGCTTTTTGTAGTGGGGACAGTTTACTGCTTAAAACTTCTTTTCCCGAAGGAACTTATACCTGGAATAATGGAAAAACTGATAGTGTTATTACAGTCAATCAACCTGGTATTTATTGGGTTCAATCAGATTATTATGGATGCACAGTTCGGGACAGTATCAATACTTTGCAAAATATTTCACCCATTGTAAACCTTGGTCCCGATACAACTATCTGTCGGCTTGGTAGTCTCCTACTAAACGCCGGCAACAATGGCTCAACATATCTTTGGAATGACGGCCGTACAACACAAACAATCATAGCAGATACAGCAGGCATCTATATAGTACATGTAACAAACACTTCTGGTTGTGCAGGCTCAGATTCATTAAAACTTAGTGCTCACACTGCAATACAGCTAAAAGTTACCAACGATACAACTATATGTACTGGTTCAAATATTTCATTGACGGCAAATGGAAATAATGTACAAGCTTATGCATGGTCACCAGGCAATACATTATCAGATCCATCTGTAAAAAATCCACTTGCCTCTCCAATTGATACAACTCAGTATTATATTGTTGTAACAGATATATATGGTTGTAAAGAAAGTGATTCAGTATTACTAAATGTAGCCCCAATGCCTGTTGTAACAGTACTTGCAGATACAGCTATTTGCGCAGGTGGCTCAGTGTTGCTTTCCACTAATGCTACACAAGGGGTAAGCTATTTATGGAGTCCTTCTGGCGGACTTTCCTCCAATACTTCTGCAACACCTTTAGCTACTCCATCAAATGGCACTAAATATATTGTTACCGTAACAACGGACGCAGGATGTAAGGCGCTTGATTCTGTAGCAGTCGTTGTAAACCCTTTGCCAGCTGTAGTTGCAGGATCATTAGATTCGTTGATCTGTTTTGGTAACAGCACAACCATTGCCGCGACATCACCTACCGCTGTTTCTTATATATGGTCGCCGGTATCAGGGTTAAATGATCCTTCTCTTGCATCTCCTGTTGCTACACCAAATGCTACCACAAATTATATTGTGGAAGCAGCAGACATTAAGGGGTGTAAAGCAAAAGATTCAGTACAGGTAGCAAAAGCAATTACCTGTATTTGCAATTGATCCGCCTTCGGCGGGGGTTTGTAAAGGTGAATCTGTTACAATTACCGCGTCTGGTGGAGATGAATATGCATGGTATCCGCCAAATACTTTATCAGTAAGTAATAAACCTGTTACTGTTGCTACTCCTGATGTTACAACTATATATAAGGCTGTTATAACAGATAACATTTGTGCAATCACAGATTCTGTTTTCACTACTGTAAATATTACTTCATTATCAAGCATTGACGTTACAAAATCAAACGATATTGATTGCGTCATCGGTTCAGCAACCCTTAAAGCAACTGGTGGAGTAATATACAATTGGTCGCCCGGAATTTATTTGTCAGATTCTACTATAGCAAATCCAATAGCTGCTCCACTTCAAACAAGCACTTACTATGTACAGGTTACAAACGCAGGAGGATGTGCAGGTGTAGATTCTATCATCGTAAATGTATTCAAGGGTTCTGTGGAGAACGGTTATAAACTGCCATCTGCATTTACGCCAAATAATGATGGTAATAATGATTGCTTTAACGTGCGCAAATGGGGAACGCTTGCCAGTCTTGATTTCAGTGTATACGACAGATGGGGCAGTTTGATATTTCATACAAAAAATCCGGCCGAATGCTGGGATGGAACTTATAAAGGAATAAAGCAACCAACAGGTACTTACGTTTACCAGATAAGAGCGCAGGCATTGTGCGGCACAGTGTACAGGAAAGGAACAGTAGTATTGGTAAGATAATTTTTGTTATCAGCTTTAGTACTTGTAGCAACACCGGTTGTGTCACTCACTTGTACGTTCGGAATTTTTATGGACAAGTAAGGAGTTTGAAATGTCGTTTTAACTTTGAATTATATTCTTCGGTACAAGTGTGCGACGCAACGAAAGCTTAATAGCAGGGCTTTAGTTTGGCTCATAAAAATTATCTTACAAAAACTTCTTTCATAAAAAAACCTTTGAGCGTAAACCATTGCGAGAGAAAAACATACTTGCCTTTTATGTTTTGGCCTTTGCATAAAAATAATATCCAAATAAGAATTGAGGCAGCGCATTTGATAAAGAACTCAATACCTTTTTTTATAACGCCGGTGTTTCCCTGTTGCAACCTTATTCTGATCTTTTCTTCGCTGCCTGTCTTTAAAAATAATTTTTTGAAGTTGTCAAACGCAAGCCGGTGGCTATCTATGTAATGATGAACATAAGCATCGGGTACGTAATAAATCTCATCTGACAATTCTTTTATTTTGAAGAAAATATATTTATCATCGCTGCGAAATGTAAGATCATTGTTGAAGCCACCTGCTTTTAGCAATATATCTTTTTTGTAAGTCATATTACAGCCGGCAGGGTATTTCATATCAGCATCATATTTTTTTGTAGCAGTTCCGTAATCAACTTTGCCAACGAAACCGCTAAGGTATTTGTTCATCCATGCTGGTTCCTTGCCATCTTCATACTTTGGAATTACTTTACCGCCAACACCGATTGCCTGCGGGTATGCTGAAAAGAATTTCAACATAGCTTCTAAATAAGTGGGGGAGAGGATCGCATCATCATCAACGTATGCAATTATCGGAGCATCGGCCTCTTTTATGCCGCGGTTTCTTGCAAAAGAGAGTCCTTTATTTGTTTCCAAAGCGCATTTAATATTGAGCTGAGGGTTACTTTCAATGAATTGTTTTGCTATAGAAGCTGTATTGTCAGTGCTTTTATTATCAACAATGATAAGCTGGAATACATTGCTGTCAGCAGTTTGCATACGAATGCTTTCCAACGCTTCGGGCAGATATTTATCCCGGTTGTAGGTGCAGATGATGAGGGATATTTTTAAATCCTTGCTTATATCAGATATCATTATTCAACTTTAAGCAAAAATACGGCTCATTAATTGTAGGCAGGAAATACTGCAAATAATTTAGATTTGCGCCAATTTCAATTTAACTAAAATGAAAGTAGTCATATTTGCTGGGGGGCTTGGAACAAGAATATCAGAAGAGACAGATACGAGGCCAAAGCCGATGGTTGAGATAGGAGGTAAGCCAATACTATGGCATATAATGAAAATATATAGTCATTATGGATTTAATGATTTTATTATTTGCCTTGGCTATAAAGGCTATGTTATAAAAGAATATTTCATGCATTATTTCCTGCATAACTCTGATATTACTATTGATGTAGCGAATAACAAAATGGAAATTCTCGGAAGTAATACTGAAGCTTTTAAAGTAACATTGGTCGAAACAGGGGCCAATACAAAAACCGCAGGTCGCTTAAAACAGGTTCAGAAGTATATAGGGGATGAAGATTTTATGCTTACTTATGGCGACGGCGTAAGTGATATAAAAATTGATAAACTTTTGGAATTTCATAAATCTCATGGAAAAACAGCCACAGTAACAGCCGTACAATTGGATGCAAGATTTGGAGGGATGGATCTTGCAGAAGACGGAGAAGTTGTTTCTTTCAGGGAAAAAGTAAAAGATGAAAGTAAATCAATCAATGCCGGCTTCTTTGTATTAAAGCCTGAAGTATTCAAATACCTCGATGGAAATGTTGCAGATATGATGTGGGAAGATGAGCCCCTTGAGAAACTTACTTTAGATCATCAGTTAGTGGCTTACAGACATAAAGGTTTTTGGAAATGCATGGATGCATTGAGAGATAAGCTGGAATTAGAAGAACTATGGCAAAATAATAAGGCGAAATGGAAACTGTGGTAAAATTTCAACAATTACAATCGGCTTATAAAGACAAGAACGTTTTTGTAACAGGTCATACGGGTTTTAAAGGCTCATGGCTGATTGCATGGTTGCATTTGCTGGGTGCGAATATTAAGGGTTACGCACTAGAGCCTGAATATGAAAATTGTCTATATAATTCACTTAAACCTCTGAATATTGCAGAGAGTATAATTGCCGATATCAGAAATAAAGAAAAACTCACTAAAGAAATACTTTCTTTTCAACCTGATTTTATATTTCACCTTGCGGCACAACCACTGGTACGTCGCTCTTACGAAATTCCTGCAGAAACTTTTGATGTAAACGTAGTGGGCACAGCTAATGTGCTGGAAGCATTAAGATCATTACAAAAAAAATGCACAGCTATTATTATTACAACAGATAAAGTATACGAAAATAAAGAAGCGGATATTTTATATAATGAAGATGATAGGCTTGGTGGTTACGATCCTTACAGCGCCAGCAAAGCATGTACTGAGATTGTAGTAAGCTCTTTCAGGAATTCTTTTTTCAATACTAATAAATTGGATGTCCACGGGAAGGCAGTTGCAAGCGTGCGTGCAGGCAATGTAATAGGCGGTGGTGACTGGAGTAAAGACCGGATTATTCCTGATATAGTTAAAGCATTGGTGCAGAATAAGCCTATTGAAGTGCGTAATCCTCATGGAGTGAGACCCTGGCAGCATGTATTAGAGCCACTTGGTTGTTATCTCTTGCTTGGTGCACTATTATATGAAAATGCAACTTCTTTTTCACATGCATATAACTTCGGGCCTTATCCTGAAGATCATCTTACTGTGAAAGAACTAGTGGAGTTATCAATAAAAATATGGGGTAGCGGTGAATGGAAAGATATATCCGATCATAATCAACCTCATGAAGCAGGCCTATTAAAACTGGATATAACTAAAGCAATTAAAGAGCTTAACTGGAAACCGAAATTGAACGCGGCAAAAGCCATTGAATGGACTATTAATTGGTATAAACAGTCAAGTGATAAACAAGGTGATTTTACTTTTCAGCAAATCAATGATTACCTTAACCTATGATATTTACTCCAACTAAATTAAACAGCAGTTATACTATAGAGCTTTCGCCATTTAGTGATAGCAGGGGTTGGTTTGCAAGAACATATTGTAAAAACGAATTTCAGCAAATTGGTCATAATAAAGAATGGGTACAATTAAACCATTCCGCAACTTTTACAGAAGGCACGATCAGGGGAATGCATTACCAGGTAAAACCTTTTCGTGAGATAAAAATGGTACGTTGTATTGCAGGTTCAGTATATGATGTAATTGTTGACCTTCGTGAGGGATCATCAACTTTTTTGCAATGGTTTGGAACGGAGCTTTCTGCAAAAAACAAGAAAATGCTTTATATACCCGAAGGTTTTGCACATGGCTTTCAAACGCTGTCAAATGATTGTGAACTCATTTATCATCATACAGAGTTTTATAATCCTAACGCAGAAGCAGGAATAAAATATGATGAACCTCTTGTAAATATTCAATGGCCTTTGCAACTAACAGAGATTTCTGAACGTGATAATAATCATCCTTACTTAGATATAAATTTCAAAGGAATATAATTATGCAATGCAGATTTTGTAAAACTGAATTACAACATGTGTTTATTGACCTGGTAAATTCACCGGCATCAAATTCTTATCTTACAAAAGAAGAGTTAAATGAACCGGAAGCATTTTATCCTTTGAAAGTGTTTACTTGCCATCATTGTTTTTTGGTGCAGGTAGATGAATACAAAAAATCAGATGCCATTTTTAATAGCAATTATGCTTATTTCTCTTCCTACTCTACAAGTTGGTTACAACACGCAAAAAAGTATACCAGCCTTATGGTAGACAAATTTAGGTATAATGAAAAATCACAGGTAATTGAAATTGCTTCCAACGATGGATATCTGCTGCAATATTTTAAGGAGAAAAATATCCCGGTTTTAGGCATTGAACCAACAGCAAACACGGCTAGAGTTGCTATAGATAAAGGTATTGAATCTGTCGTTGATTTCTTTGGGACACGCTTAGCAAAAGAACTTGTTCATAAAAATATTAAAGCAGATCTGTTGCTTGGAAACAATGTATTGGCACACGTTCCGGACATTGTTGATTTTGTTGCTGGCATGAAAATATTACTGAAAGATACAGGCGTTGTTACGATGGAGTTCCCTCATCTGATGCAGCTTATTGATAATAACCAGTTCGACACTATTTATCATGAACATTTTTCTTATTTATCTTTTTATACAGTAAAACAAATTTTCGAATCACAGGGATTAGAGTTGTTTGACGTAGATGAAATTCCAACGCATGGCGGTTCATTGCGTATTTATGCAAAACATAAGGAAGATAACAGCAAAACAATTTCGCAGAATGTGCAATTGCTTTTGAAAAAAGAAATTGATAAAGGATTAAACGGACTTTCTTATTACGACAATTTTCAACAAAAAGCATTAAAAGTAAAACTCGATCTTACTGATTTTCTTATTCAGCAAAAAAGAGCTAATAAAAAAGTGGCTGCTTATGGTGCAGCAGCAAAAGGAAACACTTTGCTGAATTATTGCGGTATCAAAAATGATCTCATAGATTTTGTTGTTGATGCCAATCCGCATAAACAAAATAAGTTTTTGCCGGCAAGCCATATACCCATAGTTGCGGAAGAATATCTAAAACAACAGCAACCTGATTATGTAATTATTCTTCCATGGAATTTAAAGGAGGAGATCAGCAATCAACTTACATACATAAAAGATTGGGGTGGTAAGTTTGTAATTCCTATTCCAAAATTGGAAATGACAGGATAAACCTTTTTTGAGCCAGGCTTTTGTCTATCGATTAAACATCGTTGCGTCGCACACTTCAAGGTTTTGTTATTTGCTGAGCATTGATAAAACCGTACAAGAGTGCGACGCAACGATGATTACTTAAAGTTTTGCAGCTTGGCTCAAAAAAATCAGGTATTAATATTTCAGCATGAAAAAAATATTGGTAACAGGCTCAACAGGTTTTATTGGAAATTATGTTGTGCAGGAATTATTAAAAAATAATTACCAGGTTATTGCCAGTTCAGCCCGTGAAGAAAAAGCAAAACAATTTTCGTGGTATTCCCAGGTTAAATATGTTGCTTTTAATTTTCAGGATTTTGACGAATCAATAAACTATGCTTTGTTTTTTGACAGTCCGGATGCAGTCATACATTTAGCATGGGAAGGTTTGCCAAATTATAAATCGCTTTTTCATTTTGAAACAAATTTGCCCCTTCATTATAAGTTTCTAAAAAATTTAATCGTCAATGGCATTAAGGATATAACAGTTACAGGCACTTGCTTTGAGTATGGTATGCAGGATGGATCTTTGAGTGAGGATATGCAATCGATGCCTGCAAATCCTTATGCCTTGGCAAAGGATAGCCTGAGAAAATTTTTGCAGGAACTTCAGAAAGTTGAACCTTATATGTTAAAATGGATAAGATTGTTTTACATGTATGGCAGTGGACAAAACCCTAATTCCTTACTTTCGCAACTTGATAAAGCATTGGCTAACGGTGATAAGGTCTTTAATATGAGTGGGGGTGAACAAACAAGAGATTACTTGCCAGTAGAAAAAGTTGCGACGTATGTAGTTCAGATTGCAACACAAAATAATGTTACCGGAATTGTTAATTGTTGCAGCGGTAAGCCTTCAACCGTAAAGTCTTTAGTAGAAAAATATCTTGAAGAAAAAAATAAAAACATTTCACTGAACCTGGGGCATTATCAATACCCGGATTATGAGCCAATGCATTTCTGGGGTGACGACAAAAAATTAAAAACAATAATCAACAATGGTTAATCCGATAGAAGCATTCATAGAAGAAAGAAAACAACGAATTGAGTCGAATGGTAATAATAGTGTTTTAAAAGACGCAGCAAAGAAATTCAATGATGCGTCAAACAGTAATCAATATTCTTATAATTTTTCCTGGATGGGCAGACCCATTATACAATATCCGCAGGATATGATTGCGATGCAGGAAATTATATGGGAAGTAAAACCTGATTTGATTATTGAAACTGGCATTGCTCATGGAGGGTCGTTGATTTATTATGCATCACTACTGGAGTTGATTGGTAACGGTGAAGTATTGGGTATAGATATAGATATTCGTGCACATAATAAAACTGAGATTGAGAAGCACCAAATGTATAAGCGCATCAAAATGATTGAAGGTTCAGCCATTAGTGAATCAATTATTGATCAGGTTAAAGCAGCAGCAGCAGGTAAAGAAAAAATTTTAGTTTGCCTGGATTCTAATCATACACATGAACATGTATTAAATGAGTTGCAGTTGTATGCTCCTTTTGTAAGCGTAGGTTCTTACATTGTAGTATTTGATACTATTGTTGAAGATTTGCCTGAGAATTATTTTAAAGAAAAGAGGCCATGGGGTATTGGCAATAACCCAAAGACTGCTGTAAGGGAGTTTTTAAAAGACAAGGACAATTTTGTTATTGATAAATCTATTGATAACAAATTATTAATCAGTGTTGCGCCTGAAGGATACTTAAAAAGAATAAAATAATTGCTATGCCTTTTGTGAGTTTTTGTATTAGTACTTATAAGCGGCCGCAGATATTACTTACTCAATTGCAGTTACTCTCACGACAAACTTATACTGACTTTGAAGTAGTGGTATCAGATAATGACCCTGAGCAAAGCGGAAAAACCATTATTAAATCTTTAAATGATCAACGGTTTAAATATTATTCCAATGAAATTAATTTGGGAATGATCAAAAGCTTTAATAAAAGCATTGAAAGATCTAACACACCATATATAATAATGATAACTGATGATGACCCGTTAAATGTTAGTTTTTTAGAAGAAATGGTTCCTTTAATAAATCAATATCCAGATAAATCTGTCTATGGAGGCTTTATTCGAAAAAGAGGCGATGTTGATAAAATTGAAGAAATAGACAGCCTGCATTTTCCTTCAGAGGTATTGCATCCTAAAAAAAACCCTTCTATCTTCTGGTCTAATTGTATTTTACGAAAAGCGGATGTGATAAAAATTGGTTATATACCTGACTATGGGAGCCCGCATCTTGCTGACCATGCTTTGCTTGCATTGACTGGTTCAGTAAATGGAGGGATAATTAGAAATAAAATTTATAGCTCTCATAATTTGCATGAAAATAATTATTCAAAAGGAAATTTTGATAGCTATTATAATGGCTGTGTGGGGTTTTACAATTTACTCAGTCAATATTTTAAAGAAAGGGGCGAGTTCATACATATACAGCATGTAATTCATTTACACCTTGAACAATGGTTTATCAGTATGTCATTTTCTTTGCGCAAATATTTTTATAAGCAAAAAAATAGGAATAAACTCCAAGAAATTGATAACTTTTCAAAACAAATACTCACCCTTAATTTTATGAAAAGATCAAGAGCTAAATATCAAATAAAAAAAATCATTTTTAATATAAAAGTGCAATTAGGGCTGCTATAAATCATTTATAAATTATACAAAATTCCTTCAGAAGGAAACATTTATTTATTGAAAGTCTTTTGATAGCTCATCAATTTCTTCGAAATTTAGACTTCTATTATATATTCTTATTTCGTCAATTCTGCCATTCAAAGAAATTGGGTCACCATTCCACCAACTTCCAATTAGCAATTGTGTATCCGGACAAACATGACCGGCATTCTCTGACCCGGTTTTCGTTGCAACCAAATCTCCGTTTAAATAAACTTTTGAAACTCCATTGCTAAAGATACATATTACATTATACCAGCTTTCGGGTTGTAGTTGTATTGAAGATGTATTGTTTATAGTCGTCTCATCGGTGCTATAACCATCACAAGGATTGGAACCATAAGGAATCGCAAAATTTAGATTGTAATTTCCAGGCAAATTCGTTCCCACAACAAAAGCAGGTGCTTTGCCATTGGAATTATTAACAATTGATAAAAAACATTGCCTGCCTAAGGCCCTAATCATTACATTTAGCGAAACAGAAAATGCAGTATCAAAATATATTGATCCATTAGTATTATTAACTATAATTTTATTTCCATTAGAAGTGCAATTGTAAGCACTGTTTTCATTACCATGTTCATCATAAGAGATTGCACCTCCTGATATTATTCCATTATTATTATTACCACTCTCATCATTTGAGTTACCATTAAATGGGTAATATGCAAGAAGTCCATTATCAAGATGAATATTGGAAACAGGAATTTCTGGAACAGATGAATTATCTTTTTTACATGAATAGAAAAAAAGTGTAAACGAAATCCAAACAAGGAGGTTTTTCATAATCGTTAAAGATTTAGAATAAAAATTAAAAACATAGATTCATACCCTTGTAGTGTAATTGATACAGGCAAGAGTCCAAAGGCTCAGTTAAAATCGATTAGTAGCAGCAATAGGTTTGCTTATCTGACCGCAAGTTTTTGAATTTCTTTTTGAGAAAGTACACGTTTAAAAATTCTTACTTCATCCATATTTCCAGTAAAATATAAAGGATCAGCAGACCACCATACACCTAATCGTATTGGCTCTCCCTGACAAATTGGACTTGGTATTTTTGTTCCGGAACCAACCAAAACGCCATTTAAATACATTTTTTGTATTGAATTGTTAAATGTAACTGCAATATGATTCCATCTATTTAGTACAAAATTTGTATTACTATTGGTTGTTGTATTCCAATCCCAATCGTATGGGGAGTTGCAAAAGCCTTCTTTTTTAGTATTAAATTGAATTGGGTTAAAGTTATTTTGTTCTACAACTAAGACTAATGAAGAATTAAAGTCAGGCGAGGTGTAGGGTATATCATATGTTATCTTACTTAGCAATAGCTGCCTTCCGGGAGAAGTAGCAAAAAAGTCCATTGAAATAGTCATATTCGTTAGCCCTACAAACTGAGCTTCTGGAATTTCAATGTAAGAATTGGAAGCACTAAAAGATGCAGCCCTTAAAGCATTCCCAAATCTATCAGTAGTGTAAGATATAGTTCCTACCAATGTTCCGTTGTTATTGTGACCACTTTTGTCTCTCAAATTTCCATTGAATGGAAAATAACATAACAAAGATGTGTCTGTAATGGTAGCATCGTCTTCAGAGTTACTTGTTGCAGTTTCTGAAGTTGGTTTGTTTACTAAGGCTGAATCTTTTTTACAGGACTGTATTGCTAAGAAAAAAGCGAGAAGGCTTAAATTTAAAAGGGTACTTTTTTTCATTTTTTAAGTGTTTTAGAAGGCTAAAATAATGGAATTCGATTAAGCAGCAAATAAATTTTCAAAAATATTAATCTCGTTTTATACATATTTTTGATTTGATGAAATACAGCATAATATTACCTGTGCGTAATGGAGGTGAATATGTAAAGGAGTGCGTAAACAGTATCCTTACACAGGAATTGAACAACTTCAATTTACATGTACTGGATAATTGCAGTACAGATGGGACATTGCAATGGATAGAATCATTGAACGATAGCCGTATTTTCACTTATCCTTCTTCAAAATCGCTCTCTATTGAAGATAACTGGGGCAGGATAAAAGATATCCCAAAAAACGAATTCATCACGCTAATAGGTCATGATGATGTACTGGAAAAAAATTACCTGTCAGTTATGGATGAATTAATAAAAAAACATCCTGACGCATGCCTTTATCAAACACATTTTCGATATATAGATGCTCAAAGCAAATGCATCAAGAGATGTAAGCCAATGGATGAAGTACAATCGGCATCAGAATTTCTGGCGTTGTTTTTATGTAATATCATTGATGCAAATGGTACTGGTTTTATGATGCGCTCTAAAGACTATGATACACTTGGAGGAATACCAACTTACCCTAATCTACTATTCGCAGATTTTGAGCTATGGATCAATGCTAGTTTGATAGGCTATAAAGCAACCGCCTTTGAAGAATGTTTTGCATTCCGCTTACATCAAAGCACTACCTCTACTTCCGCAGATATAAAAATGCAGCTTGCATTTAACCAGTTTATTAATTACCTCGAACAATTAAAATCGAAAAACTTGTTATTAAAAGCTGTAATAGAAAGGTACGGAGTGGATTTTATCAGTTTTTACTCCAAAGGATTAGCTCATCGGTTAATGCGTACACCGAAGAATAAGCGCAATGGTGAATCTGTGGTTTCCTTTTTAGAACAATGTAAATTATATGCAGACAGATTAGTACCCGGTAATAGTTTTAATCCTGTTGATAATTTTAGTGTGAAATTGGCTACTTATATAGACAGCAATGCTGTTACAAGAGGACTGTTCCTCGCATTTAAGAAAATATATTCCAAACCTGTTTTATCCTGATTTATTAAAAAGCTTATTTGCCCCTCTCCATCATCATAGTAAATTATCGTTGTGCTGCACTTATTCTTGATTGCATTGAAAGTGCGTTGCAATATTCTTCCGGGCCAAATTTTCAATGGATCATTGTTGATAATAATTCTAATGACAACAGTAAAGAAATAATTACTGCCAAATATCCTTTTATAAAATGGATAGATATGGGTTATAACGCAGGTTTTGCAAGAGCCAACAACGAAGGTATACGGCAATCGAAAGAAGAAACCGTTCTTTTGCTGAATCCTGATACTATTATTTTAGATGATGCAATAGAAAAATGCCTGCTAAGGTTTTTACCCTCTTCTTATATAGCCTGCTCTGTGCAGTTATTGAATACAGATAAATCACCGCAGATCACGGGAAATTTTTTCATGAAAGGAGGCTTGAATCACTTGCTTCCATTACCTTATTTAGGTGCTTTGCTCAGAAAGATGGCGTTCGTAATAAAAGTTAAGAAAACCAATATAGCCGCTGCTTCTACAGAAGAAAAAGTAGATTGGATAAACGGTGCATTTATGATGGTTAAAAAAAATGCCATAGAAAGTGCAGGTATGTTTGATGAAGATTTTTTTTTGTATTCTGAAGAGATCGAGTGGTGCAGCCGTCTAAACAAGGTGGGAAATATTTGTGTATACGGAGATCTGCATACAATTCACATACAGGGAGAAGCTATCAATAGCTCAACACAATCAACAGATAAGGGTTATCAAAATATTTTTGATAAAAAAGGGCTGCAATTAATGGTATCTAATCATTTGCGCATACGTAAACAATTTGGCATTGCATGGTTTTTATTTCACCTTTTCATGCATACTGTTGATGTGCCTTTGTTTTTCTTTTGCAGCATTATAGATAACATTCTGCATTTCCGTAACCCATTTGCACAGGTAAAAAATATCGCAGGCTTTACCCGGAATGTATTAAGACTTTGGAGCCTTGTACTAAAGATTATTTCTGGTAAGCCATATTTCTATAAAATGTTATAAAAGCACTTTTGTCCAGGCTTTAGAAATTCATTAAACACCGGTTGCGTCGCACTCTTCGGCGTTTTATTCATTATTGAGCGGGGTTTGCAATGCTGCATATTGGTAGGAATCTACAAGTGTGCGACGCAACAGAAGTTTAATATATAAACATCTGCCGGGTCTAAAGTATTTATGCATTTACTATTATTGCATAATTTTAGCCTGATGCCAACCCGATTTTTTAATATTCTTATTTGCCTTTTCTTCACTTTTTCTTCTTTGGCACAAGATTATAATTACCAACATTATGATCTTACTAATGGATTAAGTGGCTTAACTGTATATAGTATGGTTCAGGATAACGATGGCTATCTCTGGTTTGGAACTGAAACTGGTTTAAGTCGATTTGATGGGATACATTTTAAGAATTTTACAACTGCAGATGGATTGACTGACAATGAAGTATTAAAATTATATGTAGATTCAAAAAATAGGATTTGGATAATATCTTTTACTAACTCTGTGTGTTATTACAAAAATGGAGTAATCTATTCTCCTAAAAATGATCCTGTTCTGGCAAAAATAAAATTTTCGTCAGAACCCCGGGATATCTGCGAAGATAGTAATGGAAATATCATCTTGATAGAAATCTCTTCTATTCATATTATTGATACATCAGGGAGTATTCATTACATTAATAATTACCAATCTCATTCTTTTATAAACAACAGCCTGGGAAATAATAGTCATGGAAATATTGCAGTATTAACTACGTTAGTCACAAGGAATACAAACAATTTAGGTGAGTTGCAAATAGATAAAAATAATTTTTCAATTTCATATGCTATGTTTTTAACCTCCCTAAACTTGGTGAATACTAATACTACCATTCGGCATGGAAAATTATTTGTGTACCCAACAAAAGGAAAAATACATATTAACATTGAAGGTCTCAATGTTTCAAAAGATATTGATATACCACCTTTTTTTACAAGTCTTTCTTATCTAAATGACTCTCTTATTACTATTAACTGTACAAATAAAATATTGTTGTATAATATAAACCAATGGAAAATTTTATCTGTATTTGCAATAAGCGCTCAGGTTAATAGTTGTTTTAAAGACACCGAAGGGAATTACTGGTTTGCTACTAACGGTTATGGAATATATAGGCTTGGCTCTTTAGCTTTTAAAAATTACGATATTAATTTTAATGGAAATCTTTTACCGGTTTACTCAATTGTAAAAAATGGCCACGTTGTTTCAGCAGGAACAAATAACTCACTGGTTTGGAAGATTGATTTACGCTCTGATAAATTAGATTACACGAAATTGAATACCAACTTAGTTGGGCGTGTTACTTCACTTATAGTTAGTCAAGATAAATTAATTGCAGGCGCGAGTGGAGTACATTTTATCTTAAGGGACGGCAAGGAAACCGCACTGGTCAATGCTTTTGCATACGCGGTTAAGAATATTTTTACTTATGATGATAAACTTTTAGTTGCTACCGGAAGGTTGGTATTTGAGATTTCTAAAAAAGATTCGTCAAATTTTGATACAATATGGAATCAAAGAGCTACTTGTGCTTATAAATTCGATAGCTTATATTATATAGGTACAATACATGGCTTGTATAAAATAAATCAAAACAAAGAGCAGACGTTTATTGGTGATAACGAATCTATATTAGCCTCTCGAATATCTCAATTAAGTAGAATTGGTGATACACTGTGGATTGCAACATATGGAAATGGTGTAGTTGGTTATGCCAATAACAAAATATTTGTTCATATAACAGAAAGCGAAGGACTCACAAGCAATATGTGTAGAGTAATAACTGCTCAAAATCATTATTTATTAGTAGGTACAGATAAGGGGCTAAACAAAATCTCATTTGAAGGAACGAAATACAAAATATCTAAGTATACGTCGAGCAACGGCCTTAACTGCGATATAATCAATTGCGTTTATACAGAAAACGATACAATATATATTGGCACACCCTACGGACTAACTTTTTTTGATCCTTCGAAAGTTGATAACAATTCAATTTCCGTTTTAAATATTGATAATGTCATTTCAAAAAAGCATAAATGGAGCTCTTTGGAAAGAAACTTTTACTTATCTGCAGATGATAACAATCTATCGGTTGATTTCTCTTGTGTTTCTTTTAAATCTCAAGGTAACATTACATACTATTACAGGCTTTCGGGAGTTGATACAGAATGGCGCAAAACGAAAGAGAATAAATTAGATTTTCCGTCTCTATCATCAGGTAATTATATACTTGAATTATATGCCGTAAATGCATTTGGTAAAAAAAGCAATTCTATTAAAATTACATTTTCTGTTGGAAAATTCTTTTACCAAGAGTCTTGGTTTATTGGTTTATTGGTGGCTTTAACTGGAATAAGTATATGGTTTTTGGTTGTAAACCGTATAAAGAAGATACAGAATAACGAAAAAGAAAAATTAAAAACTCAAAAAAGACTTTCGGAATTGGAGCAAATGGCATTTCGTGCTCAAATGAATCCTCATTTTATATTTAATTGTTTAAATTCAATTCAGCAATACATCTTTAGCAAAAGTATCTTTGATGCAAATAAATTCATTACCGAGTTTGCATCCCTTATCAGGCAAACAATGGATATATCAGCTAGATCTTTCATTTCTTTGGATGAAGAAATAAAATATCTTACTACATACCTTAAATTAGAATATACCCGATTTGAAGAAAATTTTGATTATACAATAATTGTAGCACCAAATATGCGCTTCGAAGGAGTATATCTTCCACCTTTATTACTTCAACCTTTCGTAGAAAATAGCATTCGTCATGGTATAAGAAATTTAGCCGTTGAAAGAGGAATAGTTACAGTAAATTTTTCAATAAAAAATCAATTCCTCGTTTGTGTTATTGAAGATAATGGTATTGGAAGAGCTTCGGCGGCAGCTTTAAAAACCTTTAATAAAGACGAACATCAATCAAAAGGAATGTCTATTATCGAAAAAAGAATTGAAGTGTTGAATAGCGAAAATGCAGAAAAAATAACCATGAAAGTAGAGGATGCCTTTCCCGAAGAGGTTAACAAAGGCACAAGAATTACTTTGTATATACCAATTTAAATGTAACAGTATCCTTAACTAATCTATCATAGGCATGATTAAAACATTAATTGTAGAAGATGAACCAGGTAATGTACGCATGCTAAAAAACTTGCTTGAAACATATTGTCCGCAAATAAATGTTTTAGGAGAAGCTGGTTCCGTTGACACTGCTTTTGAGCTTATAAAAACGACAAAGCCAGAACTCATTTTTCTTGATATAGAAATGCCTGGCGGAAATGCATTTAATCTATTAGACAGATTGAAACCACTAAACTTTGAAGTGATATTCGTAAGCGCTTACGATAATTATACTTTAAAAGCAATTAAATACAGTGCTCTTGATTATATTTTAAAGCCGGTTAATATAGAAGAACTTATTGCTGCTGTAAATAAAGTTTTCGAAAAAATTAATTCACAACAGTTTCAACAAAGGGTTGAAAGCCTGCTGAGCAACCTTAATACATCAAAAAAAATTCTTCAATCTTTGGCAGTACCTGCCAATTTTGGATATGAGTTTATTGTGGTAAATAATATTATCCGTTGCGAATCCAGTGGAAAGTACACTTACTTTTATATGAATGATGGACGTAAGATAATATCAGTTAAAAACCTCAAAGAATATGAAGACCTGCTTTCTCCAGATATTTTTTTCAGGATACATCATTCACACCTTATCAATATCAATTTCATAAAAAGGTATCATAAAGGCAATGGTATTATCGAAATGGAGGATGGAATAAAGATCCCAATTGCATCAAGAAGAAAAAAAGAATTTTTAAGCCTTTTTTTAGGAGAGGAAGAATAACAGTTATTCCCGATTTTGCTACAGTTATTCGTTTAAACCGCACAGTTATTTATTTATTTGTTGCAGTAAATATCTAGGCTCTATATTCGCTTTAACAGTTTTAAAAATGCATTTTTTAAAACTGCTATTATTACGATTTTCTCCCTAAACCCTTTTTCTTTTGACCTCAAAAATTGTATCTATGAAATCAATTAAAATGCCCTGCAAAATCTTTGCAGGTACATTATTTTTTTTAACGTTTTTTCTTTCATGCCAGAAGGAATCGATTACAAAACCGCTAGTACAACAACCTGCGGCTATTGAAGATGAAGATGCGGTTTTTTTAAAAACGGTAGATGCATTGGGAGTTACAAAAGTGATCTTAAAGCCAAATGCAAAAGATGGTCAGGATACTTATGTTACTTTTTGGAACGGCGATGCAAGCTGGGCAAACAGTACAGGTGACTGGGCGCAGGAGCTTTCAATGGATTCATGGACAAACGGCGGATTGCAAATGGGCGTTCGCTCTTATCTGAGGTTTGATAAAATTGCATTGATTCCCGCCGATGCTCAGATTATTTCTGCAAAGCTTTTTTTGTACGCAAAAGGTAGTTCAATCTCAAATCCTAATGGTAATTCGGGGTATTCAGGTTCTCCCTACAACACCGATAATGCATGCAAAATTGAAAGAGTTACCGGTGGCACCTGGGACGAAGCTACACTTACATGGAATACTCAACCTGCAGTAACTACTGCAGATGCGGCAATTATTCCGGCATCTAACAGCCAATGGGCATACAATACAAAAGTTGATGTTACTAACATGGTTAAGGCAATGGCTGCTGATCCATCTAAGAATTATGGATTTAGAATTAGCCTGGTAAATGAAAATATTTATCGTTCTATGATTTTTGCCAGTTCAGAAAATACCAATCCTAAACTTCGGCCCAAATTAGTTATACAGTTGCAGTAATTACAAACAAACAAAAACTATATAAAATGGGGCACTATTTAGTAGCCCCATTTTTTTATTACAGGCAGGGGATCATCAATTAAACTTCGTTGTGTCACTCACTTGTACGTTCGGTAGAATGGGCAACAAGATTAATAGGTAAAATGGAATTACTTCAATATTAATGTTCATCGTTCATTTAACTGTACAAGAGTGCGACGCAACGATGTTTAATATATAGGTGCAGCCTGGTAAATAATTATGCTGAAAAAGGTTTACTGGTATATCAAAATAAAAAAGAGCTTATCTAAAGCCCTTTTTATTTTTTCTGATTCAAATATTTTTATGCGGTTGTTATTTTTTTCTTTCTGAAAAATTGAACAATGGCACCAAGAATAATTATCCATCCCAAAGCAGATCCTGCAATAGAAAGTTTTAAACTATTATAATAAGATGCCGGTTTAAATTCGAATCTTATAGCATGATTACCTGCAGGAATTGCTAAGCCACGAAGTACGTAATCTGTTTGAAAAATAGGTGACTCTTTATTATCAATGTAAGCCTTCCACCCGCGGTCGTAATATATTTCGCTAAAAACGGCAAACTGATTTGTTACAGACGTGCTTTCATACGTTATAACGTCATTATCATTCTTAATAAGTTTGATCTCTGCGGTAGAATCCGGAACTGGCATAAACGGCAGCGCTTTCTTCAACGTATCATCGAGTATAGCCGTATCTTTTGGATTGAAATCGTTTATTCTTTTCATGATAGACAATGCGTCTTTTTCAAAGTCAATTACTCCTGCAAACCAGCATGGCCCTAAGGCTCCCGGGTTTTGTTGTGCAACTGGTTGGTTTTGCTGGCCGGGTACAATAACATACTTTGTATTCAACATATCAAGCACATGCAGATTTGGTTGTGCTTTTCGGAGCTGATAATTTAATAAGTCTTCATAAATACTCAACTTAGCCGGGTGATATCCCCCAATTGAATTATGAAAATAGGAGGTAAGTGCATCACTGAAAGGATCTTGCTGTGTTAGGTTGTACACGCGGTAGTATCCAGTGTCTTTTAAAATTTGCTCACTCGCCTGTGATGGCTTAAAATAATTTTCATCTACAGTGCCGGCATCAATAAAAGTATCATTGTTTAAATATCTTCTTCCTTCTGCAATTACATCAATTGAACTTATAAGCAATAAAGCAACAATTGCATAAGCTGGTTTTAGTTTAGATTTTATGAATAACCATAAAATTCCAAAAGCAATACCTGCAAAAAGGAGAGAACGTAAAATATCTGCTCCAAATAGTGATTGCCTGTCTTGCTTTAATGCATTATAAAAGCTGTTGGCTACATCTGTATTACCTTGTGTCATTTGATTAAGTGCACCTGTTATTCGGGCATCTCCTTCTCCTGTATATGTAAAACTCATATACAACATCCCAACGATTACAAAGAGGCCAAGCATTACATAACCTGCAATCTTTAGCTTTTGCTCTGCAAAAGCTTTATTGTTCTCGTTAAAAATAACCTTCTGCAATGCAATAACAGCAAGAACGGGGAATAAGAATTGAGGTATTACCAACGTCATGGTTGGTACACGAAATTTATTATAGAAAGGAAGATAATTAAACAGGAATGTATTAAATCCTTCGAAGTTTTTGCCCCATGCCATTACTATAGCTAATAAACACACCGTCGCGATCCACCATTTATCCGGGCCTTTCAAATAAATCAATCCAAATATGAAAAGAAAACAAATTACAGCACCTAAATAAACCGGGCCGGATGTAAACGGCTGGTTACCCCAATATGTTGGAAACTGTTGCGCGAATTGTTCAGCCTGATCCTCTGAGATACCTTTGCTTACGGCTTCTTTTGCAAGATGAGAATCTGCGCCCAGTTCACTGCGCTCGCTGCTTCCTCCATAAATATTGGGAACGAGCAATGAAAAAGATTCTGCCTGTCCATAACTCCAGCCAAAAGCATAATTTATATCCAGGCCTGATGATTCTTTTGTTTTGTTTGTAGCTGTATCAATGATCTGGGATCCTCCACGCAGTGTAGCTTTTGAATAATCATAAGTTGTTGCAAGGGAAACGAGATTAGTTAATACGCCAATAACTGCGGCACTTATTAGTATTGCTGAAGTAATGAGGATGTGTTTGTATTCTTTGTTCTTTATCCATTGTATATAATAAGCAATACCCGCAAAAACCGCGACTATCAAAAAATAATAAATTACCTGTGTATGATTTTGTGCAATTAGCAAAGCTGCGAATATGGAGCTAAGCGCAGCACCGATCCAATATTTTTTTTGAAAGACTAAAAAAATCGCACCAAGTAAAAATGGCAAATAGCCCATTGTCAGTACCTGTGTTACGTGCCCAACTGAAACTATAATTGGTGTAAATGAGGCATATGCATAACCAATAGCGCCAAGGATTCCCAATCTGTAATCAACCTTTAGTACCTGGCTAAGAAAATAAAAAGAAATACAAAGCAAAAAGAAATAGCTAAAAGGAGCAGGAAGAAATAATGTAAAAAGATGATGTAAGTAACCAAGCGAAATAGGATTATCAGCGTCCATTGCAACCTGATAGCCAGGCATACCACCAAACATACTATTTATCCATAATGGAAAATGGCCATGCGTCTCTTTATATTGAAAAGATGATTGCGCCATACCCTGCCAATGGATCATATCACTTTGCTGCATTACTTTTCCTTCTAAAGCAGGCTTGCAATAAATAACAGCTACAACAATAAAAATAATTGTAGCCATAACGTGTGGTAAAATATTTTTCCACGAAATATTTTTCATACTCTTCTATTATGTGTCGGCAAATTAATGGTATTTTACACGAAAATTCCCATGCGTCTTCTGTTATTTCTGCAAAGAATAACTTTTATATGTAATATTTTATTTCTCCTTTGTCTTGTTATTGTATACACCCATAATTTTATCGACAACCGGAATGCGCAGAATTATATCATCATTCTGGGCATAGTTGTATCTTTCTTTTTTGGGGTTATTGTAAATGTGTGGGAATTACTATTACTTTTTAACCGTAAAATTTCTATCGTGCCTAAATGGCTTCGGATGATTAATTTCATAATGCTTTTATTTCAGCTCACTTATTATTTTCTTACATAATGATACATAACATTCTTAAAGACAAGCCGACCAAACTCTTTCTTGGCTTTACTGCATTTTTTGTGGCTAATGCACTTATTGCAGAATGTATTGGTACAAAAATATTTTCGCTGGAAAAGATCTTCGGTATGCAACCCTCCGGTTTTACGCTGTTCGGCCAATCCGGGCTCTCTTTTAATCTTACCTGTGGTGTATTGTTGTGGCCACTTGAATTTGTAATGACCGATATAGTAAACGAATATTATGGCCCCAAAGCTGTGCGCAGAATTAGTTATACGGCTGTGATCCTGATCTCTTATGCATTCCTGATGTTCTACGGCGCTATACATGTACCGGCTGCTGATTTTTGGATATCAACCAATACCAGCAAAGGCATACCCGATATGCAAAATGCATTCAACGGAATTTTTGGCCAGGGTATGTGGATCATTTTTGGAAGTCTTGTAGCATTTCTTGTAAGTCAGATAGTTGATGTAACTGTTTTCCATCGCATCAAAAAAGTAACAGGAGAGAAGAAGGTCTGGCTCCGGGCAACAGGTTCAACGCTGGTTTCACAATTGATAGATAGCTTTATTGTACTTTCTATTGCATTTAAATTAGGAAGCAACTGGACATGGCCAATGATCTTTGCAGTTGGTACCATGAATTATATCTATAAATTCACTGTGGCCATTATTCTTACCCCGGCAATTTATTTTGTCGAGCAACGCATAGAAAAATATCTTGGCAAAGAAACTGCCCATAAAATGAAACGTGCAGCCATGGGAGAGGAGACAGACAATTTTATGAATATTCCAACTGCAGGTTAAAGAATTAGTATCTTTCTTTCAACATACGCACCACGATCTTATCAATAGGTAAAGAAACAGCCTCTTCTGTAAATATATCCCAGTCTATCCAACGCAGCACTTCGCTTTGCCCATTAGGGTCATTAATCTGGTTTGCCTCAAATTCAAAGGGTGTTATTTTTATAATAAGGTTTTGCAACGCATCCATATCATTGGCATGCGCATGATAATAGATAGAAACAATTTGGTCTTTATTATTAAATGCAGATGGCTGAAAATAATCTGTAGTATAAATATGTTCGCCAATAGTTACGTCTAATCCTGTTTCCTCTTTAAACTCTCTTTTCAAACAATCACGTGTGCCTTCGCCAAGTTCCATACCGCCGCCAGGAAATTTGGTAAAATAATCGCCACGTATAAATTCATCGCTTAGCAAAACCCTTTTATTTTCATCCGTTAAAATACCATATACCCTGATTGTAAATTTTTCTATCATATTTTCTTTTTATGTACTTAGCGGTATTAATACTATGATGCTTTTGTTGCGTCGCACACTTATACTGATGAATAGGTTTCAGCACTCAGTTTTGAGCTAAATATGCTTCGCCTGCTGAATGCCGATACCTGATAGCTAACACCTGTTCAGAACGTACAAGTGAGTGACACAACAGGCGATGCTATGAGAAACCATTGCCTGCTATAAAAATATTATTTGCCCTTTGCAATTTCATCAAGTGTTTCGCTCAATAGTTTATTGAAATCTTCGGGCTTTTCAATCATAGGATAATGCCCGGTGCCGTGAATGGTTTTTATGCCAATACCCGCACTGCTGTATTTGGCAATTGAATCTTGCAGCATAGGCGTAAAATCACTTACAATTAAATGTACCGGCTTATGCAATTCTTTTAACAGTGCTGTTTCTTTCGGTGCAAAATCAAAAAAGCCATTCAATGCTTTTATAGCTACTGTCGAATCTGTATTGGCAACATCATTAAGCACACGATTTACAGAAACAGTGTCTGCATAATTTGGCGGGAACAATGCCGTTTTGCAATATGCTCGTACTGTTTCTTTATAGTTAGTGCTTAGTGCATGCATAAATTCATCCATCTGGCTATGTTGCTGTGGGGTTAGCGGTACGCCTACATCTTTAAAATTATCAATACCAATAAAACCAACAATGCGTTCGGGAATTGTATAAGCCACATTAAGAATAATATCTCCACCCATCGAGTGGCCTATCAGTATAACTTTATTGAGGTTAAGGCTATCAAGCACTGCCATTACATCATTAGAGAAATCTTCTATTTTATAACTGCTGCGCAGTTTGCCGCTGGCACCATGCCCGCTGAGATCGATCGTAACAACTGTGTACCTGTTACTAAAAGCATCTACCTGGCTTTTCCAATATTCCTTATTTATACCCCAGCCGTGAACAAACACAAGCGCTGTATCACCTTTGCCTGTTTTGCTGTAAGAAATAGGCGTAATGCCGTTCTTCACTTCTATGGGTTTGCTACTTTCATCAGTATTATTACAGGCAGCAAGAAAAACAATAACTGAAAAAGCAAGTATTTTATTTATTGTTTTTATCATACGGATAAAGTTAAAACGGAATTGTATAGTATTGAAAATATAGCTTTAATAAATTAAGCATATTTAGTGCCACGGTTTATTGCTCTTTGGTGTACACGCAATCATCTTTTTCAAGTAATGGATGTTTACCTTCAAGTCTGTCTTCCTTTATAGTAAGCCCAAAATCTTTAAAAAATACTTCTGCTATCCACGGTTCAAAAGCAAAACTAAAACTGTTTTGTGTTTTTGTATTAACAGCGAATGAAGAAATTCTTTCTGGTGTAAACTCAAAAAGAAGATGCAGCGTATCAGCATTGGAGGCCGGAAGTTTTATAATGCCATGCGAGTCTGCTCTTACAGGGTATTCACCTTCTTTCAAAGTGCCGGCAAAAGCATAAACATAGGAAAGCAGCATTGAATTTTTTTCCTGGATGCTTATAGTAATAAAGTTATTGTTCGTGTGAGCACTGCTGAGCAATTTAAAGTCATTACCCGGATGTGGCCTGCTGTTTAAAATAAGTTTGTTATTGATAATTTCCCACTTACCCTTTCCATACCGGTCAAGCGCTCCGTAACTGAAATAAAATTCAAATGTAGAATCAGCATTTAGCTTAAAGCCAGAAGCTGTTTCCATAACACCTTCCAGGTTATAAACTCCGGTAACTGTATTATCCTGTGCGTGCATAATACTAATGAAAATAAAGAGGTTAATAAAAATGAGTAATAAATGTTTCATGTTTTACTGTTTATGTGAAGATAAAGCAGCTTTGTTTAAACCATTAACTTTTGATTCTGCTTATTTTCTATTTATTAATATGGCATGATATTTATATAAATGGAAATTTAACTGTAAAAATAAAACACCATGAAAGCACTTGGGATTATTCTTACTATTGCCGGTATTTTCATGTTTATATCTTCTAACATAAATCAAAAGGTAGTTGATTCTTATACCGGTGCCATCGCGGCAATTTGCGGCATGGTAGTTTTAGTGGCTTCTAGAAAGAAGGCCTGATCAAAAAACTATTTTTACAGATTTTTTCTTCTTACGGTTACATATAAATGAATGACTGCTACCAAGTAGTATAATTAGTTTATTCATTTTAAAAATGTAATGTTATGAAGAATAATATCCTGTTAGTGGCCATAAGCATTCTTTCGCTTGTTGCCTGCAAAAAAGATGTTTCAGGTGTTACTGGCAATACGGGAACTGTAAGTATTGTACCTGCATCAGCCGTACCTGCAGCCGTAGTTGCAGCATTTAACAGCAGTTTCAGCACTGCAACAGAAACAGAATGGCAACACAATAGCGATGATAGCTTTACCTGCCAGTTCAATATGGATGATCAGCGTCATGAAGCACATTTCGATGACAAAGGTCACCAGTCATCCCATTCTGTTATATGTCTCGATGGTGCTGTTCCCGCCACAGTATTAAATGCATTCCGTGCTGCTTACCCTACAGACAATGTGTATGAATGGAAATTTACTACAGACCAAACATGGAAAGCACATTTTATGCGTGACAATATAAAATGGGAAGTAACTTTTAACGCGAATGGCACAGTTGTTAAGGCCGAGCATGATTAATATCGTTTCTTATTTTATATACTCCCAAGCCGTTAATTAATTAACGGCTTTTTGCATTGCATCATTTCTGTAGTTTTACATAAATCAATTTAAAACGATGCAGCCGGTAACATTATTCCTTACACAAATTCAGCATGTTGGAATTCCTGTAACCAATATCAAAAATTCGGAATTATTTTACAACAACCTCGGATTTAAAAATGTAATGCAGGCAAACTTTGTGCATGAAAATGAAACCGGCAGCTGTATTATGATGCAACAGGGTGCGATCATTATAGAATTATACCAGATGCCAGAGAAAGAGTTATCCGCAATTGCAAACAGGAAAGATGGGCACGTAGATCATATAGCGTTTGATGTAAAAAATATTGATGAGACATTTTTCATTCTTAAAACATCAGGTTACCATATTATAGAAGAAGCTCCGGTATATTTAAAGTTTTGGGATAAAGGTTGCAGGTATTTCAATATTCTCGGCCCCGATAATGAGCGGCTGGAGTTTAACCAGGTGTTGTAATTTTTTGTTGCAAACTTTTGTACATGTGGCATCGCATGTTGTGTCACTCACTTTTGCGTTCAGAGCCGAATTCATCAGGTGAGAAGTGAAAGGTGAAAAGTCAAAACATAATATCCACTTTTCACTTTTGACTTTTCATTTGTTGCTAAAATGCAATGCCGCACAAGGGTGCGACGCAAGAAAAGTTTAATAGCAATACAAAAGCCGGGCTCATAATCTTTACACTAACAATCGTTATCTTCGCAGCCTCAAATTATAAAAGTCATATGAAAGAAGTTGTCATCATATCCGCAGTGCGCACACCAATGGGCAGTTTTGGCGGAAGTTTAAAAGATATATCGGCTACAAAACTTGGAGCAATTGCTATTAAAGGTGCCATTACAAAAGCAGGCATCAATGCGTCTCAAGTGCAGGATGTGCTGATGGGTTGTGTAATACAGGCCAATCTTGGACAGGCGCCGGCAAGACAAGCCGCAAAATTTGCAGGCTTACCTAATGAAGTTAATTGTACAACGGTAAATAAAGTTTGTGCCAGTGGTATGAAAGCTATTGCACAGGCTGCACAAAGTATTGCACTGGGTGATGCGGATATTGTAGTAGCAGGCGGTATGGAAAATATGAGCAGTGTTCCTTTTTATGTTGATAGTATGCGCTGGGGAAATAAATATGGCAATACAACCATGATCGATGGATTGGCAAAAGATGGATTGACTGATGTGTATGATGGAAAAGCAATGGGCAATGCAGCAGAGCTTTGCGCTAAAGAATGTGGCATAAGCCGCGAAGAGCAGGATGCATTTGCTATTGAAAGTTATAAGCGCAGCCAGGCCGCATGGGAACAGGGAAAATTCGCTAATGAAATTGTTTCTGTCGAAATTCCGCAACGCAAGGGTGAGCCTATAGTATTTGCTAAAGACGAAGAACCTTTTAATGTAAAATTTGATAAGATACCAACATTAAATCCGGCATTTCAAAAAGATGGAACAGTAACTGCTGCCAATGCAAGTACCATGAATGATGGTGCGGCCGCATTGGTGCTGATGAGCAAAGAAAAAGCTGATGAACTGGGATTAAAACCCATTGCTAAAATACGCAGCTATGCAGATGCAGAGCAAGCTCCGGAATGGTTTACAACAACACCTTCAGTTGCTGTACCAAAAGCGGTAAACAAAGCTGGTTTGCAAATGACCGATATTGAATATTGGGAATTAAATGAGGCATTCAGCGTGGTGGGCATAGAAAATAGCAAACGCATGCATCTTGATCCTTCAAAAGTAAATGTGCATGGTGGTGCAGTGTCGTTGGGTCATCCGTTGGGATGCAGTGGTGCAAGAATCATTGTTACCTTGATCAATGTGCTAAAAGCAAACAATGCTAAATATGGTGCTGCAGGTATTTGTAATGGCGGTGGCGGTGCAAGTGCCATGGTTATAGAAAATGTATAGATACTTTTTTGGAGCCGGTCTTCAGTAAGTGTGGCATCGTCTGTTGCGTCGCACACTTGTACATAAGATCATTATGCGCAATAAAACAATCTACTTTCTATAATTACAGAGCGACTTTGACAACTACCTTTTTTACCATTGCAGGTGTATTTATTTTTATGCATGGCATGTGCAGGTCAGTAGGGTAGAAGATCATAAAATTACCTGCTGATAAAGTTGCAAAGAAAGAAGGTGCATCTGCAACCTGCAAAAAATCTGTTTCTTCTTCATAAGGTTTTGAAATGGCTTGATTGCTTAATAATGCAAGACCAACCAGTTCTTCACCATTTATCATGTATTGCACATCAATATATTTCTTATGTGCTTCCATTTGTTCATTGGTAGCATCAAGCGTTTCGTACTCCTGTACAATAGCAAAAATATTTTCTGCGTCAATAAAATATTTTCCTGCGTCAATTGTATGCAGGTCTGTCATTTGCAACCATTCAAATGCTTTTGCTATACCGGAGTGCATTAATGAGTAATGATGTGCATTATCCAATCTATCAATAATCATGTTTTTGTTTTACTGTTATTAATAATGCTGATTATATAAATATTCCACATCTTCTTTGCGGCATAATTCTGTGCCGTAATTCATAGTAGCGGCGGTTCCGCACATTACACCGTATCTTACTGCATCGCTCAGGGGTTTGCCATTGGCAATGCTGTAAACGATGCCTGCCACCATACTGTCGCCGGCGCCAACTGTACTTTTTCTTTTTACAACAGGGGCAGCAAAACGTTCAGTAATATCTTTTGTTACAAGCAAAGCACCTGCAGCCCCCATCGAGACCACGATCACTTCTGCATTTTTTGCGGCAATAACTTTTCTCGCTGCTTCTACAGCAGTATCAGCAGATAATTCATCGTAACCCGCATAGGCACTTAACTCACCCAGATTGGGTTTCCACAGGTAAATACCTTGTTGTAATGCGTGTTTTATAGCATCGCCGGATGTATCTACTATATATTTTGTATTGGTATATCTAATTACCTTGCCAATTCTTGCAAAGAAATCCACTGGTGCGTTTGGCGTCAGGCTACCACTTGCTACAACGTAATCGGCTTGCAAACCAGCAATAAAATCTATGCATTGCTGTAATTCATTTTCTGCTACCGAAGGTCCGGGCATACCAAACCTGTATTGGTTGCCGGTTGATGTTTCATGTACAATAAAATTTTCTCTTGTATTATCCTTTATGGGAATAATATGGGGGTATATATTTTCTTTTTCCAGCAATTGTTGCAGCATTATACAAACCGGGCCGCCACCGAGAAAAACTGGTAATGAAGATCCTCCAAGCTTTTGAATAGCACGGCTAACATTGATACCACCACCACCCGGTTCAAATTTAGGAACACCGCAACGTAATTTTTTTTCCGGCATTATCCTTTCTACACTGCAGCTTTTATCAATACATGGGTTTACAGTTATAGTAATGATGGAAGGCATGATTTCAATTTCACATCAAGATAAAGGAAATAAAAATTTAGTTCCGCGAGAGATTAAAGAATTTTATCTTTTGGCGGTTTTTATATTTTTGATTTTCACATATTCATTAAGCATTGAAGATATTTGTTGAATAATAAACAGTTTTTTATTTTGCCAAATAGTGAGGAAAGCTTAGAAGTGTGCGACGCAACAAAAGCTTAATTTGTGTTATAGTGTACGGCACAAAAAAGAAATATATTTTATGCTTACACAATTTGATTGATAAATATTATTTTATTTGGCCTTTGGTTTTTACTTATTTTTATAAAGAACTTAATTGGTAGAAACTCAGCATATAGTCTCCAAGGCTAAAACAAAATATTAACTGAATTAAAGTCTTTGCTGACCAATGGGATTATCAGAACAATTCAATGCATTTAGCGAAGATAGTTTTAGTGCGTTATTGGAGCTTTCAAAAGACCGTGCGGTTCTTTTGCTCGATCGCACTGGTAAAATTATCAGTTGTAACAAGAGTGCAGAAAAAACTATAGGGTATACCATGCATGAAATGTGTGGCCTGACTTTTTGTGCTTTGTGTGGAAACGAAAAGGGTGAAGCTGATTATTTAAACGCACTTGAAGCCGCAAAAAATAATGGGGCTTACATCAATAAGGAATCTTGCAGAAGAAAAGACGGAAGTATCTTTTCTGTGATAATAAGTATAACTGCACTACCTGGTATAAAAGAAGACACAGCAAATTTTACGCTTATACTTGATACACCTTCGGGAATTAATAAGATAACCAATACATTGCATCTTGCCGGATTGATAGAAAGAACAGCAGATGCAATACTTTCTACAGATCTGGAATTTAAAATAATAAGCTGGAATAAAGCCGCTGAAAAAATATATGGGTACAGCAAAGAAGAAGTAACGGGTATGCTTCTTAAGGATGTAGTAAGACCTAACCTTACCAAAGAAATTTATAAAAGCATTGATGACGGAATTAAACAAAATGGTTTTTGGATAGGTGAGGTTATGCATATGAACAGGGATGGGCATGCACTGGAAATAGAAGAATCTATTTCTGTAACAAAAGATAAAAACAACAAGACAGACGGCTATGTTTGGATATGCAGGGATATAACGGCTTTTAAGAAGAATGAACGACAGCTTTTGCAAATGTCGAGGCTCATCGAAAATACCAATGATGCAATTTACTCAACCACTTCGTACAATATAATATTAAGCTGGAACAAAGCTGCAGAAGAAATGTATGGTTATAAGGCTGCAGAAGTATTGAATAAAACTGTCGATGAAATACTTCAACCTCAGATGACAGATGAGGCACGTATACAGATAAGAACAACGATTGGAGAAAAAGGATATTGGAAAGGAGAAGTAAATCATAAAAGGAAAGATGGTACTATATTTCCTGTTCTTATATCTGTAACAGTTGTAAGAAATTCCGAAGGGGGTATTCATGAGTTTTTGTGTTTGTGCACAGATGTTACTGAAGTAAAAAATGCAGTACAAAGAAAGTCTGAAAAAATATTATTGAAAGAAAAAGAACTTTCAGATTCTATTATCAACAGCTTGCCTGGTATCTTTTATTTATTTGATTCTAATGGCAAATTTTTGCGATGGAATAAACGGTTTGAGGCCGTTTCCGGTTACAGCAGTGAAGAGATAAGCGAAATGACGCCCGATATGTTCTTTGAAGGAGAGGATAAAATATTTGTTGGTGAAAAGATAAAGCTTGTTTTTACAGAGGGGTATGCTGATGTGGAAGCTGATTTTGTAAGTAAAAATAAAAATACAACCCCCTATTATTTTAATGGTATTTTCGGAATGTATGATGAAAGGCCCTGCCTAATAGGAATGGGCATAGATATAAGTGAAAGAAAAAAAGCAGAAAAAGAATTATTTGATTCGGAGCAGAAATATAAAATGCTCTTCGAGAATAATCCTTTGCCTATGTGGATGTTTACAGTTCCGGAAAGGCACATTATAGAAGTCAATAATGCTGCAGTTAGCCACTATGGATATACGAGAACTGAATTTCTCAGTCTTAATCTGCTGGATTTACGGCCTGAAGAAGACAAGGCGATCTTTTTGGAAGAAACAAAAACATCAGCAACAGGTATTCGCCGCGCAGGTATATGGCGCCATAAAAAGAAAGATGGAACAACTATATATGTAGAGATATTCAGGGATGATATTATTTATAAAGGACACCCGGTAAGATTGGTACTTTCAAATGATATAACAGAAAAGTTTATAACGGAACAAAGACTAAAAGAATCACATGAGGAACTCAGAGGGCTTGCATCACATCTCCAGGATATAAGAGAAGAAGAAAGATCTGTTATTGCACGTGAAATACATGATGAGCTGGGGCAACAGATCACAGGGCTTAAAATGGATGTATCCTGGATATCAAAAAGGTTAAAAGGAGAAGATGAAGCTGTTAATCAAAAAATAAAGAACGTGTTGACATTACTTGATGAAACAGTAAAAACCGTAAGGAAAATAGCTACAGAGCTACGGCCAAGTATACTCGATGACCTTGGCCTTATAGATGCATTACAATGGTATAGCCTTGAATTTGAAAGACGTTTTGGAATACCTGTAAGTTTTAGAACAGTTATTGAAGAAGTGCAAACAGGAAAAAATATAGCGATAGGTTTATTCCGTATATACCAGGAATCGCTTACCAATGTAGCACGTCATTCCGGTGCATCATTTGTAAGTACAGCAGTGGATATAAAAGAGAATATATTAAGGTTAACTATTACAGATAATGGAAAAGGATTTGATGCAGGTACAACGGGTAACAGAAAAACATTGGGCCTTCTAGGAATGAAAGAACGCACTTTAATGATGGGAGGTGTATACGAGATAAACAGCATGCCGGGTGAAGGCACTACGGTAAATGTATCTGTACCCTTACAAGCTACATAGCCTTTTAGAAAAATATATAAATATGCTACGGATACTTATTGCAGACGATCATACGGTTGTTAGACGTGGACTAAAACAGATATTGCTGGATGAATTTCCCACTGCAGATGTTCAGGAAGCTGCGGATGCAGATATCCTTCTTAAAAAAGTGATGAAAGAAGAATGGGATGTGGTAATATCAGATCTCTCTATGCCGGGACGATCCGGTATGGAAGCATTACAGCAAATAAAATTACATAACCCAAAATTACCTGTATTAATATTGAGTGTGCATGCAGAAGAGCATTATGCCATAAGGGTCTTAAAGGCAGGAGCATCAGGTTATCTTAATAAAGAATCTGCGCCGGAAGAATTAATAAAAGCAATACATCGTGTATTACTCGGTAAAAAATATATAACACCATCCATTGCAGAACAACTTGCCTCAAGTCTTGATAAAGACAATGAAAAACCATTACATGAATACCTTTCAGACCGTGAGTTTGAAGTTTTAAAATTACTGGCATCCGGCAAGGCGGTTTCAGATATTGCAGATCAAATGTCGTTAAGCGTTACAACTGTAAGTACTTACAGGGCACGCATAATGGCCAAAATGAATCTTAAAACAAATGCAGACCTTACTCTATACGCCATAGAAAATAAACTCATTTAATTTATTTTCCGCGCATCCAAATAAATGGCATCGCCGGTTGTGTCACTCACTTGTACGTTCCGAACAATAATGAACAATGCAGTAGCCAAACACAGGTCATAATCAAGCCTGTATTTAAGATGTTTGTTTTTAGTAGCCTATTACGACTAACTTCCTGCTCTTTAAGTTTATTGTAGTACCATTACTGTTTGTAGTAATCGTACTACAATAAAGAGAGCAAGAGAACTATTTTTTAATAATATATGTAAGAATAAGTTTGCATTAATCCGCGAGGGAAATGCAATACAAAAAAAATAAGATGATACTTATTGTGGATGATTCATATCTGATTATTGAGAGGTTGACTGATATGCTTAATGAACTTGAGCAGGTGGATTCTATTTCCCATGCATTTACTGTTACTGCCGCACTTGAAATACTGGAACAAACAACACCTGATATTATTCTTCTTGACATTAACCTGCCAGACACAAGCGGCATCGAACTATTGCGTATTGTAAAAGAAAAGTACCCCTCCATTACAGTAGCAATGCTTACCAATAATGCAAATGACTATTACCGCCAGTTATGTTTAAAACTTGGCGCAGATCATTTTGTAGATAAATCAAAAGATTTTGATATGATTCCCGATATAATAACTGCTCTAGAAGCATAATAAATATCTTATCTTCCTTTTATAAAATTAACCGCCTTTAGTCCACCCTAATAAGCATCAACAGAACTTGCCAACAGAAAAGCATTCTAATAGATTTAATAAATCTAATGTTAAAAAATTATACTCCTGTTATATGATATTAGCAATGAAACATAATATCTATTAATAAAAATGTGTAGTAAATACACTACACTAATCATACAGGAAGTAGTACCCTAAAAACATTGATTACACTATTTTTTAAGCTTTCGCAATATAGTTATTTTGTTACATCAAATTAAGGATTCAAGATCAGGGCTAACCCCGAAAGAAGTTGCTGAAAACTGAGAGAGAGAGTCTTTATAACCAGCCATGAAATTTTACTAATTATATTTTGTAAAACTAATTGTTCCTGGAAAACCAAATAATAGCAAACCCCAATAGTGCATGTGTGCATTAAAGAAATGTGAAGCCCGGAAGTGAAATTGCAAAGAGGTTAAGAGTGAAATGATGCACATGTATTGTAATGGTGAAAGGCCATCAAAATAAATTGATGGCCACACCAATACAAACAAAGTTAACAGTACTTACAAAAACATTACTGTATTAATAATACAGAGGTTCATTAAATTATACTTGTAGCAATCATCATATTATGCATATACTAATAATCTCTGACAATGACAGCGACCTTAACTGGGTTAACGCCCCCCTTACCGCAACTGGTTTGTCGGTAAACATTATATATGCTTATACAATGAAAGAAGCTACAACGCTAATGGGTTCGGTTAAATTTGACCTGCTATTGTATGATCTTGCTTTCTCAGAAAAAAAAATGAGCGATAATTTTAAAGAACTTGCAGGTATAGGGATGAAAATACCGCTTATTGTTTTAACAGAGATAATGGGAGACCCTGCAGCGAAAGAAGCCATACAATGTGGTGCCAGTTATCACATAGTAAAGGACCGCGTAAAAATATCTGCCATGGCTGAATCTTTCAGATCGATATTACAGCAGCAGACCCCAAACTATAATTAATAACCTTCAATATTTAGTGATTCAAAAAAATTCATAGGCTTTTATTTATTCTCCATAGCGGCTCAACTAAAAGGCAACTGCATAATGCTGTTGCCTTTTTTTGTACCCGGCTTGAGTACTTGAATTAAACTGCGTTGCGTCGCACTCTTGTACCCATGAATAGGTTTCAGCAGTGCGGTTGAGGTGAATATGCTTTGCTTACTGAATGCTGATACCTGATAGCTCACACCTGTTTAGAACGTACAAGTGAGTGACACAAGCGGCGATGATAGTAGTACTAAAGCTTGTAAAAAAATTATTGCAACTTCAATTTCAAAGGATCTATACCGTGCAAATTTCCAAAGGATAAAATGGGTTTAAAGCGTACAAACATATCTTCACTATACCAGTTTTCCTGCCTGGTTTTTCTTACAACTTCAGCATGATCTTTCATTTTGTAAGCAAACATTTTCATATGCTCTTTGCTTTCCCATATACTGAACGTGGCTTGTTTTATCCACGGTACTTCGCCTATTCCAACAGAAGTTATGAAGCCGTCTGCATTGTTCATTTGTGTAGCAACGGCATCAACGTGCTTCCAGAAATGCCGCAGTCGATTTAGTCTTATAGTGGCTCTTGTAAGCACCGCAACCATTCCTTCGTGGTCAGTTTGCCTGGGAAGTTTACCAAATGCTTCTTTACCGTCCCAGGTGCCATGACCTTCTATTGGTTCAAGTATAATGGTATAAACTTCACATCGAAAAAAATTCCACCATGCATTTATAAAAGAGCCATATAAAAGTTTATTGTCTTTATTCACGTTTGACGATTCACGTTTGACGACTAGTATTGCCCATTGCCGCCAGTCCGGATAAATATCAAAGGTTCCATTCTTTCCGCAACCCAATAGTTTCCAGAAATTGATTTGCTCATTAAAGAATAGTGGAAGCCTGAATAATGCCATAGATAAAAGCCCGCACCAGCCCATATATCGTTTGTATCTCACTATCGTTAATGCACAAATCAAATGAATATATTTATGTTTGGTTTATCTTAGATGCTTATAAAAGCAATATACAACCTATTATAACTTGCAATATGAAAAGGCTTCTAACAATATTTACCTGCTTAATGTTTACAACAGTATCAATGAAAGCACAGAAAGTTATTCCACTTTATGAAGGTGCCATACCCAATTCAAAACCATGTGAAGTAAAACAAAAAGAAATTATTGATACTTCATGGAACAAAGATGGGATACTGATCGTAAGCGGAATTTCAATTCCTACCATAACTGTATTTGAGGCACCAAAAGAAAAACGTAATGGAACTGCGGTATTGATTTGTCCTGGTGGTGGTTATTGGGTAGTTGCTGCAGGACATGAAGGAAATGATTTTGCAAAAGCATTTAATCAACTTGGTGTAACTGCTTTTGTATTGCGTTACCGCTTGCCTAATGATGCCTGCATGGAAAACAAATCTTTTGTGCCATTGATGGATGCACAACAGGCTTTGTATCTCATCAGAAAAAATGCAAAGCAATATGGCATAGATGAAAATAAAGTGGGCATTATGGGATTCAGCGCTGGTGGGCATTTGGCTTCAACAGTTGGTACGCATTTTAATGATCCTGCACGCAAAGAATTAGCTGACGCAAATATTCGCCCTGATTTTATGATACTTGGTTATCCTGTTATCAGTTTTGATGACAGCATTGGACATATCGGTTCAAGAGATGCATTGATCAACAAAAATCCTGATCAGAAACTTTTACATTACTTCTCCAATGAAGAACAGGTAACAACTAAGACACCACCTACATTTTTAGTGCATGCGTCTGATGATGATGTAGTGAAGGTCGCCAACAGTATTATGTTCTATGAAGCATTGATCAAAAATAAAGTGCCCGCAGAATTACATGTATATGAAAAAGGCGGACACGGTTTTGGTATGAATAATACAACTACACAAGATAAATGGTTTGAAAGATGCATTAACTGGATGAGAGCAAATAAGTGGTTATAATTTACTGATCAGGAAAATTACGAGGCACATAAGTAATGCAAGCACAATAGCTCCAATAACTTTATACTTATTCCAGTTGTTTTCTTTTTGTTTTGATTTATAAAAATTTGTCAGCACTTGTTTGGAGTTCTCATCTGGAAGTTGTATTAGTTTCTCATGTACTTTCAAATAAAAAGAAAAATGCATGGGCTTGCAGGCAATCAATAATGCATTTATAATTTGAGCATTTACAGAAAGTTGTTTCTCTTCTTTAAGAATAGCAAGATTATTTTCATTTAAAACATCTTCTGCCTGGAATAACAATGCATCCTGGTTCATTCTGAACGGGTCGGCTCTTTCTACGAGTTGTTGCAATTTCACCGCATCTTTTAAAATGGATTCCGGGGTTGCTTTTGGTTCATTCTTGTATTGGTAATTATAAGTGTAAAATCTTTTATAGTGATAATCTTCCCGTTTTTTTGCATCAGATAATATTTCATATGCTTCTACAATTTCTTTAAAAGCTGCTTCTGCAATTATATCTCCTGGATTTTTATCGGGATGATATTTAAATGCCAGACGCCTGTACGATCGTTTGATCTCATCCGCCGATGCAGTTGGCTTTACACCAAGAATAATATAATAATCTTTGGAAGACATGTTGTGGCGGCGAAGTTAAGCGCCACAAATTATATATACTGCGTATAGCAGAGCCTCTATTTTTTTAAAACCTTCTTCCTGCATTTACCATATTTAGCTTTCCATAAAGCAATTGTTTTTGTTTACACAATCAGCTTGAATGTCGAACTTAATTGACACACTATATGAGTGATAGTAGCATACTCTCCTGTATAATTTTAACCATGATTGAATGGAATTCGGAGGAATAATTTATGAACCTTGGCCGAAGTGTTTTATGGCATCATTTCTTGCGTCGCACTCTTGTACTATAGAATATAAATCAGCAGTTAAAAATTAAAAGTGAAAGTTAGTTTTCATTGCTCAATATTGTTCAGAATGTACAAGTGAGTGACACAACAGGCGATGCCCGGAGTCTCAAAAGTTTGTGCCATAAAAATGTAAATAATATTATCTTAAATATTTAAAATCAGGAGCTTAAATAAATTAAGCTCTGTTTTAATTCTCATATTATCTTAAATCTTTTCATTTTCTGCACAGCTTCTCCACAGCAAAAATCTGCACTTTCGTATTGTTGGTCTTTTAGACTATGTTCGCAATTGATTAAATGGGTTACAAGTGAGACTAAAATCGTTAGAAATAAAAGGATTCAAAAGTTTTGCCGATAAAACGGTCGTAAACTTTGACGAAGGAATTACTGGCATTATCGGGCCAAATGGTTGTGGTAAAAGCAATATTATTGACTCGATCCGCTGGGTTATTGGTGAGCAAAAGATCTCGTCTTTGCGTAGTGAGAACCTTGATGCGTTGGTATTCAATGGCAGCAAAACACGCAGTGCCAGTGGACTTGCAGAAGTAAGCCTTACGTTTGAAAACACCCGTAACTTATTACCCACAGAGTTTAGTACAGTTACTGTTACAAGACGATTCTTTAAAAACGGTGACAGTGAATACCGGCTTAATGATGTAAGCTGCCGTTTGAAAGATATTCATAACCTGTTTATGGATACCGGTGTTTCTACAGACAGCTATGCCATCATTGAACTGGGGATGGTAGATGATATCATCAAAGACAAAGAGAACAGCCGCCGCCGCATGCTGGAACAGGCTGCAGGGATTACGATTTATAAAACAAGAAAGAAAGAAGCAAAAAATAAATTAGATGCTACGGAACAGGATTTGAACAGGATCGAAGATTTGCTGTTCGAGATCAACAACCAGTTGAAAGCATTGGAGAACCAGGCTAAGAAAGCTGAAAAGTATTTTGAGATCAAAAAAGATTACAAAGAAATAGCTGTTGAACTGGCAAAGGCTTCACTCGAAGGGTTCAATCTTACTTACAGGGATTTAAACGAACAACAGGAAACAGAAACCAACAGGCGTGTACAATTAGAAGCAGAGATTGCAACAGAAGAAGCTGCCATTGAACAGGAAAAAGTTGGTTTTATAGAAAAGGAGAAAGCATTGCAAACTATGCAGGCTGAGTTTAATATGCTGCAGCAGGATTTGCGAGGGAAAGAAAATGAAAAGAACCTTGCTACTCAGAAACTGCATTACCTGAAAGAAAAAGAAAACAACTTAAAAGATTTCTTATCAAAAGCAGAAGGCCAGCTAAAAGGCATTGCAGATTCGATTGAGTTCAGTGAGTTACAGGTTACAGAAGAAGAGAGCAAGCTAACAGATATTGAAGAAAAGCTTGCATTGGCAAAAGAGGGTGTTGAAGAAAAACGGAATTTGTTTGATGAGAAACGTAGCGCTGTTGATGGATTGCGCATGCAATACCAGCAAACACAGCGCGGACAGTTTGATGCAGAAAAGAAAGTGGCTGTTGCAGATACTTCTATTCAGAATTTGCAAAGAGCCCAGGCACAGTTAACTGATGAAAAGCAAAACCGTGAAGCGCAGATTCAACAATTAGAAAATGAATTAAAGGAAAAAGAAGAGCTGCTGGAAAATAAACGGATCGATTTACAACAATTACAGGAGCACCACGAAAGAACAAAAGAACAGATCCTTGAAACACAGGCCCAGCTTGAAGTTCTGCGCAACCAGTTGGCCGAAGAAAATCGCAAGCTGGATTCCAAACGCAATGAACATGACTTGTTGAAGAGTTTAATAGACTCTATGGAAGGTTACCCTGAGAGTGTAAAGTTCCTGCACAAAAATCCCAGCTGGAATAATACTGCGCCGATATTATCTGACATTATTTATGTACATGAAGAATATCGTGCTGCAGTTGAAAATGTATTGGAACCTTACCTGAACTATTATGTAGTAAACAACTTACAGGAAGGTCTTACTGCTGTGCATTTACTGGATGAGCATAAAAAAGGTAAAGCTAATTTCTTTATACTTGATAAGATTAATGAGGCAACAGTCGAGACACATCAACCGGCTAATACCATCCCTGCGTTGAGTGTAATTGAAGTAGATGATCAATACCAGAAACTTGCTGAATATTTATTGAGTAATGTTTATATAGCAGAGAATGAAGACGCTATTGAAAACTCCAATGGTGCTGTTGTGCTGGAAAAGACAGGCAAGTATGTAAAAGGTAAATACACACTTAGCGGTGGCAGTGTCGGTTTGTTTGAGGGAAAGAAAATTGGCCGTGCAAAGAATTTAGAAAAACTGCATGATGAGATTGTTTTGCAGGATGCAGTAGTAAATGCATTAAAAGCTGAGATCAAGCAAAAGCACAATGAAGTTATTGGCTTTAACGAGCAGTTGAAAGAAAATGTAATAAAACAGACAGAGAACGAGATCAACCAACTCACCAATCAGGTCTTCGCAACACGAAACAAGATAGAGAACCTACAATCTGCTCAACAGAATGCACAGCAAAGATTAGAAGATCTTGAATATCGTTTACAGGATGAACAGGATGGTATTGCTACCACACGTGAATCATTGATAAGCCTGAATGAACAATTACAGACGACTGTACAGGAACTAAAATTGGTAGAACAGGATTATCAATTGGCGGAACAGGATTATAATGCCGCTTCTGCACTGTTTAATGAAAACAACATTTTACTTACAAGACAGCAAAGTAAAATAGCTGCTATTAAGCAGGAGTTGGTGTTTAAGAAAAATCAATTGAATGATCTGCAGAACCAGGTTACCACAAATACACATCAATTAGCTGAAGCAGCAGGTAACATTACGGAAAGTGAAAATGCATTGGTTCAAGGTGAAGAATTATTGATAGAACTCATCCGCAGGAAAGAAGAAGAAGAAAAGAAACTGAATGAGGCAGACCAGTCTTATTATAACCAACGGAATGCTTTACAGGCAAAGGAAAGTGAGCTGCGACATAAAGCTAAGAGCCGCGAAATGGTAGAACATTTATTGAGTGAGATTAAAGACAAATTCAATGAATTAAAATTACAATTAGCTGGCATGAAGGAAAGATTGAATGTGGAATTTAAAATTGAACTCGATTCAATTATTGATCAGCCACGTTTAACAGATACACCATTGGAGGATCTACAATCTACTTCTGACAGGATGCGCAAACGCCTGGAGAATATTGGTGAAGTAAACCCAACCGCTATAGAAGCATTCCAGGAAATGAAAAAGCGCTACGAGTTTATTCTCGAACAGAAGAATGACCTGGTAGATGCCAAAGAAAGTTTACTGCAAACTATACAGGAAGTAGAAGCAACGGCCAACCAGCAGTTTCTTGACACTTTTAATAAGGTTCGTGAAAATTTCCAGAAAGTATTTAAGGCTTTATTTACCGAAGAAGACACAGCCGATATGGTATTGGATAATCCGGAGAATCTTGCAGAAACAGGAATCGATATTATTGCCAAACCAAAAGGTAAAAGACCATCTTCTATATCCCAGTTAAGTGGTGGAGAAAAAACATTAACCGCGACTGCATTGCTGTTCTCAATCTATCTTATCAAACCTGCACCTTTCTGTATTCTCGATGAAGTAGATGCGCCATTGGATGATGCCAACGTGGGTAAATTCACACAGATGATCAAAAAGTTTAGCGAAAACTCGCAGTTCATTATTGTTACGCACAATAAACAAACCATGGGCGCAGTTGATGTGATCTATGGTGTAACCATGCAGGAACCGGGTGTAAGTAAGCTGGTGCCTGTAGATTTTAGAAGTCTCAGTAATTAAATATCACTAACGTATCCAAGGGGGATTTTGGATATCTCGAAGAGTTGGCTAATATTGCCGACTCTTTTTATTTCATAACCGCAGAGAAAGATAGACGCAAAGGGCATACAAATTACTCTGCGCCTTTAGCGTCTCTGCGGTAAAAGTTCTCAGATGTATAAGATCGCTATTATATTATACCTTACCTGTTTCAGTTTATATATTTTATTTTCCCGCCAGCCAGATTATTTTGATGGCGAGCTTACAAAAGCAACTATTCATTTTATAAAAGATTCGGCTACCAATAAGATGATGCCTTATGCGTTTTACAGAACAGAAAGAAAAGAGTTTGCAGTAAATGCAGGTTACATCTTCAGAAAATTTACAGAAGGAGAGAAGGTCGATTTCATTTACGAAGCTTCCCAACCTAAGATGGGTGCGGTTTATAGCTGGTGGGGCTACTGGATCACTATTGGTGAAGTGTTATTTTCAATTGGCCTCTTAATTGTCATGTTTTATATCGCCGTCTCTGTTACCAGCAACCCAACACCGGAAGCTGTAATGGAACAATTGAATGATAAACCTGTTAAGAAAAGAAAATACGAGAACTAAATATTTAATTACATGAAAACAATCGGGCTGCTTGTTGTATCAAACATTTTTATGACGATTGCATGGTACTGGCATTTAAGAGATACCAGCATCACTTTATGGAAAGCTATACTTATAAGTTGGGGAATAGCATTCTTTGAATATTGTTTAACAGTGCCGGCAAACAGAATGGGCTTTACTACAGGCTGGAACGGCTTCCAGTTAAAGATCGTACAGGAAGTAATAACACTTGTGATATTCAGTTTTTTTGCCGTATTGTATTTAAAAGAACCATTTCAATCAAAGTATCTTATCAGCTTTGCTTTTTTAATGGGCGCTGTATATTTTGCCTTCAAAAAATAAACAAAAAAACAAAGGGCATCAAGCTCTCGCAATGACGCCCTGTTTTAACCCTGCTGCTAATTTATAGTAAGTGTACTAAATCTTTTTTGAGCCCGGCTTAATGTTCTTCATTAAGCTCTTGTTGTGTCGCATCCTTGTACTTTTTATCCTTATTCTGCAACGCACAGTATAACAGACCTCTTCAAATCTGGAAGGTTTAAAGGAAATAAAAAAAAATTCATTTTTTTTAAAGCATAGTTGATTGAAAATATTTATTACCCAGGATGCCCGGAAGCAATTTTTATGTGGAGATTATTTCTCAGTTGAATTGATTGTAGAACTCACAGCCTTCTTACACCAAAAAATGCCATGCATGATGCTTAGATACAATAAGCACAAGAGTGCGACGCAACAGGTGATGCCATTAGCACAATCGTTGGAAACCAAAAATAAATTAGAATTTAGGACAAGGCAGCCCTTTACTACCAGGAGTTTTTGCAATATAGATCAGTGAAATTTCAACACCACCACGGCTTTGAGAAGCAGCTTTTAGATCAGACGTGTTAATATCGTAAGTAGCGCCAAAACGCACATTACCATACTCAAGACCTATATAAGGAATCAATGCATCACCCAGGCGAATCCATGCACCTGCGTAAAGACTAATAGGGTTATCTGCTGTATTAAGATCTGCAGTTGCAAACTGCATAGCACCTCCAATAACGGTTTCGCTGGCGCCACCTTGTGTACTGTATAAAGCACTTAAATGCGCAGTACTGTTTGAACCGGTAGAAAAATAACCACCTGCATGAAATGTAGTACGCATACTCAAATTATAATTCAGGTATGCGGGACCCGCATTAAAAGTTTGATCAGGCCTGTTAATATGATAAAGACTAACCCCGGCATAATAATTATTTCTGTCTGTGGTACTTTGTGTATAGAGCAAACCAGCATTTAAATCAAAATAACTTTTATTAAGAGAAACATTGTCGAAAGTTTCCCCGGATGGTCGCGTCCATTCGCCATTAAGATCAAGCTGGTTTTCGAATGTTAGTTTAGAAGTATTGATAAGCATATTTGAGTAAGTGCCCTGGAAGCCCAACCCCAATTGCTTATAACCATCTTCATCAAGTGCTTTATGATATGCAGTAGAAATGGAAAGATAATTAAAAGATATAGCGCCGTCTGCACCTTTATCTGTGTAGCCCATAACGCCTACACCAAATCTGTCGTACTCATCAACTACTTTTTTCAAAATAGGAAAATCAACTGCTACAGTAGCAGTTTGAAAAGCCCGGTTAATAGTTGGCCATTGATTACGGTAATTACCGGCAACTCTTACGTTGCCATCAAATTTTCCGGTAAATGCAGGATTAAGGGTTAGTGGTGAAGCGTAAAATTGTGAAAAGTGCGGATCCTGCGCTTTCACAATGCATGCAACACATAACAATAAGAGCGTTAAAAGAAAATTTCTCATTACAGTTATTAAGGATTCAAATTTAGGGAATTAAGATACAGATTTATTGTTTCTAATTAATCTTTAACACACTAAGACTGAGACTTTAAGCCAAATGCAAGGTCTCCTGCATCACCAAGTCCGGGAACGATATAACCTTTTGCAGTAAGCTCATCATCAATATCACCGCACCATATGTTTACAGAGTCACCTGCTTCTCTTATAATATATTCAATGCCCACTGTACAGGCAATGGCACAAACAACATTTATTTGTGACGGGGTACCTTCGTCTTTCATTGCCTCAATTGTTTTAACTAATGATGCGCCGGTTGCGATCATCGGATCGCTTATAATTACTATGCGGTTTTCAAGAGAAGGGCAGCTGATATATTCCAGTTCAATTACAAAATTACCATCAGGATCATGCTTTCGGTATGCAGATATAAATGCATTATCGGCTTTATCAAAATAATTAAGCATGCCGTTATGCAAGGGTAAACCTGCACGTAAAATGGTTGCCAGCACAGGTTGCTCTTTTAATACTTTACTTGAGTGTAAACCAAGCGGCGTTTGAATTTCCTGTTCTTCCCATGGCATCTGTTTGCTTATTTCATAAGCTATTATTTCTCCAATACGCTCAAGGTTTCGACGGAAACGCATTCGGTCATTTTGTATCTCCGTGTTTCTTAATTCACCCAGCCAGTTGGTAATTAAGCTATACTGCTCACTTAAATTAATAACCATGATAACAAAGCATTTTTTAATTTGCCGGTTGTAGATTGCAACCGAAAAGTAAGACCAAATCTTTAATCAGCAAGCATAAATTTAAAATCGTTGTATGATATACCGCGTAATTGGTTTGATGAGCGGATCTTCTCTTGACGGGATAGATATTGTCTTTACAGAACTCGAAGAAAGAGCTGGTAAATGGGTTTTTGAAATTATTGCAGCTGATTGTGTTCCATACGGCCATGAGTGGTTTGAAAAATTACAGCAGGCAACACGGCTAAATGCATATGAGTATCTGTTATTACATGCCGCATATGGAAAGTTTACCGGTGAGATTGTAAATAAATTTATTGACAAACATGATCTCCACCACAAAGTACAGTTAATTGCTTCGCATGGTCATACAGTTTTTCACAAGCCATCTCTTGGTATGACAGCACAATTGGGTGATGGTGCAACTATTGCAGCAACTACCGGTATTAATGTTGTAAGTGATCTTAGAGCAATGGATGTAGCGCTTGGCGGTCAGGGTGCACCTATTGTGCCCGTTGGTGAGAAGCTTTTGTTGCCCGAATACGGTTACTATCTCAACCTTGGCGGCATTGCAAATATTTCTGCAAATATTTCAGATCAATATATTGCTTTTGATATATGCCCGGCGAACCGTGTATTAAATATGCTTGCTGCAAAAGAAGGAAAAGAATATGATAATGGTGGTTCTATGGCACAGTCAGGTTTACTAAACACAGCTTTGCTAACGCAGTTAAATAATCAATCGTATTATACGCAAGCTTATCCAAAATCTTTGGCAAATAATTTTGGGACAGATATTTTGTTTCCGCTTATTGAAGTCTCCGGCTTACCTGCTATTGATGCATTAAGAACATACACAGAGCATATTGTTCAGCAAATTGTACATGCTGTAAATAGTTTACAAATTGCAGCCAGTAAACAACAAATGCTCGTAACAGGTGGTGGCGCTTTCAATAATTTTCTTATAAAGCGACTAAAAGAATCCCTAAATGTTTTCAATATTGAAGTAATAGTGCCTGATGAAAATTTAGTGAAATATAAAGAGGCGCTTATCATGGCTTTATTGGGAGTTTTAAGATGGCGAGAAGAAGATACAGTTATGCAGTCAGTAACGGGTGCAAGCCGCAACAGCATTGGCGGCGCAGTTTGGATAGGGCAGGAGGCATAAGAACATACAAGCATTTTATGAACCAATCTGTAACTTAAAAATGAATCTTTTCTTGCGTCGCACTCTTGTACGGCATAACATTATTCAGCAAGGATGCGAAGGATAAAAATAATATGCTGAAATATTTTTTTTTGGTTTACGTTAAGCAAAAGAATAACCGGATAATATGAAATATATTTTTTGCCTTTTTTTTATTACTGTTACGCTTTTATCGTGCGGCAGCGATGCAAAAAAATCTGAAGAGCAAACTTATACTGAACAAAAAGAAAGCCTCGAACAAAAAGAGAAAAAGAACCCACTTCATTTTATTAATGTCACTGGTGATAATAAAAAAAATATCATCGGTCAGACAGTTATCCGTGGTATTTTATATAATAAAGCAACCGTGGTTGCATACAAAGATGTACGTATAAAAATGTTGTGTTACAAAAATGGCAAAATGGTAGAAGAACATGAAGATGTAATAAATGACGTGATAAAACCAAACAGTGAAAAAGAATTTAAAACAAGATACCGGCTGCCAAAAGGTACAGACAGCATCAATCTGTCTGTGATGAGTGCAATTGTTGCAGAATCAAAATAATTGTTTGCTTAATAAAGAAAAATAATTGCCGAATCATTCACATACTGTACAAGAGTGCGACGCAACAGGCGATGCCATATGCAATACTGCGTGGTACATGAAAATATTCTTTGCTGTTTTATTAGCGTTACAAGTTTCATGCAATAACCAAAAGCAAACTGATAAACAGGTTTTTTATTATAACGAAACAACTGGTGTTGCTACACTTGATCCTGCTTTTGCACGTAATCAAAGCATAATGTGGGTGGTGCATCAACTGTATAATACGCTGGTAGAAATAGACAGTAACCTGCATATTGTTCCATCGCTGGCAAAAAGCTGGGAGATAAGTAATGACCGGCTTTTATACACCTTTCATTTGCGCACCGATGTGTATTTTCAAAACAACGAAATATTTACTGCCAATAGAGGAAGAAAATTTACTGCACAGGACGTTGTCTATAGTTTGCAACGAATCAGGAATAATAGTACCGCAAGTAGTGGCGCATGGATATTTAATGGAAAGATAGATAGTGTAAAAGGTTTTACTGCTTTGAACGACTCAACTTTTCAAATAAAATTATTGCGGCCATTTCAACCTGTTCTGGGTATTCTTAGCATGCAGTACTGTAGTATAATTGCTCACGAAGCAATTGAAAAGTATGGAAAAGATTTTCGCAGCCATCCTTGTGGCACTGGCCCTTTCCAATTAAAGTATTGGGATGAAGGCCAGGTGATGGTTCTCGAAAAAAATGAACACTACTGGGAGAAAGATGCTAACGGAAAAACTTTGCCATACCTCGACGCAGTTAAGATCAGTTTTTACGATAATAAAGCGACAGAGTTTCTCGAATTCAGGCAGGGGCGTTTGAGTTTTGTAAATGATATCGATCCTTCATTTAAGGATGAAATACTTACAAAAAAAGGAGACCTGCGACCCGAATGGATTGATAAAATAAAACTTGATAAACATGCATACCTGAATACTGAATATTTTGGAATACTTGCAGATACTCAAAATAACCTGGTTAAAACATCTCCTTTAAAAATAAAAGCAGTTAGACAGGCTATTAATTATGCCATAAATCGTGAGCAGTTAATAATGTATATGCGTAACTCAATTGGAACAGCCGCGGAAGCCGGAATAGTGCCATTGGGCTTACCTTCATTAAATGCAGAAATGGTTACAGGTTATAATTATAATCCTCAAAAGGCAAAAGCTCTTTTAACCGCTTCGGGTGTTGATAGCAAAAATATGCCGGCAATTCAATTGTTAACAATCCCAATCTATGCTGATATTGCCAGTTTTGTGGCGCGCCAAGTAGAAGAAGTGGGACTTAACGTTAAGGTAGAAGTAATACAAAAAAGTCTTTTATTGCAACAAACGGCTAAACAGCAGGCCTTATTTTTTCGTGCAAGCTGGATTGCGGATTACCCTGACACTGAAAATTATATGACTATTTTTTATAGTAAAAATCCAGCACCACCAAACTATACACGATATAAAAACCCTGCCTTTGATAAATTGTACGAACAGGCATTACAGGAAACGGATGATTCGCTGCGTTATGCTTTATACAGGCAAATGGACCAGATAGTTATTGATGATGCCCCAGTTGTTCCACTTTGGTATGACGAGGTAATTCATCTTGTACAAAATAATATAGAAGGCTTTAATTCCAATGCTTTGAATTTATTGGAATTAAGAAAGACGCAAATACGATAAAAAGAAATGAAAGCTTTTTGAGCCCGACTTTAGAACACTATTTTACTTTGTTGCGTCGCACTCTTGAAATTTTATCACATTATTGAGCATTAAATCACAATTCCAATAATTGAAAGGTTACCAATAATTTAGTTAAAGCTTCTTCAAGTCTTTTTTTATGTGTATCAGTTATAAATACCTGACCTTTTTCTTCAATACAAACTTTATGTAACAGGTTGTTCATGCGCTGATCATCAAGCTTTTCAAAAATATCATCAAGTAAAAGAAGAGGAGCAAACCCTTTTTTTTCTTTTAATATGGTAAATTCAGCCAGTTTAAGCGCAAACAAAAGACTTTTACGCTGCCCCTGAGAAGCAAGGTTTTTAAATGGTAGCTCCAGCATGGTTATTTCCAGATCGTCTTTATGTATACCATAGCCGGTGCGTTGCAGGTATATATCTCGTTGACGGTTTTGTTGTAACAATTCTTCAAAAGAAACCCGGAGTAATTGGCTATAATAATTTACATGAATTACATCATTTTCCCCAGCTATATCTTTATATACCTGGAGTACAAGCGGAAGAAAAGATTGCAGAAATACATTTCTGGTTTCAAATATTTTGTGGCCAGTTTTTACAAGTTGCTCATCTAAAATGTCCAGTAAAGTCTCATCCAGGTAATTTTTTTCAGCTGCGGATTTTAGCAGGCTGTTGCGTTCTTCAAGCAACTTTTTATAATCAATTAGATGTTGCAGATATCCAGGCTCTATCTGTGAAATAATCATATCCACAAAATTGCGACGGATTTCGCTGCCTTCCGTAATAAGCTGCACGTCGTCGGGTGCAATAAATACACAAGGAAATTTTCCGATATATGAAGAGAATTTTTTGCATACTTCGCCATTTAAATAAAATTCTTTTTTATTAGTTTCTCTAAGTATACAAACAATGTCATTCTCTACATTGTCTTTTAAAAAATTTCCTTCCAAGCGAAAACCACGGAGACTCTGGTAAGCGCTTTGTGCATCTGGCTTTGAAAAATAACTTTTAGTAAAGCAGAGATAATATATTGCATCAAGCATGTTTGTTTTACCGGTTCCATTTTTTCCACAAATAGCAATTATCCTTTCAGAGAATTTGAATTGATGAAATAAATAATTTCTGAACTGTGTGAGAGATATGCTATTTAAATGAATCATAAAGTTGCAAAGTAAATTGTATTTATTTCCTGCTCATAATTTTTATGTATGCAGATTATGTTCCTCAAAGATTTGCAGACTAATGAATTGCGACGCGGCGATGCTGCCACAATACCATTCAGCGGTATTCAAAATAAGCTATTTTTCCTATAATTTATATTATGTTAAGCAGGCACTGGAGTATTACAGAAAAAAGCCCACGCTTCTATTAACAGCCTGCGGAGAACTTAGCGTAGATTAGTGGAAAGATTTAAGCGTATGATAAAGTTTCAATCAATGATGAAAAATGAAAATACAGGAACAATACTTTCATTTAGAAATAATCTTGATGCAATTGTATTAGGTAAAATAGTAAACCGTTTAAATAACAAGAATATAGAAATAGATTGCCCTATTCACAATACGAAAGAGGCTTTAATTGGTGTATTACTTTTAGACGGGAAAGCGGATTATATTATTCTGGAGAGTTGCTGTGATTCTCACAAGAATCTTCTTTTGAGTTTGTTAGAATCCGAAAAGTAATTTTCGGTTCCCAAGCTTGCAATTCATTTACTGCCTTTTCTAATTTGGCAAATGCATCAATACAATTATTATATAGAATATCTAACTCAGACTTGTTTTCTATGATAATCATTTTTGATAAGTTTCATCATTAAATTCCAATCTTTTTTATTCTTCTTACTTACAATCGTGCGAGAAATTTGAGTACCAGCGTCGGCTTTGCCTCCGATACCCTTTTCTTTTTTCTTTAATACTCCTGCCATCCTATTCAATTTTTAAGGCTATCGCAAAACTTAAAAAATTGAATACACAGAACCTACCACGCTGAAACATAATATAGCCTTATACAAATTTCAAAAATGTCTCTTAGTGGCGGCTTTCGGGGAATAGATTTTTTAAGCAATAAAATTGACGCTGCTTAAAAAATCTATTCCCCGAAAGCCTGTTAAGAATAAGGAATTTTTGAAACTCGTATAAGGTACTTTTATGTTAAGCAGGCACGGGAATATTAAAGAAAAAAGGCTATGATACAATAAATAAGCAGATGCTTTTTATTTCTACAACGCTCGCTTATTTAACGGATTTCCAGAGCAATTTGTTAACTGCATTAGATTATTGCTGCAATAAAAAAGGTTTCCGAAAATCTATTTCCGAAAACCTTTTTAATTGAAGTAAAAATGAAGTAAATATTTTCTTTTTACCTATTTATACTTATCAACTTCTCCATCATAGAATTGATATTTAGTATCAAAAGCATCGTAATCTTTAGGATTCACTCCCCTGCTTTTATCTCTCTTCCACATGTATAAGTTAGCTAAAAAAGTTACACATCTGTTTAAGCTATTATTTTCACTTTTCTCTCTTGGATCCTTTGCTTTAAGTGCAGTATATCCTTTCTCCAGCCATTCAATAGATTTTGCTGCATAATCTTGTTGCTCTTTCACTATTTCAGCACGTTTGGCCTTAAATGCAGGAGACTCTCCGGTATATGCATAAAACCTGTCGTCAAGCGCGGAAAAAATATTATAGTACAATACACCTGTATTAAAAGCATAAAGACCGGCTTTATTATTAAGATTGTATGCTTTTGCAAAAGCATCAGCTGCTGTAAGTTTTAATTGAACCTGTTGTGCGCTATCTAATTTATCGGCCTGTGCTTTATCCGGCATTGCAAACGATTCTGCGTAAGTTATATATCCATCTTCGGTAAGTTTTCCAGTGGCGTCCTCTGTTTTGTACTTGCTTATAATTTCGTCAAGCCCTGTATTATTGGTCATATAATTCATCTCAAACTGGTTCCACAGAGATGCATCTCCCGGAAATACTTCTTTTGCAATCGCCAGGTATTTTTGGAAGCTTGCATTATCCTTTTGCTTTGTGTCGTAATCAAGAATGAATTTATAAATATCTTCATATTCTTTGTCATTAATCTTCCAATCAGCAAGAGCCTTATAACGAGTGGCCGCTTCAGCAGACTTGCCTGCATTTTGAGCAGAATATGCGGTATATAAAACAACTGTAGTGTCAATTGTATATTTTCCATTGGTATTCAGGCCGTGTGCACCTATAAACTCACTCACCTGCTGGCAGAAAGCAAAATTATCATATGCTTTATTCCAATCTTTAGCAGTAAATGCAGATCTTCCACTGTTGAAGGAATTACCATATAAAATATTCATGGCTCTACCACCTTGCTCCTTTAACAATTTAAGATCGGGCTCTTTAGTAACATATGTATTTAGAGCTTCAAAAGCATCTACTCGGGCACTTGGATATTTAGTAGTTAAACTGCTATCAGCATATAATTCACTATAAACGTTTATTTTCCATATGTATGTCTCAGCCTTATCCTTTGTTTTTGGGTCCGCCATAAGTTTGTCAACTTCCTTTTTTGCATCTTCTATTTTTCCTGTACTATAATACAAAGTAACAGCATTATATTGCGCCGCGACCCACAGTGAAAAAAAAGCAAGCACTAGAGATAAAAACACTTTTTTCATAATGTGTATTTTATTATTGAGTATTTGTTGTTTCAGATTGATTATCATTTGATTCATTGCTTTCGCTATTCCCGGTCTCTTCATGTTTACCGTTTATTTCCTGCTCTTCAATTTTTGAAACTGCAGCTATTTCATCTCCATTATCAAGCCTTATGAGAATAACTCCTTGGGTAGCTCTACCTGCTTCTTTTATGCTTGATATACCAGTTCTTAAAGTTATGCCAGATTTACATGTAATAATTAAATCCTCTTTTTCGCTAACATCTAAAATACCTACAAGCTTACCAGTTTTTTCAGTAACGTTGATAGTTTTCACACCCTTTCCCCCGCGGTTAGTAATTCTATATTCGTCTACGGAAGTTCTTTTACCAAACCCCTTTTCGCTTACTACAAGTACTGTTTTTTCTGTTTCGCCTTTATTGACACATATCATGCCAATCACTTCATCTGTTTCATCATCAACTTCTATACCCGTTACACCAATAGCCCCTCTCCCTGTTGGTCTTACTTTTTCTTCGGGAAAACGAATGGCACGTCCACTTTTTACAGCCATCATTATTTCAGAATTGCCATCGGTCATACGAGCTTCAATCAACTCATCTCCTTCAATAATATTAATGGCGTTTACACCATTTGCTCTTGGTCTGCTAAAATCTTCCAGGTAAGTCTTCTTTATCACGCCTTTCCTGGTACAAAGTATAATAAAATGGTTACTGTTATATTCTTTGTCTTCAAAATTCCTGACATTAATAATAGCTTTTACTTTATCGTCCGGTGGTATTTGAATAAGATTTTGTATAGCCCTGCCTTTACTTTGTTTTTCACCCTCCGGAACCTCATAAACTTTAAGCCAATAACAACGTCCTTGTTGCGTGAAGAACATCATTGTATCATGTGTAGATCCTACGAACAAATGTTCTACAAAATCTTCTTCTCTTGTTTTACTTCCAACTGCACCCCTTCCACCTCTGCGTTGTTGACGATATTCGGAAGCCGATGTTCTTTTGATATAACCTAAATGAGAAATAGTTATCACAACATCCTCTTCTTCAATAAGATCTTCAATCCTCATCTCATCTGCCAGGTATTGAATCTCAGTCTTCCTGGCATCTCCAAACTTTTCTTTTATCTCTAATAACTCTTTTTTAATTAACTCATATCTAAGTTGTTCACTGCCTAATAATTCTTCCAGGCTGGCAATCAATTTCATCAGGTTATCAAACTCTTCTTTGATTTTATCACGCTCCATTCCAGTTAACCTTTGGAGACGTAATTCTAAAATTGCTTTCGCCTGAATTTCATCAATACCCCAACCAGCATTTATCAGGTTATCTTTTGCGAGATCTGGTGTAGCTGAGCTTCTGATTAATCTGATCACTTCATCCAAATGATCCAATGCTATGAGATAACCCTGCAAAATATGTGCTCTTTCTCTTGCTTTTTTAAGATCGAACTGTGCCCTTCTTGTTACAACCTCCATTCTGAATTCTACAAATTCACTTATTAGATCTCTTACATTCAGAATCTTTGGCCTGCCTTTTACAAGAGCCACATTATTAATACCATAACTGGTCTGTAATTCAGTGTATTTATATATTTGATTGATAACTACGTTGGCTACTGCATCACGCTTAAGATCAACAACAATGCGGGTACCTTCCCTGTTATTGCTTTCGTTGTTTACATGGGCAATACCCTCAACTATTTTTTCATTTACTAATTGACCAATACGGTCTGTAAGCGTATCCCTGTTTACCTGGTATGGCACTTCTGTAATAATGATCTGCTCACGTCCGCTGGCTTTTGTATCAATATGACATTTACCACGAAGAACTACCCTTCCACGCCCTGTAAGTAAGCCCTGTCTTACACCTTCCATTCCATAGATTACGCCACCTGTTGGAAAATCAGGTGCCTTTACATATTTAATCAGGTCTTCTGCTGTAATATTTTTATCATCAATATAGGCAACACAACCATCGATAGATTCACTGAGATTATGCGGCATCATATTCGTTGCCATGCCAACAGCGATACCACTGCTACCATTTACCAGAAGTTGCGGAATTCTTGATGGAAGTACAGTTGGTTCCTGCAAAGAATCATCAAAGTTTAGTTGAAAGTCAACTGTATCCTTATCAATATCCTCCAGCATGGCTTCCGCAATCTTGTGGAGACGAACCTCAGTATAACGCATGGCAGCAGGCATGTCTCCATCCTGGTTACCAAAGTTACCCTGGCCATCCACCATCGTGTATCGCATGGTCCACTCCTGCGCCATACGCACCAATGTGTCGTAAATGGATGCATCACCATGCGGATGAAACTTACCCATTACCTCACCTACTATACGTGCTGATTTTTTATAAGCCTTGTTGCTGTTGTTTCCCAGCTCATTCATTCCAAATAAAACCCTCCTGTGTACAGGTTTAAACCCATCTCTTACATCGGGTAATGCGCGGCCAACTATAACTGACATTGAATAATCAATGTAAGCAGTCTTCATCTGCTCTTCAATATTTACCTGGATAATGCGATCGTTATCACTGGTTTGCTCTGGCAATAGATTCTCTTCCATACGTGTTGTAAAATACTTCTGTTGAACCCTTTTTTTGCGGGATTGCAAATCTAACTTTTTGGGTATGAAATGCAGCAAAAAACAAGGCTTTTTTACATTCTTTTATGCACAAGGTGCAGATAACTTTTATTAGTTGAATAAAAGACAGAAAGATAAAGTGATTGCGACGCAAGGGACGATGCCATTTGTTCAAAAGCTGGTATCAAAAAAGAGGGTTATTGGCTTCAAACTATTTGTTCTTTGAGCATCGCCAGTTGTGTCACTCACTTGTGCATTCAGAACTTTATGCTGCAGTATATATAATTTATAACGATTCCTTTACAATAAAGGGAACAGGTTATGCATTATACCAGTTCTAACTCCTTCGAGATGAAACAGTACCGTCTTTTACGCGACAACAAAGAAACAGGACCTTATGCTGCTGAAGAACTCATCCAAATGGGTTTAAAGAAATATGATCTTGTTTGGGTGGAAGGCAGAAGTGCTGCCTGGCGTTACCCCTGCGAGATAGAAGCATTCAAACCTTATGTACCGCCAGTAGAGGAACAGCCTTTCGATAGATTTTATAAAAAGCCTTCAGCAAGTTCTGCACAACAACCTACACCAACTGTTACTACAACTGAAACCCCCGTTTTGGCTGCAACAGTAGTCAAGAAAGAAAAACCGCGTTTCAGGGTAAAAGCTGATTCACACAAAATAGAAACTATTGTAACAACTGTGGTTAACCCTGCATTTCAACCAGGGCCAATCATACAACCCCAATCTTTTTCATATACTCAGCATAATGCAGAGCCAGAGCCTGTAAAGCAATCTCAGCCTGTTTCGTACAACACATATACAGAACCTGTAAAACAATCACAACCGGTTCAAACAAATAATAACCCGGCATGGGAAAACATGTGGCTCGACTGGGAACAGGAAAAGAAAGCCGTTTCAAATGCATCTGTTTCTTACCAAACGGTGAATGACCGAATAAAACATATTGGTGAAGAAGAGCTTTTAGAAACAAAATTTTCTCAATCACTTGATGATATTGCAGGACAATATGCCGACAGTTTATTGGCCCGGAAAAAATCGGCAGGCGGGTTTGAAAAATACAAGTCCCATTTAACAGCAGCAGTTTTACTAATTGCAATTCTTGCAGCCGGCATGTGGGTTGGTTTAAAATGGAGTGATAAAACAGGTTATATAGAAGCCAAGAATAATCAACCACAACAGGATATTCAGCTTATACCAAATGAAACGGCGCCAAATGAAAATACAACAGAAAATACTGAGGCTGTCGTTGATAACGCTCCAAAACAAGAGGAAAACGTGGAAGTAAGCCAACCGGTTAAAAATAAAAAGCAATCAATTGTGACTCCAGCCGTTGCAAGAAATACCAAACCAGCGGTTATCGCTTCGCAAAGAAATAATGTTGTTTCAGCAACAAATACTGTTGCAAAGACACAAAAAATAAATACAGTTGCAAAGACTGCAGTGCAAACTGTGGCGCCTGTTCAAAAGAATTACCAGCCTTCGGTTACAGAAGCGAATGGTGCAAGAAGTTCTGTGAAAAGAAATGAAATTGAAAATACTGCAAAAGAACCTGCAACGCAACAGCCAGTTGCAAACAATGAAGTAAAAAGACAGGTAAAAAAAGCAGCATCAATTGACGATTATGTTGATGTTGAATCTTACCCTGTTTCCAGCGGTGTTCAATATAATCTTTCAAATATAAGTGATGTATCACTGGATCTTGTAGTACTTGATTTGCAGTATTTTGATGCCACCGGCAAATATTTGAAAGGTGAAACACTTACTGTAAAGAATATTGAAGCAGGTGGAAGTATTAAGGTAAATGCACCTCAAAATGCAAAAGCCGCAGGCATTAAGTATAAAGTTTCAATGATCAGTTCTGCACAAAATGACCTGAATATTATTGCCGATTAAGTTCCATTATCTTTACTCAATAAATTGATAAAAGCCTTTTTTAAAAAAGGCTTTTATTTTTGCTGCTATTCTTCATTTACAATTTTGCAATCTATGGCTGGTATAAAACATATTGTTTTGTTTGGTGCAGGCAAGTCTGCAACCGTTTTAATAGATTATTTAAAAAATATTGCTACTGAAAATATCTGGAAGGTTACGGTTGCAGATAGTAACCTCGAAGTTGTTAAGGCAAAAGTTGGCGAACATGATCTTGTAAAACCAGCGCAGGTAAATATTGAGAATGAAGAACAACGAAAAGCACTAATTACACAGGCAGATATTGTGATCTCTATGATGCCGCCCAATCTTCATTTTCTTGTTGCGTTGGATTGTATTGAACTTGGTAAAAATTTATTAACCGCTTCTTATGTAAGTGAATCAATCAATGCGTTGCAAGACCAGATTGAAAAGAAAGGATTGCTCTTCTTATGCGAAATGGGTCTTGATCCCGGTATTGATCACATGAGCGCTATGCAAATTTTTCATCGCATAAAAGAAGATGGCGGAAAAATAACTTCTTTCAAATCTCATTGCGGTGGTTTGGTTGCACCTGAAAGTGATACCAATCCATGGCATTATAAAATAAGCTGGAACCCACGCAACGTGGTGCTTGCAGGCAAAGCCGGTGCGGATTATAAAGAGGATGGAAAAGAAGTTCATCTCCCCTACGCAGAATTATTCAATGCAGAAAAAATTGTTGAAGTTCCTGAACATGGCATATTCGCTTACTATGCAAACCGTGATTCGCTTGCTTACGAAAAATTGTACGGGCTTGATCACATCAACACATTAATGCGCACAACACTCCGTCATCCTGAATTTAATTTCGGCTGGAAAAACATTGTTGATCTTAAACTGACTGATGAAGAAAAAGTGTATGAAACAGATGGCATGTCTGTGGCCGCTTTCTTCAAACAACATTTTGAAAAAAATGGTTTCAGCGATTGGTTGAATAATATGCTTACCAGCAAACTTGATTATGCGAAGACGATGATGGAAAAATTAATGCAGTTAATGGAAGCAGAAGAAAAAGCAAACGAAGCTGGCGAATCTGGTGATGAAGAGATCATGATGATAGACGAAAAAGGTTCGCTTACAACACTCGATATTGATGAAGTAAAAGATAAAGCCGCAGAATCTGTTGCCGGTAAAATGCACGAAGCCAATCTTAGTATGAAGCAATTGTTTTTCCTCGGGCTTGATGATGATGAAACCATGATCAACAAAGGCTTATGCAGCGCCGCAGATGTGTTGCAATTTATTCTTGAAAAGAAATGGGCATTGCAACCTGAAGACAAAGACATGATCGTGATGATGCATGAAATTGGTTACGAACTCAACGGCACACATAAAGAAATCAAGAGCAGCCTTGTATTGCAGGGCGACGACAGTATACACACCGCTATGGCAAAAACGGTTGGCTTGCCCCTGGGCATTGCCGCCAAACTTATTCTCGAAGGCAAGATCAAAGAGAAAGGCTTGCACATTCCCGTTAGCCCTGAAATTTATGAACCGGTGTTGGAAGAGCTAAAACAGCATGGCATTATCTTCAACGAAACAGAAGAATAATTTTATGTAGCCAGCGGCATTGCTTCTATTGAACTTCGTTGTGTCACTCACTTGTACGTTCAATAATTCTATTCACCATATGGAAAAGTTTCACATTATCCTCGCCGAAGCTGTTGCAAAGCTTACAAAAGAAACACAAAGACATTTTACAGTCATGTTAAAACATGGCAGTATGAGTATTGAATATTTCTCTCCACAAAAAATAGATACGCAAACACCACACAAGCAGGATGAGATCTATATAATTGCCAAAGGCTCGGGTACATTTAACGGTAATGGTGAAAGAGTTTCATTCAATGTAGGCGATGTATTATTCGTTCCTGCCGGTATGGAGCACCGTTTTGAAAATTTTACCGATGATTTTGCTACCTGGGTTATCTTTTATGGTAAAGAAGGCGGGGAAGCAACAAAGTGAAAAGTCAAAATTAAAAAGTAAATACAATCACTTCATGTTTGAATTTTGACTTTTACTTTTGAATTATTTGTTTCAGTACAAGTGTGCGACGCAACGAAAGTTAAATACTTATTCTTCAGCCGGGCTCATAAAAATGCTTTCAACTTTTCCTGCAATTGCCTCACTCCTTCCGTAGCCGGCAATTCGATAGCAGTAATATTTTGCGTAGACGATGATGTGTAGGGAATTTTTTTATCAACAATAAATTTTGGAATGCCATGCGGCGCATAATTTACCAACCCTGCAGCCGGGTAAACCACCAGCGATGTGCCCACCACAACAAATATTTCTGCCATGCTTGCAACCTCTGCAGCTATCTCTATCATGGGCACGGGCTCTTCGAACCAAACAATGTGCGGACGAAATTGCCCGCCATCTGTATCTGTTTGCCCCATCAAAATATCTTCGCGAATTTCATGCACAGGGCTCATTCTTTTTTCACTGCGCATCTTAAAAATTTCTCCATGCAAATGCAACACATTCGTTGAACCTGCACGCTCATGCAGATCATCTATGTTCTGCGTTATAATGTGCACATCAAAATCTTTTTCCAGCTCTGCCAAACCAATGTGCGCCGCATTTGGTTGCGCTTTTGTCACATCTCTCCTGCGCACATTATAAAACTCCAGCACCAATTGCGGGTTGCGTTTCCATGCACGCGGCGTAGCCACATCTTCAATGTTGTAACCCTCCCACAAACCATCGCTGTCGCGAAAAGTTCTTAAGCCACTTTCAGCGCTTATGCCTGCGCCGGTAAGTACTACCAATTTTTTCTTAGCCATGAACTAAAATTAAGCAAGCAAATCGTTAGAAGCATTCAGGGTTGAAACTATTTTTTACTTAGCTTGTATTGCAGCTATTGAGCTGCGGTTGTGTCACTCACTTGTGCGTTCTGAACATTACTCGGCACATGCGCAAGTGATTTCTTTAAACGCAATTTCTGATAATAAAAGATGAGTAATATACCTGCAATTACGAGCGGCCAGATAGAAATAAAAAACAAAATAAGATTGGTGATAACAGAAGAACCAGTTTTAAATGCTTCGCTAACATTGCTAAGAAAACCCGGTTTAATATCTTTAGAAGCAATGCCATTTAAGAACTGATAATACTTCAGATTAATAGTGCTGTAAGCAGCAGCATGTGTAAGATAATTTACCCTGCCAGATGCTGATTCAATATCTTCCTGTATGCCGTTTATTTCATCCTGTACTTCAAGAATATCTTTCATACTTTTAGCCTGCTTTAAAAGATCAAGATATCTTGCACGTACTTCTTTCTTTGCTTCTATTCGTGCTTTTGTATCAACAACTTCGCCTGTTACATCTTCTGTTGAAATTGTTTTTTCTAAAACTTTTATACCATCGCCGGGAAGAGAATTCATAAGATCATCAAACTTCTCTACAGGGACTTTGATCGTTATATCATTTGCTATCTGATCATCAGATTCTGTTTCTTGTTCCTGCGCAATGTATGCACCATAACTTTTTAGTTTATTATGCAATGAACTGTTGTATGCATTGTAATCTTTTAGTTCCAATGTTACATGTGCATTCTTGATGATCTTTTTATCCCAGTCAATATTTGTTGGACCGCCAGAATTTAGGATGCTGTCATTTGAAGATGATGCAGCGTTTGATGATGTATCTGTTGCTGCTATTCCTGCGACTGTTTTGTTAAGTTCCTTCTCTTCTAATGGAAGTGAAGGTTTTAACTCTGCGACTTCCTTTAATTGAACATCAGCAACAGACATTTGATTGGCTTTATCTCCGCTACCACATGACATAGCAATAGCGGCTATGCAAAATGCATAGAATATTTTTTTTGTACATAAGAGTTTGATTTTTTAATTAGATGCAGTAAGAGAATAATTACGTAAGCAGGCAATCGTTAGAAAGCTTATTTATTTTTCTGTAGCGTGTACCATACACTGTCTGTTGATGAAAATAATTCGAGTGTGGAATCTGTTTGTTGTTTAATGGTTAAAGGCAACTCTGTTGAATCTTCTTTAATAAATAATGTGTGCAAGGTTGAATCAATGTAGTATTTGCCTGTGTCGTTTAACAACGTGTAACTGCTGTCTGTCTTGAATTCTACAGTTACAGGTGTTGAGTTTTTTGCTACACCTAGTGCAATTAAACCAATACCATTGCGACCTGTCTTGCTGCTGTCTGCAACATTTATAAGAACCCATTTGCCAATAAGCTTTGGTTGTTCTGTTTTCTTTTTTGTAAACCAATCGCATGATGTAAGTGTAAGGCAGGTAAGGGCAATAGCAATCCCTGAGAAAATAATTCCCGTTTTCATGTTAAAGAAATTTAGTTGTTGAAGAATAATTTAAGGAAGCAAACTTGCAGACATTGATTCTTTGTAAGTAGTTTTTGTAACCGTTATGCAACGTTAAAAGAAAGCAAAAGAAAAACCACTTCTTTTGAATGCGGTTTTTCTTTTTTATAATCATTTTATTTTATTTCATGCCACCAAGCTCCATAATTATTTTCCACTCATCATCTGTCACAGGCTGTACACTTAATCTTCCAAGGCGTACGAGCGCCATATCTTTTAAACGCTTGTCTGCTTTTACCTGTTCGAGTGTTACAGGCTTTTTTATTTTTTTATATGGCTTAAGATCAACGGCAACCCAGGCTTCATCATCTGTTGTCGGATCCTGGTAGGCTTCTTTTGCAACCTTTGCTATACCTACAATTGCAAGGCCTTCATTGCTGTGATAAAACAAAACTTCATCACCTTTTTTCATTGCTCTCAAATTGATGCGTGCTGCGTAATTTCTTACACCATCCCAAAATGTTTGTTTGTCTTTTTCCAGTTGTTCGTAACTGTATTTGAAAGGCTCGCTTTTTACTAACCAATATGCCATGATGAAGTTGTTTTATAATTGATGAATAAAGATATACAGTACAAGGGTGCGACGCAACGGAAGCTAAATATTTTTCTGTAGCTAAGTACCAAAGAAAAAACCCTGTTTAATAAACAGGGTTTTTTGTAATTTCTTATAACCAGTAAACAATATTAATGATATAAATAATTCAGTGCTATCAAATCATTAGGATTAAATGGACGGTTAGAACCATCTGTACATGCAAGCATCCAGCTATTTGGATCTCTTGGACCGGTTGGTGTTCCCGGGATCCAGATAGCACCAACACCAGCTTTACCTTCATTATATCTTATCCCACCACAACTGTACTTACGATTTTTATAATCTGTATGACGGAAACCTATAGTATGGCCCATTTCATGTGCTACAATTGTTGCCAGCCATTGTACACTTGGATTTGTACCAAAAGTACCCGGACGGTTGTTTAAGGTAATAGAATCGGGAGGATTACCTGCAGCATTAGGAAAGCCAGATGATTGACCCAATACACCATTGCCTCCCAGATCATGACCAACCACCCTTATTCTTCCTCCTGAAGATACACGTTGAAAAGTCAGGCGCATACCTAAAAGGTTATATCTTGCAACAGCACTGTCTGTTGCTATAGTCCAGATAGGATCAAGACCTTCTACGGAAATAGTAATGGTGCGTGGCAGACCAGTAATGAGATTTGTAGTGTGATATTGCTCTTCTTCGCCAACTCTCAAATCCGGTCCAATATTGAGGTTAGTTAAATCCTGATAAGATAAAAATATATCTCCTTCTACCACATAACCACCATTTACCGCAATCACACCTTCAGTGTTGAAACCCTTTGCAGCGATTTGATTGATTACTTCAGAAGGGATACCATTTTGAGAAGTTGCAGGTGATTTATCCTGTTTCTGACAGGACAAAAGCATTGAACTTAGTGCCACACAGGCGAGCAGTGATTTTAGATTCATTTTCATAAGAATGAGAGTTTGTAATTTAATTTTTGGATTGTATTTTGGTTAGAGACTGTGAGAAAGGTACTAAAGAATATTTCTCAATTAAATATCGGTACGTACAATTATGATCAAAGTTGGTGATCTTAATAAGCTTTGCCAATTAATATCTTATTAATGTATTTTGTTTTACAAAAATTTAAACTAAGAACGTAAATATAGGCGTTTAAAACTTTCCCAAAAAACACTTTTAAGATTGGTAATAAAAAAAACAAAAACTATGTTGTGCTTTTTCTAAATATCAAAGGCATGTATTGGAAAAATTATAAGAAATGTTTTTATGACTTAGAAAAAAATAAAAGAAAAGTCTTATTAGGTGCTGGAAATTTTTTCAAAAAAAACACCTAAATAATTTCAGTTATTGGGTAAGATTAAACAATGAATCCACAAATTCATGCTTATCAAAAACAATAAGATCAGTGATCTTCTCCCCTACGCCAATATATTTCACCGGGATATTAAACTGATGTGCAATCGCTAATACAACGCCACCTTTTGCAGTGCCATCAAGCTTTGTAATGATCATTGCTGTTACATCTGTTGCCGCAGTAAAATGTTTTGCCTGTTCCAATGCATTTTGACCTGTAGAACCATCAAGAATCAACAAAACCTCATGTGGTGCATCAGGAATTACTTTTGAAATTACGCGACGGATTTTCCCCAACTCATCCATTAAATGAGCCTTATTATGTAATCGACCGGCAGTATCTATAATTACTACATCTGCATTTTTGGAAACGGCACTTTGCACTGCATCAAAAGCAACAGCACTGGGATCTGAACCCATGGCCTGTTTTACAATTGGTACCCCCACCCTTTCGCTCCATATCGTTAATTGATCAACTGCTGCAGCGCGAAATGTATCCGCTGCACCAAGCATTACAGATTTCCCTGCTTGTTTATAATTATATGCAAGCTTGCCAATCGTTGTTGTTTTACCAACACCATTTACACCAACAACTAAAATAACATAAGGCTTTTTACCTTCAGGAATATCAAAGCTTTTGTGTTTATCATCAGATGCATCTACGAGTATTTCTTCAATTTCTTCCTGCAATAATTTATTTAATTCACTAGTGCCAACATATTTATCTTTTGCCACACGTTTTTCAATACGGTCAATTATTGCAAGTGTTGTATCAATGCCCACATCAGCAGTTACCAATGCTTCTTCAAGGTCGTCGAGCACTTCTTCATCAACAGAGCTTTTGCCGGCAATGGCTTTTGTGATCTTTGATAAAAAACCTTCCTTGGTTTTTTGCAGGCCCTGGTCTAAACTTTCTTTTTCTTTTTTACCGAATAATTTTCCGAAGAAACTCATGATGATCTGTTTGGTGTTTGTGTGCAAATATATTTTATGAACTTAACTATAGTACAGCCATAAAACTTTGGTTGTGTCACTCACTTGTACGCTTTGTTCAATGTTCAGCAAAGAAAAGAATGTACAAGCGTGCGACGCAACGAAGATGCCATAAGTACAAAAAGCCGGGCTCATAAAAACTATTGAAAATACAAAAAGCTGTTCCGATAAACAGAACAGCTTTTAAATATGTTTACATCAAAGCGTAAAATTATTTACCTGCTAAGAAATCTTTCACTTTGTCTTTGTGAATGATTGCTTCTTTAAAAGTGTACGCACCACTCTTTGGGCTGCGAACTGCTTTGATAACTTTCGTCCAGTTCTTAGCTTCAGCGGCTGCCTTCTGGTCTTTTGTTTTAATCGCGGTTTTAGCTGCTTTTGCCATTGTTATTTAATTTCTTTATGAACAGTAACTTTTTTCAGAATAGGATTATACTTTTTCAACTCCAGTCTCTCAGGAGTATTTTTTTTGTTCTTTTTAGTGATGTAGCGGCTTGTGCCGGGCTGACCACTTGTTTTATGCTCGGTACACTCGAGAATAACCTGAACCCTGTTGCCTTTCTTTGCCATTGTATAAGCAATTTAACTTTTTAGCGAATTAGATTTTTGCACCTGCAGCTCTCATTTCTTTAATTACAGTAGCAAGTCCATTTTTATTGATGGTTCTTATTGCATCTGTTGAAAGCTTAATCGTAACCCAGCGGTCTTCTTCTGCAAAGTAGAAACGCTTGGTTTGTAAATTTGGTAAAAACCGGCGTTTGGTCTTAATGTTGGAGTGAGAAACACTATGACCGCCAATTGGCTTTTTACCTGTAACCTGACATACTCTTGCCATGACTGTAATTTTTTCGGACGGCAAAGGTCGGGAAAACCAACCAATTACCAAAACAAAAAGAAGTTTTTTTAAAGTAGTTCTTCACACTATCAGGAAAAAATGATTTTAAAAGACAGAATAATGAATTTATCCACCTTTCTCAACGCTGATATTAATGCAAGAAAAAAGCCTCATTACAGAGGCTTTTTTCTAAATATTATATACTAACGGTGTCCGGGGATCATTTGTCTGGGATCTCTTTCCTGAACCGACGGTGCATCCTTGACATCTACGATCTGAATATCGAATATCAGATTAGCATTAGGTGGAAGGTCAGGACCATTACCCTGTGGCCCATAGGCGAGGAATGCAGGAATATATATTTTTCCTGTTCCGCCTTTGCCAAAATAAGGTAACGCTTCATCCCAGCCTTGAATTACACCATGGCGGCCAACAGGAACGTCATAAGGTTCTGTATGACCTTTGGATGAATCCATATTTGTGTCAAAAACTTTACTATTATCGCTCATAAGGTACCCTTTGTATTTAACAGAAGCTATCTTACCGGAATCAGCTTTCAAAGACGCATCGCCCGGGTTATCTAAAACAACATATGCTCCGTTCTTAGTCTTAATGCCTTTAAGATTTTTACTGGCTAGATAATCTTCTACTACTTTAACCTCACGTGCTTCTTCTGCCTTGCTTTCTTTTTCGTAATCAGCCATTACATCTTTTTCCTCTTTAAAAGACTTAAATACTTTCAGCCTGCATTCAATAGAACTACCTTTTGTAAAGACAGTAGAATCAAGGTTAACATGCCTGTTTTTTAGAGTGTCTACATTTAAAATAGCAACTGCACTATCTCCGGCTTTTAGCTTTGGCATAATTTCCATAAAGGAATATTCTGCTCTTTTGCTGGTATCAACCTGCAAATACTGGGGCATTACAGAAGGTGGGTTTAGAAGCGAATCCTGCTTTCCTGTTCTTCCTGTTAAATAGAACTGAACATCATATTTTATATAATATCCGGCTTTAATACTATCCCCGCCCTTACCCGGAAATATCTTGTATACCAGGCCTGATGGGGATTTTTCATAATTTACCCCACAGGAGGCCAAACTAATTGCTGCAATGGCAGCAAAGATGATTTTTTTCATTTTTATTGTAATTGTTGTTCGTATGCCTGAATAACTGTTTTAAATTTTTGAACGTTCTCCTCAATACTTTCGCTACTTCTGCCACCTGCTGCGTTTTTGTGACCACCTCCTTCAAAATGGGTTCTTGCAAATACATTTACATCAAAATCTCCTTTACTGCGAAAACTCCATTTACGTTCTTCTGTCCTGTCGATTAATAAAGCTCCAAGTTTTATGCCCTCTATAGTAAGCAGGTAATTTACGAGACCTTCCGTGTCACCGGTTTTAATCTCATATTTTAAAATGTCCTTTTTAGGTATTGCCATCAATGCTGTATTGTATTCATACAATACTTCCAGCCTGTTTAGCAAAGCATTTCCAATAAAACGCAACCTGCTCTCTGAAAAATTATCGTAAATATTTTCAAAGATTTCTGTATGATTTATGCCGGTTTCTTTTAAAGCTGCAACCGCTCTGTGCACAGCCGGCGTTGTAGAAGAAAAACGGAAAGATCCTGTATCCGTCATAATGCCTGTAAAAAGACAGGTAGCGATATCTTTATTAATATATTGTCTGAAAGGAGAAGCTTCAATAAAATCATATACCATTTCGCAGGTAGAGCTTTTACTTACATCGCTTATACCATATTCAAATGCTTCTACCTGGGGTTGCTGGTGGTGATCGATCAATACTTTTACACAGCTTACCTCAGCAAGTATACCTTCCATATTTTTAGTACGATGCAATACGTTAAAGTCAAGGCAAAAAAGCATATCTGCCGCATTTACCAATTTACCAGCCGCTTCCCTGTCATTTTCAAAATCCATTACAAATTCACAACCAGGCATCCAGTTTAAAAAATTTGCCCAGTTTGTTGGTGATATCACAGTTACCTTATGCCCCAATTGTGTAAGGAAATGATAAAGGCCCAATGCAGCCCCCATTGCATCGCCATCAGGTTTTTGATGCGTTGTGATAATTACATTTTTCTGCTCTGCTAATAAAGGATAAACCAATCTTACCTCTTGCATAGGTGGCGGCAAAATTGAGGCTTTCGAACCATTCGGGCAAATGAATTTGTTGTATGTACACAATAGTCATGATTTTTAAGGAAATTTTGAGACTAGCTTCAATGCTAATGGTATCGCCGGTTGCGTCACTCACTTGTACGTTCAGATTTTTGTTCGTCAATCATAATTGGTAATTGAGAGAATGTTTATTGACGATTTTCGATCATTCAGTACAAGAGTGCGACGCAATAAAAGTTTAATAACAGGACAACAGCCGGGACAATAAAATTTATAATATATGATAAAAACTTTTCTGTCATCTGCTTTTGAAAACAATATAAACACAACTTTGTGGCTAACTTAGATAAGTTTAAAAAGAAAAGCAATGGACAACCAGGATATAAAAGGATACCTACAACAACATAACACTGATAAGATAAAATTTGCATTTGCTGATATTGATGGCGTGCTGCGCGGCAAGGTTATCAGCAAACAAAAATTTATAGATACACTCGAAGATGGCATTGGTTTTTGTGATGTAGTATTTGGATGGGACAGTAACGACAGTGCTTACGATAATATAGAACTTACTGGCTGGCATTCCGGTTATCCTGACAGACAAGCTCGTGTAGACCTCTCTACTTTACGTAATATTCCATGGCAGGATGATATTCCTTTTTTTCTTGCAGACTTCAGCAAAGCAAATGGTGATGATCTTCCCTCCTGCAGCCGCAGTTTACTGAAGCATATAATCAAGCAATGTAAAGACATGGGTTATCATGCAGAGTTTGCGCAGGAATTTGAATGGTTCAATTTTAAAGAAACACCGCAAAGCCTGCAGCAAAAGCAATTCACACGCATCGAGCCATTAACGCCGGGTATGTTTGGATACTCTATCCTGCGCACATCTTTGCACAGTGATTTTTATTACGATCTCTTTAACTCGCTTACACAATTTGATATTCCTGTTGAAGGCATTCATACAGAAACGGGCCCTGGTGTATATGAAGCAGCTATTGCGCATGATGAAATATTGAAAGCCGCTGACAAAGCCGTGTTGTTTAAAACCGCTGTAAAAGAGATTGCTTATAACCATGGCATCATGGCTTCGTTCATGGCAAAGTGGAATGAAAATTTACCCGGTTGCAGCGGGCATATTCATCAAAGTCTTTGGAATAAAAATAAAACACAAAACCTTTTTCATAGTACAGATGATGCAGATAACATGAGCGATCTGCTGAAACATTATATCGCAGGGCAGTTGTATTGCATGCCGCATATATTACCCATGTATGCCCCAAACATCAATAGCTACAAGCGTTTGGTAGAAGGTGCATGGGCTCCTACAACAATTACATGGGGGGTAGACAACCGCACTACTGCTTTGCGTGTGTTGCATCCCTCTTATAAATATACAAGACTGGAAACACGTGTGGCGGGTTCTGACAGCAACCCTTATCTCGCAATGGCTGCGGCGCTTGCTTCTGGTTTGTATGGCATAAAAAATAAATTGTCTCTCGATATTCCTGCCACTGTTGGCAACGGTTATAAAAATATTTCTAATGGTGTATTGCCTGCAAATTTATATGAGGCTTCAATTGCAATGCAACATTCAATCATTGCAAAGGAATTATTTGGAGATGCTTTTGTAAATCACTTTACACAAACACGTTTGTGGGAATGGAGACAGTTTGGTAAACATGTTACCGACTGGGAATTGAAAAGATATTTTGAAATTATTTAAGTAAGATATTTTTGAACCCAGCTATAGCGCTACTATAAAACTTTCGTTGTGTCACTCACTTGTACGCTTATATCTTTATTCAACAGTTAACATCAACTTCAATTATCTTATGGCAGTTAAATCCCTAAATTTGCACCCGCTTAAGCCATTTGAAATGAAGCATATGATAGACCATTCAAAGATTATTAAGAAAGCATGGGAAGGTTATGATCCTACAAAAATTATAAGTAAGATAGAAGACATTAGTGCCATGGTTTCTACCAACCATGTATTTCGCATTACATTCGAAGATGAAGATATCATTATAGCCAAGTTCTCTTATTTTGGAAAGTATGAACACTTCAAAGAAGATCACCGTATCATTCATGCATTATCAAATAACCTCCTCTACCCTTTCGAGAATTTGTTGGCGAAATCTTTATTAAAGAATAATCGTGTATATACTTATCATTATAAACATGGGAAGTCGGATGCATGGGTAGTATTTTACAACCCTGTGCGTGTAATGCAGCGCTTGCCCCGCAGACTTGAAGAAACGCATATAAGAAAGTTTGGTCAGCAGATCGGTAAATTTCATAAGGCATGTTCCAAGCTGCGTAATGTATTGCCCAAATCTTCTAAAACGTTACGAACCGATATTTATACACTTATGGAACGTATTGAAGAGGATGAAAAACAATTTGGCACAAGAGCGCAGGCAGACCTGATCAAATATCATTGCGAACAATTTTTAAAGAACAGGCTGAAAACTAATGCCGCATCATTTGAAACAATTCCTGTTTTTATAGACTGGAACATTGGTAATTTCTCTGTAACCAATAAGCTGGAACTCTATTCAAGATGGGATTATGACTGGTTTCGCATGAGCAGCCGCATGATGGATTTTTATTTTTTCAGCCGTGTGGTTTCTAACGTTGGTGACAGGACTGTATTTAGTTACATTGTTAACCCCATGATGGAAGACAGGTTTATTATGTTTCTTGAAGAGTATCATAAAGTAAACCCGCTGACTGCAGATGAATTACGCTTTTTAAAAGAAGGGTATCGTTTCTTTATTTTAAATTACGTCATAAAGGATGGAAATTATTTTTTCAGTGAGCAGTATGCAAAGAAATTAAGAGCAGAAGCTTATGATATTTATCTTCCATCAGTTGACAGAGATTTTGACGCAGATAAATTAATAGATGCTTTGAAAATAAAAGAAACAAAGGCTAAGAAATAATTTTCACTGAGTTTAAAAGTGAACAGAACGTACAAGCGTGCGACGCAACAGCAGTTTAATACAGGTAATAAAGTTTGGCTCCAAATAAATTATAAAATCAAAACCAATGTTGCCAATACAAGATTTCAAATCTGTCATTGACAAATACAAAATAATTTTCTTCGATGCATTTGGTGTATTGAAAAGTTATAATGGTCTTGTGCCCGGCATTGAGCGCACTTTTGCTTACATGGAAGAACAGCAAAAGGAATATTACATTGTAACAAACGATGCATCAAGAAGCCCTCGGCAACTGGCTGAATCTTACCACAGACTTGGTTTTGAAGCGATACAACATGATCGCATTATTTCTTCAGGCATGCTGGCAAAAGAATACTTAGATCTTAAAGTGAATGAAGGAATTGTGGCATACCTCGGCACACATAGCTCGGCGCATTACATTGATAGTTCTGGTTTGCATACATTACCTGTTAGTGCCATTAACCAGCACAACATTGACCAGGTGAATGCATTGGTATTATTGGATGATGAAGGCTTCAACTGGTTTGATGACCTGAATAAAACCGTAAATATTTTACGTAAAAGAACGATTCCTGCCATTGTTGCGAATACAGATAACATTTATCCATTAAGTGGCAGTAATGAAGTATCCATTGCTATTGGTGGCATTGCCAGCATGGTGGAAAGTATTGTGGGCAAGCGTTTCATACGTTTTGGAAAACCAGATTCGCAGATGTTTATGTTTGCGTATGATCTTATCCGCGAAAGAATGACCATCAGTAAAAAAGAAATTTTAATGGTGGGCGACACATTGCATACTGATATTCTCGGTGGCAATAAATTTGGTTTGGATACGGTACTTGTCCTTTCCGGAAATACGTTGCCCGATGATGCAGAAACAAGAATAAGATCAACTGGTATTGTGCCTACTTATGTTTGTACAACAGCAGTGGTGGATTAATAAACGTCAGTCATTATTGGTGTTGTCTCCTTCCCCATCAATTCAATAAACTTTCTTTCCTTAATAAGATACCCGTTTCCTTTCGCGCAAAAATGCACAATAAGATGTTCCAGGCTCATAGGATTGCCTTCAGGTATATCTGCAATGTTGGTATGATTTATTTCATGTCCGTCAATAATAATAACAAGCCCGCTGCCAATTGCTTCCATGCGGTTGCCTTGTGTCACTAACATGCCGGTATCTTCACCAAGACCAATACCGATGCACGAAGGGTTTGCTGCAACAACCTGCGCCAGTCTTCCAAAACGTCCACGTTTTTCAAAGTGAGAATCAAAGATCACATTATGCATAAAACGAAGCCCGGTCGTAGTTTTTACTTCGCCTTTTAAATGTGCACGTGTAGCATTTCCTTCATAGATCATGGTGCTGCTCATAGCCATTGCACCCGCAGATGTGCCTGCTATTACAAAATTTTCATTCTCGTATTTTTTATGAATGATCTTCAAAAATTCAGTACCACCAAACACTGCTGTCAGGCGCATTTGATTTCCACCGCTAAACATCACACAATCGCAGTTACGTATGCGTTGAAGGTAATCTTTATCATTCACTGTTTCGCGGCCACGAATATGCATAAGGCCAATATTAGTACAACCAATTTTGCCAAATGCATCAAGATAATTATTGCCAACTTCGTATGGAATAGTGGAGGCTGTAGTTACTACTTCAATTCTTGCAGATGGGCCGCCTGCTTCTTCCACTATACGACGCAAAATGCCAAGCTCAAAAAAGTTGAGATTGTTTACATGAAAAGCTTCTTTTTCATCGGTGCCTTTGTCTTCTGCGCCACCAATTGCTATTAATTTTCCTTTTGGAATCATGCCTGTTGATACTGGTTAGGCAAATATAAGGGAACAGGCTTAACATTAAGTTCATATAGATACTAACACGTCTTGATAAAAATGTGATGAGAACCTATGTACCGGGCTTCAATGCAGCTGGCATCTGCTGTTGCGTCGCACACTTGTACAGTAGAAAAATAAATGGGCAATTAGAATCGTAAGTTTAGAATTCATAAATAAAAAAAACGGCTGTAACATGTAGCTACAGCCGGCCGATGGTTTTAAGTATTATAATTTTACATGTTGTAAAGAACGCTTCAGTAATTCCTTCCGCAATGTTTTTTAAGTAACACCATCCCCCAGTTGATAATGTAATATGCTTACTCATCAACAGCGTAAAACTAAAATAGAATAAATGCAGTGGCAATACCCTAAAAGGTGTATTTTTTGACAGCACCCGCAAAAAAGGGTTCTGTGTTCAAAAAAGTTATGCAGTACAAGTGTGCGACGCAACAAAAGTTGCATTAAGATCTGAAAGCCGGGTTCATAAAAATATTTTCAACTATTTTTAGCTTTCATATGAAAGAAAAAATTACTGATCTTATAACTGCAATAAAAAATAAGCAGGAAGTTTTATCATCAAAAAAAGTTACAGCAGGCTTTGATGGCTTTGTAGATACGATTGTGCGTGTTATAAAAAATAAAGAGAACAATGCAGAGCCGGAATTTTTTAATACTATACACGATTACGGAAAATATATCCTTGAAAAATCCGGAAGCTTTAGTCTTGAATATGAAATTATAAATACAAAGCTTGGCGGCAATATGCCGATAACATCGAATGCGTTAGCACAACTTGGTGTGACGGTAAATTGTATTGGCGCATTTGGTTATCCGCAGATACATACAGCGTTTGCAGATCTTTCACCCAATTGTTTACTGCATAGTTTTACAGATCCCGGAACAGCTATTGCGTTTGAGTTTCGCGATGGTAAAATGATAATTGGGCAGGCGAAAGAACTTAATTCAATGAAGTGGAATGATATAATCAATGTAATTGGCCTGGATGTGCTGGTAAATCTTTTTAACGAATGTGATCTTTTTTGTGTGCTTAACTGGAGCGAGATTGATACATCAACAAATATCTGGCAGGGAATAATCAACGACATTTTACCTGCTTATCAAAAGCGACAAAAACAAATCTCTTTTTTTGATCTGTCAGATTGTTCAAAACGAAGCAAAGAAATAATTGAAGAAATGTTATCGCTTTTAAAAGTTTTCAGCAAATACACAAAGACAATTCTAAGTCTTAACAGGAATGAAGCAAATATTATTTCTAAAATTGTATGCAATAAAGATTTTGCGAATGACCAGGAATTACTGGGCTCAGAACTTTATAAGCAACTTGGTATAGATATGCTTGTGCTTCATTCCTCAGGCACATCTTATGTGTTTTCTGAAGAAGGAATAAATTCTTGTAAAAGTTTTTTTGTAGAGCAGCCACTAATTTCGACAGGGGCTGGAGATAATTTCAATGCAGGATTTATTGCGGGACAATTAATGGAACTTAATGCAGAAGATTCTTTGATCTTTGCCAATGCAACAGCAGCACAGTATATACAGAGTGGGCTAAGTCCGCAACATGAACAAATGATCTCATTCCTGGAACAGCAAATAAAAAGTTAATACTATATGGAACTTAAAATTTTTAAAGATTATGAAGCGCTTTCATTGGCAGCAAGCGAAGAAATTATTCGTGTTATAAAAACAAATCCTGCCGCGGTGTTGTGTCTTGCCACAGGACAATCACCCGTGTTGACTTACCAGCTATTTGTTGAAAAAATTATTGCAGAAAATATTGATCTGTCGCGCTGCACTTTTATTGGCCTTGATGAATGGGTAGGCATTCCACCTGAAATGGAAGGAAGTTGCCAGCATTTTTTGCAGAACAAAATTTTCAAACCTTTGCAAATAAAAAGTTCACAAATACATTTATTCAATGCGTTGGCAACTGATGTTACAGAAGAATGCAAACGAATGGATAGGATCATTGAAGAAAAAGGCGGCATTGATTTTATGCTGGTTGGTGTTGGTATGAATGGCCATATTGGTTTTAATGAACCAGGTGTAGATATTAATAAATATGCACACGTAATTGAACTTGATGAGACAACCAAGGCAGTTGGACAAAAAAAATATTTTGATAAGCCGGTAAACATTGGCAAGGGGATTACTTTAGGCCTGCAAAATTTTTTAGAAGCGGGATATGCGGTTATGATCGCAAACGGAAATAAAAAAGCGCCTGTAATAAAGAAAGCAATGGAAGAAGAAATTGGTACGCAATTTCCTGCAACTATTATGCGCATGCATAAAAACAGCATGATGATGGTGGATGAAGAAGCTGCATCATTACTTGATAAACCTTAGATGTATTTTTACCACCCGCTTGCAAGAACATCGGCAAGATGCATGGTTTGTATATTGGCGTTTTTATTTTTTATATAACCATCTAAATGCATAAGGCAACTCATATCTGTACTGATAATGTAATCTGCATTTGTTTCTAAAGCATTGGTTACTTTTTGGTCTGCCATTGCAATACTGATGGGTTCAAACTTTACGGCAAATGTGCCACCAAAGCCGCAACAGGTTTCTACATCGTTCATTTCAGTTAGCTGAAGACCCGCAACCTTGCTCAATAATCTTCTTGGCTCTTCTTTAATCTTACATTCTCTTAGGGCTGCACAACTATCATGATAGGTGGCTTTGCCCTCAAGCGTTGCGCCAAAATTATCTATCTCTAATACTTTAATAAGAAACTCTGAGAATTCATACAAACGGTTGCCAAGCTCTTTTACTTCTTTGTGAACAGAAGAATCTTCGAAAAGTTTGCCATAATAATTTCTTACAAAACCTGTACAACTTGCACTTGGAGCAACTATATAATCACTGCCACTAAAATCTTTGATGAACTTGCTGCAGACATCTTTGGATTCGTTCCAGAAGCCTGCATTGAATGCAGGTTGCCCGCAACAGGTTTGATTACTATTGTATTCAACTATACAACCTGCCTTGCGCAAAACCTTTACCATGTTGAATGCAACAGAAGGATATAACTGATCAACAAAACATGGTATAAAAATCTGAACGTTCATGCAGTAAGTGAATTAAGAACATAATCTAAATACATACCTTCTCTGTTGCAAAAAGATATATTGTAAAATAGTGCGACGCAACAGGTGATGCCATGAAATGCCGTAGATGACCTCATAAATAACATTTACGGCATTCACTGAAACCAAAATAAAATAACTGATGCTTCAGTAAAAAGCAAAAGGCCGGCTCAAAAATTATTTATTTAATGACCTGTTTAGCTTGATCATTTTTATGGCGGTAATTGCAGCCTCTTCTCCTTTATGCCCGTGTTTACCACCTACCCTTTCTTTGGCCTGTTGCTCATCATTCACAGTAAGCACACCAAAGATGGTTGGCACTTCGAGCATCATGTTTAAAGACAATACGCCATCAGTAATTGCTTTGCACACATAATCAAAATGAGGCGTGTCGCCACGGATCACAGTGCCCAATGCAATGAATGCATCTGCAGGTGTTTGAATACTTTCTGCATACTGCTTAATGATAAAAGGGATCTCAACAGCACCAGGAACAGTAAGCACTTTAAAACTGATTCCTGATTTATTTAAAACCTTTTTGGCACCAGCTTCCAGCTTGTTTACAATTGGTGCGTTCCATTCGGTTTTAACAATAACTACAAAGGCATCCTTTAGCTGGGGGATGCCTTTGTTTAATGCGTTATTTCCTTTTGTTGTCATTACATTATTTTGAACTAAAGTCGTTTGGTTCAACAATTAAACGATAAATATATTTATCGGCCTGGTAGCCTTTTTCTGTCTGCGGAAATTTCTCTTTTAATTCCTTATATACCTGAACAGCTTCTGTTGTTTTGCCCATCAGTTCAAGCTTTAGACCTGCACGGAAAAGATATTCAGAAGCATTCAACTGGTCTGCATCAAATGTTTCAGCAGCTTTCTTATAATAAGTTACAGCATCATCATTTTTACCAAGCTCGCCATAAGCATCACCCAGTGCGCCGTAAGCCATCATCTGTATCTGCTTTGCATCTGTTGAAAAATCTTTCAGGTACTTTACGGCGTTATTGAAATCACCGGTACGCAGGTAACAAAGACCAGCATAGTAATTAGCAATGTTTGCAGATTTTGTTCCGCCGTAGTTGCTTATGATGTAAAGAAAACCTTTACTCTTTGCATCGCCTTTTAAAGCTGCTGTCAAAGAGTCTTTACGAAAATTTGCTTCTGCTTTGTAAATAGCATTGGCGGCCTGTTCTTCTTTTGGTGCAACGATGAATGACTGATAACCATACCAACCACCAACGGCTATCACAATAACACCTAATGCAATCAATACCTGTTTTGAATATTTTTTCCAGAAACTTTCGATTTTTAGCAGCGCGTCGCCGGATTCTACTACCTGCACTTTCTTATCAGCCATGTTGGAATTTTGAAATTTTTGAATTGAGATATTTGGGATTTATAAAATGTTTTATCTTTTTATTTAATCAACAATGAAAGGATAATGCTGATCTACATATACATCTTTCAATAGTTCATCATCTGCCGGCCATGGACTTTCCTCAGCAAACTTAACACTTGCTTCCACTACCGCATTAATACGTGCATCAATAGCCGCAATTTCTTCATCAGTAGCAAAATTATTTTCCTTGATTGTATTTAAAACCAGCGCTATTGGATCACGTTCTTTGTATTCATCAACCTCTTCTTTTGTACGGTATTTTTGTGGGTCAGAAATAGAGTGGCCTTTGTAGCGGTACGTTTTCATTTCAAGCAATGTAGGTCCACCACCTTCTCTTGCTCTCTTTACAGCACGTGCTACCGCATCGTGTACAGCTTCGCAACTCATGCCATCCACTTTATCTGCAGGCATTTCGTAAGCATCAGCCAGTTTATAAATATCTACAACGTTTGATGTTCTTTCCACTGAAGTACCCATTGCATAATTATTGTTTTCACAAATGAACACAACAGGTAATTTCCACGTCATGGCAAGATTGAATGTTTCATGTAATATGCCCTGGCGTGCAGCACCATCTCCAAAAAAACAAAGCACGATGTTGTCTGTGCCTTTGTATTGTTCTGCAAACGCAATTCCTGCGCCTGTACCTATTTGGGCACCAACTATACCGTGACCACCAAAAAAATAATGCTCCTTACTAAAGAAATGCATACTACCACCCTTGCCTTTCGCGCATCCTGTGGCTTTTCCATATAGTTCAGCCATACAGGCGTCGGCGCTTACGCCTTTTGCCAGGGCCAAACCATGATCGCGGTAACCGGTGATAAACGGATCTTCCTGGCGTGTAGCTGTCATACAACCGGCACCAATGCCTTCCTGGCCTATATAAGCGTGAAAAAAACCACGGATCTTACCGGCCATTTTATACATTTCTTCAGCCTTCAGCTCAAACTGGCGAATCAATTGCATTAATTCGTACCAGTACATATAAGTTTCTTTGGAAAATTTAGTTGCCACTTGTATTCAAATTTGGTGCGCAAATATAGGAAAACAGTTTGTAGTTTATCGTTTTTGGTTTTTGTTCCTGGCATTTGATTATTTAATCAGCTTTTCTTGCGTCGCACTCTTGTACTGAGGAATGGATTTCAGCAATCCGCAGTTAGATATCAGTTTAAATATGCGCTGCTTAATGAACGCTGATACCTGATAGTTCATACCTGTTTTAAAAGTACAAGTGAGTGACACAACGAAGCCTCATAACGGTATTGCAGCTAAGTATATAAAAATAAAAATCCCGCTTTAGCAGCGGGATTTTTTTATTAAACCATTTTGAATGATTCAAGAAACTTGGTGGTGAAATTTCCTTTCCTGAAATCTTCGTTCTGCATCAGTTGCAGGTGAAAAGGAATCGTTGTTTTTACACCTTCAATTACATACTCGCTTAAAGCACGGTACATAGTGTTGATGGCTTCATCTCTTGTACGCGCAATAGCAATGAGTTTTCCTATCATGGAATCGTAATACGGTGGGATGGTATAACCTGTATATACATGGCTATCTACCCGTACACCATGACCACCGGGTGTGTTAAGTGTGGTGATCTTACCGGGTGACGGACGAAAATCATTATATGGATCTTCAGCATTTATGCGACATTCAATAGCATGCATTTGTGGCGTATAACTTTGCCCGGAGATCTTCTCCCCCATGGCAATTTTTATCTGTTCTTTTATAAGATCAAAATTGATCACTTCTTCTGTTACACAATGCTCTACCTGTATACGCGTATTCATTTCCATGAAGTAGAAATTGCGGTGCTTATCAACAAGAAATTCAATTGTCCCAACACTTTCATAAGCAATAGCGCTGGCAGCTTTAATAGCTGCTGCTCCCATCTTTTCACGAAGTTCAGCAGTCATAAAAGGAGAAGGCGATTCTTCTACCAGTTTCTGGTGACGACGCTGAATAGAGCAATCTCTTTCACTAAGGTGGCAAACAGTGCCATAACGATCACCTGCAACCTGTATTTCTATATGGCGTGGTTCTTCCACGAATTTTTCCATATAGATACCATCGTTTTTAAAAGATGCGCCAGCTTCCTGTTTCGCAGTATTGTAGTTTTTTTCTATATCGCTTTCCTGCCAAACTACACGCATACCTTTACCACCACCACCTGCAGTTGCTTTTAAGATCACGGGGTATCCGATTTCTTTGGCAAGTGCTTTCGCTTGCGATACACTTTCAAGCAAACCTTCACCACCGGGTACAACAGGTACGCCGGCTTTGATCATGGTATCTTTTGCAGTGATCTTATCTCCCATTGAGTTGATCATCTCTGGTGTTGGGCCAATGAATTTGATACCATGGTCTGCACAGATTTTTGAGAACTTGGCATTCTCTGCCAAAAAACCATAACCAGGATGAATAGCGTCTGCATTAGTAATTTCTGCAGCAGCCATAATATGAGGGATATTCAGGTATGATTCACTACTCTGGGGTTTGCCAATACAAACGGCTTCATCTGCAAACTTTACATGTAAACTGTCTTTATCTGCGGTAGAATAAACAGCAACGGTTTTGATGCCCATTTCGCGGCAGGTTCTGATAACACGAAGAGCAATTTCGCCACGATTGGCTATAAGTACTTTTTTGAACATGTTTTCAATTTGAAAATTTGATGATTTGAAAATGTCTTAAATAAAGGCAAGCTGAAATTGAAATGCTTTTACAAACATTTTCAAATTTTCAAATTGCCTCATCTTCAAATTAAGCTGGCTCAACCAGGAAGAGTGGCTGGTCATATTCTACAGGGCTTGCATCATCAACTAAAACTTTTACGATCTTGCCGCTGACTTCGCTTTCTATTTCATTAAAGAGTTTCATTGCCTCAATAATGCAAACTGTTTTGCCTGGTGAAACTTCATCACCCACTTCTATAAAATTGGGTTTATCCGGAGATGATTTACGGTAGAATGTACCGATCATCGGGCTCTTTATTGTTATAAGGTTATCAGCCTTAGGAGCAGCGGCTGCAGGCGCAGAAGCTGACGTTGCGGTCGGGGCTGCCGGTGCAGGTGCAGCATAAACAGGTGCGGGTGCAGCTGTAACCACTGTTTGTATGTTGTCTTCTTTTTGTTTGATGGTAATTTTAAACTCTTTTTCTTCAATACTAATTTCCCCAATGTTGCTCTTGTTGATGATCTTAATAAGTTCCTGTATCTGCTTGAAGTCCATAATTCGAATTTTTGGGATTTTGTAATGTTTTTAAGCGATTTTACCCCGAAAGGAGGAGCAAAGTAGGCAATTTTTGATAAAAAGACATGTTTTTCTTATTTCTGTTTTTATCAAAATCAGCCTTTGTTGCTAAAAGAAAAGGACGGTTTGTGGCCATCCTCTTTTTATGAATTATTGCAAAAACTGCAGCGTTAATTTTATTCTTTTACTCTTTCTACATATTCACCGTTCCTGGTGTTGATACGTATTAGTTCTCCTTCATTTACAAACAAGGGCACATTTACCACCGCACCGGTCTCAACAGTTGCAGCTTTTAAAGCACGGGTAGCAGTATCGCCACGAACACCAGGTTCACAATAGGTAATTTTTACAACAATCTTTTCAGGCAATTCTGCGCCAATAGGTAAATCTGTTTCTGTATTGATGAAAACAAACACTTCACTGCCATCTTTTAAAAACTGTGGTGCATCAATCATTTCTTCGCCTAATGCAATTTGCTCAAAAGTTTCATTGTTCATCAGGTTATAGCCCGACTCATCTTTATACAGGTATTGATAGGCCTTCTTTTCCACGCGTACAGGAAAAATAGTTTCCCCACTGTTCCATGTTTTTTCAATAGTACGGTTATTGTCAACCCCTTTTAATTTAGCCCACACTTTTGCTGCGGCACGGGCAGTTTTGTTCTCGCCAAATTCAACCACTGAATAAAGACTGCCATCAAGTTTCAATATCTGGCCGCGGCTGATGTCTGCTGTTGTTGCCATAAATAAGATAGATTTTATGAATAGGGCGCAAATGTATGCATTGGTATTTAATAATAAAAACAGTTATGTCTCAACACAAACAATTGAAAGCATTTTATGAACCGGGCTGCAGATTAACGATGATCCTTCTGTTGCGTCGCACTCTTGTACTGAAGAACGTTCATCAACAAGAAGGAACGTCATTGCGAATCCCGATTATAGCTTTGTGTGTTAGACATATCGGAATGTGGCAATCTTATAATCATATGCCTTACGCGGCTTTTGTGTGCGCATTATTTTACCAACAATATTTACTTTTCTACAATTATTTTCTTCACTTCTCTATTGCTATTGTTTATCAAATAATAAACACCTGCAGTAATTTTAGAAACATCAATTGTACCACTGCCATTAACATTTTTTATAAGTAATATTTTACCATTTTGATTTAATAATGAAAATGAAGTATTACCATTTGTTTGTACATGCAGTATATCTTTTGCAGGATTGGGATAAATCATGAACAGGGTTTTGTTCTCATTAGCCTGTAAGTTGTCTTCAGAAGCAACGGTGGCGGGTGGCTCCCTGTAATAAATAGTATCACTTCTCAAGATAAGTCCGGTAGCAACAGCGTTAAAAACCCTTAGATAATATACACCGCTCTTGGTAGGATGAAAAACAGAATCTCCTGTAACGATAACACGGGCATGCCCGTTGCTTCGAAAACCATACCATTTGTAAGTATTATTACTTAATGTGCCTCCGGCTGAAGCTGACAAAACACCGTTATTGAGGTGAAGAGGAATTCGTTTTTGATGATCGTATTGGGTACCTGGTAATTTTTCTGCTATCAATTCCATTCCATCAAATGTAAAACGGTTAGAGGATATATTTAGGCTGAAACCCCTATCTTCATCAATATTACCAAATTCAGGTGGAATGCTGCCGCTTAACTGGTTATAACTTAAATCTAATGAGGCAAGTCCCCCCCATGAATTTGTTGCAATATTAGCAAGCTCAGGTGGAATAGTACCGCTTAGCAGGTTATTGCTCAAATCCAAATTTGGGCCATAATCTGTAACTCCAATACTACCAAGTTCCGGAGGAATGCTGCCACTCAACTGATTATTAGATAAATTCAACCAGGTAACTGAACCAAGGTTACCCAATTCAGGAGGAATACTGCCACTTAATTGATTATCAGATAAATCATACCAACTATCATAACCATATGAATGATTACCGAGTTCAGGTGGAATGCTGCCGCTCAACTGATTACCATTTAAATACAAATTATAGAAATACGGAACACCAATTTCAGGTGGAATACTTCCTGTCAGGTTATTGCCAGATAAATATAGATTATTAAGACTTGTAAGATCTCCGATAGAAGAAGGAATGCTACCTTCTAAATTGTTATTTGTCAGACCAATTTGCCATACCCTTGAATCATCGCCTACCTTTATTCCATACCAGGTGGATACAGGACCCTTTAGCCAATTTGTATTGGTTGTCCATCCGGGGCCATTCGTGCTGATGTACAAATCTACCAACGCAAGAGAATCCTGTACATCAGTTGCCTGCGCAATTGCATTAAATGAAATGTTTGAGCAAGTGACAAACACAAGACCGAAAAAAATAGATTTCTTTTTCATCATGGTTAGTTTAATTGTGAAGGAAATTTAAAAGTAGCAAGATGCTTATATAAAATAAATGACTTTTGTTATTGAATAAGATGATATGCATCAGATGCAATCTGTAGCCAAAAGTTATATAGTACAAGTGAGTGACACAAGGGACGATGACATGAAATACTTTAGCTGGTATCATACAAAAAATTATTTGGCTGTTTCGTAATCACGCTGTTAACTTTGCGCCAGTTCTTTAAATACTTATCAAGAAAGGCAGAGGGAATTGGCCCGATGAAGCCTTGGCAACCCTTACAGGTCACTCACTTGTAAGAAGGTGCCAACTCCAGTCCGCAATTGCGGGCAGAGATAAGTCAGAGTAAAGTTTGATTAATTGCGATAACATCGCTAACCATATTAAGCTCACCTGACTTACCGGGTGAGCTTTTTTTATGCCATGCCCCCAGCCCCTAAAGGGGAGCAAAACAAATGCTCTTTCTTCAAATAAGTTTTTATTGAAAAAATGTTTAATCAATTTTTTAATCGCTTCACAACTAAACAATCAGTGAAGCAAAAACATTCTGAAATGAGCAACGCAACACAAATCATTCACAGCATTCCAACAGACCCGTTAACAGGCGCAATTGCAGTTCCTATTTATCAAACAAGCACATTTGTACAGGAAGCGCCAGGCGTAAACAAAGGCTATGATTATGCACGCAGCGGTAACCCAACAAGAGCAGCATTAGAAACCATTATTGCAGAACTGGAAGAAGGTAGCGTCGGTGTTGCTTTTGCCAGTGGACTAGCAGCAATTGATGCAGTAATTAAACTGCTAAAAAGCGGCGATGAAATTCTTGCTGTAGATGATATTTATGGCGGTGCATTCAGATTGTTTACACATATCTATGAGAAGTTTGGAATTACGGTAAACTATGTTGACACCACTAATGTAGAAAATGTGTTCAATGCAGTTACACCTAAAACAAAATTGATCTGGATAGAAACTCCCACAAATCCAACATTAAAAATTTCAGATATCGCAGCCATTGCGAAAGTTGCAAAATCGCAAGGCTGCTTACTTTGCGTGGATAATACTTTTGCATCACCCGCCTTACAAAAACCTCTTACGCTGGGAGCTGATATTGTAGTTCATTCAGCAACAAAATATCTTGGTGGTCATAGTGATCTTATTGCAGGTGTTGTCGTAGCAAAAGACAAAGAACTTGGTGATAAAATAAAGTTCATACAAAATGCAAGTGGTGCCATCCTCGCTCCTTTTGATAGCTGGTTAGTTATTCGTGGTATTGAAACATTATCGTTACGTGTAAAACAACATTGCATCAATGCACAAGCTGTAGCAGAATATTTGGAGCAACATCCTGCAGTTGATAAAGTATATTACCCCGGTTTGAAGTCTCATATAAATCATGATATAGCAAAGCAACAGGCAAAAGGCTTTGGCGGTGTTGTTTCTTTTATATTGAAAAATGATACAGAAGAGGCAGCAGTGCAATTTGTAACAAATACCAAACTTTTCAAATTAGCAGAAAGCCTTGGCGGAGTAAAGAGTTTATTGTGCCACCCTGCAAACATGACACATAAATCTATTCCCGCTGAAAAACGGAAGGATGCAGGTGTTGCAGATAGCCTGATAAGGTTGTCTGTTGGATTGGAAGAAGTAGAGGATTTATTAAACGACCTTGAAAAGGGTTTCGATGCAGTAGAAAAACTAAATGCACTCATTGCTATTGGTCAAAAGAAAGATTTTCAAAAAATAGGATACTAATGAATTTAAAATAGGGAATACCTCCCTATATCATTAGTTGTGCGGAAAAATAATTTTGTACTGTAAATAAATTTTAAACCAGAAGTGTCGTAAACAAAAATTTGAAGAAGAAAAAAGTCTATTACATTTGTAGAGTATAAAAATGAAAGCGGTTACAACAATCATATCTTCTCAAAATCATGTTTGCAAAAGCATGTGTTTTTGCTGTTGTTGTATGCCGTAAGGCATAAAATAATCTACTCTTTCAATCACTCAGTTTGGTGATTTCAATAACCTACTTCAATCTTTTTCTTTACACAAAAAAAATTCTAACAATGAGCAAATTACATTTCGAAACTTTGCAATTGCATGCCGGTCAACAAATTGATCCAACAACAAAGGCCCGTGCCGTGCCTATTTATCAAACTACATCTTACGGCTTCAACAATTCGGAACATGCGGCCAATTTATTTGGCCTGCGTGAATTCGGGAATATTTATACACGCATCATGAACCCGACAACCGATGTGTTTGAACAACGCATGGCTGCACTGGAAGGTGGTGTTGCTGCCCTGGCAACCGGTAGTGGGCAAGCTGCACAATTTCTTGCCATCACTAATATTTGCCGGGCTGGCGACAACTTTGTTTCTACATCTTACTTATACGGCGGAACATACAACCAATTCAAAGTTTCTTTTAAACGTTTGGGTATTGATGTACGTTTTGCTGATGGAGACAACGTAGAAAGTTTTGTTCCGCACATTGATAAAAATACCAAAGCCATTTTTCTTGAAACAATTGGCAATCCACGTTTGAACATTCCTGACTTTGAAAAGTTTGTTGCACTTGCAAAAGAATATGATCTGCCATTGATCGTTGACAATACTTTTGGTGCAGGCGGCTATTATTTTAAACCGATCGAATGGGGTGCAAACATTGTTGTAGAGTCAGCAACAAAATGGATCGGTGGTCATGGTACCAGCATTGGCGGGGTTATCGTTGACGGTGGCAATTACAATTGGGCTAATGGTAAATTCCCGCAGTTTACAGAACCATCTGAAGGTTATCACGGCTTGAAATTCTGGGATGTATTTGGAGAAGGCAACCCGCTTGGTTTGCCAAACATTGCATTTGCTATTCGTGCACGTGTTGAAGGGCTTCGGGATTTTGGTGCTTCTCTTGCGCCTTTCAATTCATTCCTTTTCATTCAGGGCATCGAAACATTGTCGTTGCGTGCAGAACGTCATGCACAGAATGCGCTGGCATTGGCGCAATGGCTGGAATCTCATCCTTCCGTTGAGTATGTTTGGTATCCGGGTTTGGCAAGTAGTCCGTACAACGCATTGGCGAAAAAATATTTACCCAATGGTTTTGGTGGTGTGTTGCAGTTCGGCATAAAAGGTGGCAAAGAGAAGGCCGCAAAATTTATTGATGAATTGAAACTTGCAAGTCACCTTGCAAATGTTGGTGATGCAAAAACATTGGTAATTCATCCTGCATCTACTACGCATGAACAATTAGGCGAAGCTGAGCAATTGGCAAGTGGTGTATTGCCAAACATGGTGCGCATCAGCGTGGGCATTGAACATATCGATGATATAAAAGCAGATCTTGAACAGGCATTTCAAAAAGTTAATGAGCCACAGTTTGCATTGAATTAGTGTGCCCCCTAACCCCCTCAAGGGGGAATGAAAAATTATTGTAAAATATTTTATTAGAGATGTTCATAAACTCCCCTTTAGGGGATGGGGGCTTATGAACCCAACAATTGAATATAAATTAAGCTTTCGTTGCGTCGCACGCTTGTACGCTTTGTTCAATATTGAACTGAACGATGAAGTGAGTGACACAACGAAAGCCTGATAGTAGCAACATAGTTAAATACAAAATAAAAAACATTGCAACCGGAAATTTTTTATTACAACAATTCATTTACACTCGAAAGCGGCAGAACGTTACCAGGCTTTCATTTGGCGTACACAACACTTGGTAGACTAAATGCAGATAAGAGTAATGTGGTATGGATCTTTCATGCGTTAACAGCAAACAGCAATCCCGCAGAATGGTGGACAGGCTTGGTCGGCGAAACAAAATTGTTTGATCCTTCTAAATATTTTATTGTTTGCGTAAACATGCCGGGCAGTTGTTATGGCAGCATCTCTCCTCTTGATAATGATCCGCTGACAGATAAACCTTACTATCATGATTTTCCATTGTTCACGACAAGGGACATGGCAAGGGCTTATGAATTGTTGAGAAAATATTTGAACATTGATAAAATTTACATTGGTGTTGGCGGCTCAATGGGCGGGCAACAATTACTAGAATGGAATATTGAAAAACCGGAATTGTTTGAATTTATTTTCCCGATTGCAACAAATGCAGAACATTCTGCATGGGGTGTTGCATTCAATGCAAGTCAACGCATGTGCATAGAAAACGATGCAACCTGGAAAGAAGAACAGGTAGATGCCGGGCTTGAAGGAATGAAGATTGCCAGAAGTATTGCACTCATTTCTTACAGGCATTATGAAGCTTATTCGAAATCTCAGCAAGGTTTTACTATAGATACGGAAGGCAAAAGCATTGATGAGAAAGTTTTTAAAGCAGAAAGCTATCAACGTTACCAGGGAGAAAAATTAGCCAAGCGTTTTAATGCATTCAGCTATTATTTTTTAAGCCAGGCAATGGACAAACATAATGTAGGAAGAGGCAGAGATAGTGTGCGTGCAGCATTGCAAAGTATTAAAGCAAAAGCATTGGTGATAAGCATTTCATCAGACGTACTGTTTCCAACAAGTGAGCAGGAATTATTATCTGCATATATTCCAAACGCACAATTAGCCATTATTGATTCTTATTATGGTCATGATGGATTTTTACTGGAGTTTGAAACAATAGAAAATTTAGTAAGAGATTTTATTAGTCAACATACAACAGAATTAAAGCCTGTATAAGTTACCGGTTGCCAGTTACCAGGATTCCGGTAACAGCAACAGGAAACGGGCAACAAAAAGAATTAAAATGAGTACTGACAAGAAACTAGTAATTGGATTATTTGGTTTTGGTGTGGTTGGTGAAGGTTTATATAAAGTATTAAAACAAACACCATCATTAAAAGCAGAGATAAGAAGAGTATGTATTAAACATGCCGGCAAGAAAAGAAACGCACCGGCCGAATTATTTACCACAGAAAAAGATGATCTGCTGTTTAATAAAGACATCAATGTAATTGTAGAAGTAATTGATGACGCTGATGCAGCGTTTGATATTGTACATACTGCATTTAAAAATGGCAAAGCTGTGGTAAGCGCCAGCAAGAAAATGATCGCTGAACATTTACCTGAAATTCTTGCTTTACAGAAAGAGACAGGCTTGCCGTTCTTATGTGAAGCTGCAGCATGTGCTTCTATTCCTGTAATCAGGAATTTAGAAGAGTATTACGATAACGATTTGCTACATGGCATTAAAGCGATTGTAAATGGTTCTACCAACTTCATCTTAACCAAGATGTTTGAAGATAAACTGGATTATACAGAAGCTTTATTGTTAGCGCAACAGCTTGGTTTTGCAGAAAGCAACCCTGCATTAGATGTGGAAGGTTATGATGCTTTAAACAAATGGACATTCTTGCTGACACACGCTTATGGTATCGTTACAAAATCAGAGAATATTGTATTTACCGGCATTCAAAATATACAGGGCAGTGACGCCGCTGTTGCAAAAGAAAAAGGCTTTGATATAAAACTCGTAGCGCAGGCACAAAAATTAAAAAGTGGTAAGGTTGCTGCATTTGTGTTGCCACAATTTGTACCACATGATGATCATTTAAGTTTTGTAAAGAATGAATACAACGGTGTAGTAATTGAAAGTGGTTTTGCAGATAAGCAATTCTTTTATGGGAAAGGTGCAGGTAGTTTTCCTACTGCTTCTGCTGTATTGAGCGATATATCTGCATTACGTTATGATTACCATTATGAATATAAAAAATTATATTATCACACACCGGGAGAACTAACGAATGATTTTTATGTAAAAGCATATGTAAGTTTTAATCAGTTAACGGATGTACCTAAAGAAGAATTTGAATGGATAGAAGAATGGCATGGCGGGCAGGAAAGAAGTTACTTTGTTGGTGTTATTCATTTTAATAAACTGGTAAATGATAAGTGGTGGAAGCAACATAGCGTTTCCTTTATTCTTACACCGGAACCTGTTATTGAAAGTATTGAAATAAGAAATTTGAAAAAGAGAAGCCTGGAACTGGCGGGAATTATTTAGTTTTTTATTGAGTGAGTTTATATAGCAAGACCTTGCTTTTTGCAGGGTTTTGTTTTTATTGCTCCTCATTGTTCTGAACGTACAAGTGAGTGACACAACGGGTGATGCCACAGGTGCAAAAGTTTGTCCCCAAAAAACCCGAAATCTCAAATCCAAAATCCGAAATCATTATCTCTTACCTTTGCGGCGCAAATAAATTATATGAGAGAACTCTCTGTTGTTATTCCTGTTATGAACGAGGAAGACAATGTTAAGCCAATGATAGAAGCCGTGGAAGCTGCTTTGAAAGATTATGATTACGAGGTGATCTTTGTAGATGATGGCTCTACTGATGCAACAAGAGAACGCATAAAAGAAAATATTACAGACAGGATTACGCTGATTGACCTTCGCAAAAATTACGGCCAGAGTACGGCTATGGCTGCTGGTATCGATTATTCCACCGGTACATATGTAACGATGCTTGATGGTGATCTGCAGAATGATCCTTCTGACATACCGATGATGCTGGAGAAATTGAAAGCGGAAGATTGGGATGTTGTTGCCGGCAACAGAAAGAACAGGAAAGATGGTGCTGTGCTGCGTAAAATACCTAGCAAAATTGCAAATGCTATCATTCGCAGCATGACAAAAGTTTATATACAGGATTATGGCTGCACACTCAAAGTTTTTAAAAGAGAGATTGCTGAAGACCTTGGTTTATATGGAGAGTTACACCGATTTATTCCGGTGCTTGCAAGTATGCAGGGTGCCAGAATTGTGCAGGTTGATGTAAAGCATCATGCACGCAAATTTGGTGTTTCAAAATATGGATTAGGAAGAACATTCAGGGTAATGAGTGATCTTGTTACTATGGTGTTCTTTAGAAAGTATAGTCAGAAACCAATGCATCTTTTTGGCACGATGGGTTTCATCAGTTTGTTTCTTGGCATCATTATTAATATCTACATGCTCGTTTTAAAAATAATGGGCGAAGATATTTGGGGCAAACCACTTTTGTTATTAGGTATGATATTATTGCTTGGTGGTATACAATTAATAACCATCGGTATTCTTGCAGAGGTTAGCATGCGCACTTATTATGAAAGCGGCAATAAAAAAACTTACCAGGTTAGAAAAGTGTGGAACAGCAACAATGAAAAATAATCAACGATAGTTGAACACATACACCGGAATAATGAACTTGCATGCCCATTAAAGAATCTGTAAAATCATTTTTCAAACTCTTTATAAAGATTGCTGTTACTGCAGTTTGCCTGTGGTATGTTAGTCGCAAAATTGATTGGGGCAAAAGTTTTGATATTATTCAACACAGTAACTGGCTGTGGCTTTTTGTTGCGGTGATTTTATTTACTGCTTCCAAAATTGTTTCTGCATTCAGGCTAAACATTTACTTTAAAAATATTAATGTACAGCTATCGCAAACACAGAATTTAAAATTGTACTGGCTGGGCATGTTCTATAATTTATTTCTACCCGGTGGTATTGGTGGTGATGCATATAAAGTTATTTTATTAAACCGTACATACCAGTATCCTGCAAAACAATTAACGGCAGCTGTATTGCTTGATAGGATCAGTGGCGTTGTTGGCCTTGGCATACTTGCAGTTATCTACTATTATTTTGTTTTTAGCGGAGCAAACTATTCACTTGCATTGCTAATAGCATTACCAGTTGGTATTGCGGCATATTATTTTTTTGTACAAAAAATATTTCCATCGTTTATAAAAGGCTTCTGGCCCACGTTGTGGCTTGGGCTTTCGGTTCAGGCATTACAAGTATTGTGTGCTTATACAATCATGCTGGCGTTGCATATCAGCGAGCACCAAACAGTGTATATATTACTCTTTTTACTTTCTTCCATTGTTGCAATTCTTCCACTAACAATAGGCGGGCTTGGGGCAAGAGAAGTTGTATTTCTGTGGGGTAGCAATACGTTGTTACACCTTACCAATGATCCCACTCCTGTAAGTATCAGTATAAGCTTCTATCTTATTACACTTGTAATTTCATTTATTGGTTTGTATTGGGTTTATAAAAACCCGGTTCAAAAACCGCAGTGAAAAATCACATCGCTATTAGTGAAATATCACCTTGCTTGTCTTTATAGTTGCTTGCAATTTTGCTTTACAACATTACCAACTAACTATCTGTCAAATGTTTTCTGGCATTTTATTTGTTTTTTATCATTTTGTTGTTAAACTATGATGAGCTTATAATAACCTGATATCATTTGATAGCACTCATCTCATTATCTGCAGTAAGTTGTTAATGCAATAAAATTATTCCAGGACGTATGTAAAACTTAACCTGTTGTTAGCCGCTATGGAGATCAACACCAGGGCTGCCTTTTTTGGCGGCCCGTTTTTTTACACATATTATTATGAGCCCGGCATTTACTACCTTGGGCAACATCGTTGCGTCGCACTCTTGTACGGTTGAATGAACAATGAACAGTTAAGTAATACTATCTGCCTATTGTCTCGTTGCCTTTTCTTCTGAAAGTATAAGAGTGCGACGCAACAGGCGACGCAACAGGCGACGCCACATGATAAAATGCATGGCTCAAAAAAATCATTTAATATCTATACGAATGATATGGTTGCCAGCAATTGCATACAACACGCTGTTTGCTTCGTAATAGTTGTTTATGGGCAGCGAAATAAAATCTTTTAATGCTGCAGGTAATACTGAAACTGTGTTTATAACAAACCTGCCGTTACTAAGCAGAAAAAATCCATTGATAGTATTACTAAGTGTATAACTCCACTGCAATTTTTTATCGGGCAATGAAATACGATATATTTTGTTATCTGCTACGCCGGTAAGCATGTTGTTTTGAATTAATATTTTACCATAGTTATTGAAACCAAGGTCAATGCTATCAACCATTTTATTCAAGGCAGGATCATAAAAATAAATTTTAGATTTTTTTGTTCCTCCTTTGGAACGCATACTATACAACACCAAATCTTTCCACATTGCTATCCCTGCAAAACCCAAGCCTGTAAAGGGTTCGTAATCGATACCATATATTTTATTAGTGTTTGCATTATATACTCCGATAGATGCGGCATTCCCAATTCTTATTACATCACCCGCACCAATAATATTTCCTTTACTGTCTTTCAGCATCTGATAGGTATGATGAAATCCTGCAGCAGGAGAGCCTTCGCTTTTCCAGTAATGAATTATTTTAGGATTTGCATTTGGATCTCTCACGTTCATCATTTTGCCATCAATGAATTTATTTGTTGTCCATGGCTGGTTCTTATTCCACAGCATGAGATAGCCACTGGGATAGCCGGAGAGATAGATCATGCTATCGTTTAAAGCAATTGAGGAATAAATATTATAGTCAGTCGAACCAAGCAGGTATGCTTTCTGCTCTTTAAAATTATAGCGATAATAGTTTCCGTAGTAATCTCCTGCATAATAAATATTGTCTTTATCATTGGGAAAAGAGAACATACGGCGAATACTCATTTGTTCGGGTATATTTTGAATATACACGCTATCATATTTTTTCTTATCCATTGAAAAATATACCTGCGATGTTAAGGGGTTAAAATAAAACACTTGTTTTGGATCTCGACTCTTACCTGGTTCGTATAGACCAGATATAATTTTACTGTCTGCAGAATAATTATTACTCTTAATGGCTTCTCCACCTGAAAGTTTAAATAACCCTTTTAGTGTATCAGTGCTGATACTTACATACACCGCATCTGTATAAGCAGAGAGATTATACCTTGTTTTATTAGAAACACTGAATAATAATTTTTTTTCATTGGTACGTTTATTCACTGACCATAAATTAATACTTTTCCGCTGCCCTGTTTGCATATAAGCATAATCGTCATCACCTGCAATACTCAGCAAATAATCATCATCAGCATCAACCGAAGGGTGCTTTTTCATTTCTTTCGTTACAGGATCATATTCACTCCAGCAAGTTGAGCCACCACTGGCACCAAAATATATATGACCATCTCTTCCGGGCGATAATGAATAGATAACAGAACTTGCGTTTATAAAAGGATTTCCCAGATCTTTATATGCAATGGAATCTGTGAGGTCTAGTAGTAATACTTTTCTTGTAGGGTAATACATGGAAAGATAAAGACTTCCATATTTGTCAAAAGTATAGTTCCAATAATAACCTTTGCCTCCTGTAAAACCTGTCAACTTTTTATTGGTAACATTTCCTGTGGTAAGATCAATACGGATTATTTCAAGTTCATGTTGATTCCCATATTTATCTATTTGTTGGTTAAAGCCTGCAATGTATTTACTGCCGGTATTAGTTGTACCGGTAAATGGAAGTAACAAAAATGAATTGGCATAAGCAGTGGCGTTGAAAAGCGTATCAAGTGTATAAGATTGCGCTGAGGAAGTAAAGCCTGCCAGTAAAAAAATCCATAGAATTTTTTTCATACCTTTTGTTTGCATAACAAAGAACATAAAGAATGCCATACAATGTTGTACAATTAGTTAAAACTTTATTTATGGTTTCCAGTAGTTTTGCAGCTATCCTTGACTAAGGGTACAGGGAAGCGTAATCATTAAAATAATTTGTTTGATCAACCAATCTGCATACAGGTCGTCTTATACATACGGACTATTTGCATTACTTGCTTTTGTGTTATTATTCCGGTTGGGCGCAACACCAATTTATATTTTGGATGAAGCTAAAAATGCACAATGCGCAAAGGAAATGATGGGGAATAATAACTGGATCGTCCCTACTTTCAATGGTATTTTACGCACAGATAAACCGCCGCTCCATTATTTCTTTATGATTGCTGCTTACAAAATATTTGGCACAACAGAATTCGCAGCACGTTTCTTTTCTGTGATAATGGGATTACTTACGGTGTTATTTACTTTCCTGTACACAAAAAGATTGTACAATGTATTTACAGCTTTTTGCAGTGCATTGGTTTTAGTTGCCAGTACACATTTTTTATTTGAGTTCAGGTTGTCTGTACCGGATCCCTATTTAATATGTTTCATAACGCTGGGTTTATTCAGTGCATTTACCTGGCTACAGGAAAACAATGTTAAACAATTGTATATAGCAGCAGCAGCTTTGGGACTGGCTATATTAGCAAAAGGCCCTGTGGCATTAGCTTTACCGGGATTATGTTTATTGATATGGATAATCACCAGCAAAAAATGGAAAACGGTTTTTACCTGGCATTTGATTCCTGCTGCGCTCCTGCTTTGCATAATATCTGTGCCATGGTATTATGCAGTTGATAAGGCTACTAATGGTACATGGACAAAAGGATTTTTTATAGACAATAATCTCAATCGTTTTTCTGACCCGCAGGAAGGGCATGGCGGATTTTTTCTTGTTACGTTATTATTTGTTCTTGTTGGATTGCTGCCTTTTATGAGTTTTATTGGTGAAGTTATAAGGCAACGTAAAAAAGTCTTTACACATCCATTAACAAAATTCGGAGCGATTGTTACTATAGCGTTTGTTGTATTCTTTAGTTTATCCAGTACTAAACTGCCCAACTATCCTATGCCCTGTTATCCTTTTGCAGCTATAGTGTTGGGAGCTTTTATTGCAAAACTTTTGAATAAAGAAATTGTTTCAAAAAAATATCCGTGGTATATATTACTTGTATTTACCACTGTATTACCTGTGGGTGCATACTTTGCTATTAAAGCAGAACCCGAAGCAGCAACACTTGCCAGCTCACTTCCTTTATTTTTACTCGTTGCGCCAATAATAATGTTGGTTGTAACATTCATGTATAAATATGACTGGCCTCGAAAAACAGCGATCATCGTACTTTCTTTTACCGCATTAAATATCGCAGGGTTGGCTTATGCTTACCCTGAATTATATAAACAAAACCCCGTTGCTAAAACAATGGAAATTTTAAAAAACGCACCAAATATTTATGCTTATGATATTTTCAATCCGGGCTACAGATTCTACCTGGATAAAAATATTCCGCAGGCATACAATAAAGCTACTATGCAGCATTGGCTGGATAGCACCGGTAATGCCATTATCATTACAAGAACAGATTATCTCGATTCATTGAAAGATATGCAGCTACAGGAGATCGCAAGACACCATGATATTTTCGAATTACCAACTACTGTTATATTAAAGCATGAAGCAAAACCTTAACAAGAAAAATCTTTTGATAGCAGTAGTGTTGTCGCTCCTGCTGTCGTTTACACTGTTGTATTTTTCTTACAACATAGGTAAAGAAAATCTCTTTCTTTTACTCAACACAGATGCGGGCAATGCGGCAGATATTTTCTTTGCAGCATTTACTTATGCCGGTGATGGAATAATGTGGGTTCCTGTACTACTGATTATTATCTTTCTTTTAAAAAGAAAAGACGCACTTGTATTACTTATTAGTTCTTTTATATTTTCGACCATTTTTACGCAAGGGGTAAAGAATTTTATTTTTCCTGATTTACCAAGGCCAATAAAAGCAATTAAAGCCACTGATCTTATTCACACAGTTAAAGGTGTTGATGTACATACTATCGGCAGCTTCCCTTCGGGACATTCGGCTACAGCATTTACTATTTATTTATTATTTTGTTTGCTGCTGCCTAAAAGGTGGTGGATAATTATTGGCTTTTTTTATGCATCATTAGTTGGCTATTCACGTGTATATCTTGCTCAGCATTTTCCTTTGGATGTTGCCGGAGGTATTATTGCTGCCATCCTTTCCGCATGGTTTTCTATGTTGCTGCAACAATATTGGTGGAAGAAAAAACGGGTATAATTTTTTGATCCGGACTACAGAATATTATGAAGCTTTACTTGCGTCGCACTCTTATACGTTTGATATCCTGCTCAGCTTTTATAAAATATTTTCTCCGGTAAATTTTAGTTAATAGAATTGCTACAGCTCAAGTGTGCGACGCAACAACAGTTGCCTATATATTCAAATGCCCGGCACCCAAAAATCACTTTGCCATATCAGAGTAGTTGTCATCCCTGCTGTCTAATATTGGCTCATTAAGCGATACAACTCTTTTGCGCTCCGCTCTTTTACGCATGGACATGTTGAGCACTTCAACAATAAAAGAAAATGCCATACCAAAATAAATATAGTTCTTGAGGCGCAACTTTTCTGCCGCCTCTGAATCCCAGCCTTCCATGATAAGACTTAAACCAATCATAACAAGAAATGATAAAGCCAGCATTTTTAGTGTGGGATGTTTATGAATAAAGCCTGCAATTTTAGGACTGAATAGAAACATAATGATCATCGCTATAATAACAGCCGCGATCATGATCTCTACGTGTTGCGCAGTACCACCGGCTGTAATAATACTATCGAAAGAAAACACGGCATCTATTAATATGATCTGTAAAACCGCCTGCATAAAAGAAAGCCCTCGCTTGTCTTTAGTATCAGCGTTTGGATCTTCGCCTTCCAGTTTTCCATGTATTTCTTTTACGGATTTATAAATAAGAAATAGTCCGCCAAGCAACATTACTATACTTGCCAGGTCAAAACCTTTTCCAAATAAAGTAAATACGGATTTGCCTTTTTGTGAAAGCAGCCAACCTAAACCAAGTAGCAATAAACTACGTGAAATAATTCCTGTAATCATCCATGTACGGCGTGCTTTTTTTTGATCCTTTGCAGTGTTTAGCCTGTTTATGATAATGCTTACGAAAATTACATTATCAATACCAAGCACAATTTCGAGGATAACAAGAACAAAAAAACTAATGATGCTTTCACTGGTAAATAAATAGTCCATTCAAAATTGTTTATTAATTAGTTTCCTGATTTAATTTTTCATTACGCAAATACCTGCAAATATTTTTTACAATAGATGGACCCTCATAAATAAAACCAGTCCACACCTGTATTAGTGAAGCGCCTGCATCAAATTTTTCTTCTGCATCTGCACCGGTAAATATACCACCACTTGCAATTACCGGAACTTTATATTGCAGCTGATTTGTAAGATATTGCAGCACTTCGGTTGAACGCTCCATTAAAGGTTTTCCACTTAATCCACCAGCACCCATAGCTTCTACTTCACTTTTTGGCGTTACAAGATGCTCACGGCTTATGGTTGTGTTCGTTGCAACAAGCCCATCAAGTTGTACTTCAAAAGTTAAGTCAACGATATCATCTAATTGTTCTTTGGTAAGATCTGGTGCAATTTTCAACAGCAATGGTTTTCGCTTTGCTTTGCTGTTATTGATAACCTGTAGATGTGCAAGTATCTTTCTCAGCGAATCTTTTTCCTGCAATTCACGCAAACCCGGCGTGTTGGGGCTGCTAACATTTACTACAAAATAATCAACACAATCAAAAAGACCATGGAAGCATATTTCATAATCTTTCCATGCATCTTCATTAGCTGTTATTTTATTCTTACCGATGTTGCCACCAATAATGATCGGGCTTTCAGATTTATTTTTGTCTTTCCATGTTTTCAACCGTTTTGAAACAACTTCTACCCCATCATTGTTAAATCCCATGCGGTTAATAAGTGCTTTGTCTTTTGGCAAACGAAACAATCGTGGTTTATCATTCCCAGCCTGCGGTTTTGGTGTAACGGTTCCTATTTCAACAAATCCAAAACCCAGCGTTTCAAGTTCAGTTAAATACAATGCATTCTTGTCAAAACCGGCACCGAGTCCGACAGGGTTTTTAAAATACAATCCAAACAATTCCTTGGATAACGCTGTATCATTAAAAGAAAAATTGCTGCTAATGATTTTTTTCATGAAACCGGTTTTGCAGGCACTGCGCAAAGCATTCATTGAAAAATAATGCACATCTTCTGTTGGAAACCGGAATAACAGGCTACGTATGAGCTGATACATGCCGCAAAGAACTGTGATTTAACGGAATTAGAAAAGATGATGTACTAAAAAATTTGTGTGTGAATGAGAATAATTATTTTGTTACCGGCTTTTGTACTGATAGCATCGTTCGTTGTGTCACTCACTTGTACGTTTAGAACAGGTATCAGCTTTCAGGTATCAGCATTCAGTAGACAAAGCTTTTTTACCTGAAATTTGGCAGCTGATTGCTGAATCCTATTTATCTGTACAAGAGTGCGACGCAATTGGGATGCTATAAAAAACTGATGCCGGGTTGAAAAAAAGGCATTTTTTTTACTTTAAAAATGAGTTTGGAAATATTATTTATATACCTATCTTTGCGCTCCAAAAAACTACCTAAGGAGGTATATAAGTTATGCTAATAATAGATTCAAAAGATTGCGAAAACATTGACAAAGCACTCAAAAAGTACAAAAAGAAATTTGAGAAAAGTAAAGTTCTGTTGCAGTTAAGAGAGCGCCAGAGTTTTACAAAGCCTTCTGTTAAACGTCGCGGTGAGGTTTTGAAAGCTATCTACAAGCAGAAGATAGTTAGCGGAAAGATTGAAGCTTAATCAATTTACATTTTAAAAATATTACAGCCATAAGGTTCATTACCTTTATGGCTGTTTTTTATGCTACTAACTCATCCTCAGGTAAAAGCTTTTCTTGATTATCTGCGCTTCGAAAAAAGATATTCGCAGCACACGCTCATCTCATATTCAACCGATCTTAAGCAGTTCTCTGATTATTTACAAGAACAGTATAATAATGCTGATCCTGAAAATATTACTGCATTTATCGTAAGATCCTGGCTGGCTCAGTTAAAAGAGCAAAAAAATAATTCTAAAACCATCAATCGAAAGATATCTACACTTAAATCGTTGTTTCGTTTTTTAATGAGAGCAGGTGTTGTTCAACAAACACCCATGACAACCATTACATCGCCAAAGATCAGTAAGAGGTTGCCTTCCTTTGTGGATGAAAAAGGAACAAAACAACTTTTTAGTGAGGGGGGAAAAAAGGGAAAGCAGCATGTGATAAAAAAGAACGAATGGGAAAGAAAAACTGACAAACTGATCCTTTCATTATTATATCAAACCGGCATGCGTTTAAGCGAACTGATAACACTAAAGGAAAAACATATCGACGTCTATTATGGTCAAATAAAAGTGCTTGGTAAAGGAAATAAGGAAAGGATCATTCCGATCTCAAATGAATTATTAAAAGAGCTGCAATCTTATATGGATGAAAAGTCTGTAAGACTTGAGAATGTTGATGAACTGCTTATAAATAAAAAAGGCAAACCGCTTTATGGCCGCTATGTTTATTCAAGGGTAAACAATATGCTGAAAGAAGTGAATGAGATAACAATCGAAAAGAAAAGTCCGCATGTGTTACGTCATACTTTTGCCACACATCTCATGAATAATGGGGCAGAACTAAATGCGGTTAAAGAATTGCTTGGACATTCAAGTCTCGCTGCTACCCAGGTTTATACACATAATACCATCGAGAAGCTAAAAGATATTCACAAAAAGGCACATCCCAAAGCTTAAAATTATTAAGTTCTTTTAACAGAAATTTACTTGTATATGTCTCAAAAAACTGTCTGAAAATTTGATTTTATGATAGCAGTTTGGTAACTTCATTTTGAAAATAAAAAGATATCCTATCGACTAAAATCTATGCTAAAAGTTCTTTATTTATTGTTCACCGTTAAAAGCGATTTTCTATGAATGTAAACATCCAATCTGTTCATTTTGATGCAGACGTTAAGCTAGTTGACTATGTAAACAAAAAATTGGAAAAGCTTAACACGTTCCATGACAGAATAGTAAAAGTGGACGTTTTCTTAAAACTTGATAATGTGGTTCACACGATTAAAGACAAGATCGCTGAGATTAGAGTGCATGTACCCCGTCAAAACTTTTTTGTAAAGGCTTCCTCTAAATCTTTTGAAGAATCTTTCGATTGTGCACTTGAGTCCCTGGTTACACAGATAAAGCGAAAAAAACAAAAGCAAGCTGCCTAAAAAAATTCAAGGGCTATGTTTAAAAACATGGCCCTTTTTTTGTGCACTATTTTTATGTTCAAAAAAATCTTACCCTCTGTATTTTTTCTTGCTATCATTTCCTGCAATGCGAGCCACTCTGTAGAAACTAAAGCATATATTTTTGAAAGAAAACTGTTAGATAATGGTGAGCTATTAATCTGTTATACTTTTAATAGTGGCAATGCATTAGTACAAGATTCTTCTATTATCACGAATATGGTTATACCTCAGGATTCTATTTCGATAGTATATGAAAAAAGTAACCCGGCAAATAGCAACCTGCTTATGCCGGGTTATTGATCAAGGACAATTTATTATTTATAGTTTGTTCAATTTTGCTGTTTGTGATGTATCCCCATTTATTATACACACAATATAATTTCCTCTTGCAAGATTGCTTACATCTATTTTTAACTGATTTTCTCCTTTTATAGAAGTATATGCATTACGAATAACAACTTTTCCGGAAATATCAGTAATCTGCACTACTATCTTTCCCTGTTTAGATGTTGTATATTTCAAAGTCGTGTATTCAAGAGCAGGGTTAGGAAATATCGTAACCACATTATCATTCTTTATAACCGCTGTTTCAACTGATGGAACTGCCTGCAAAGCGAGGTCCATGCCAATTTCAACTTCTGCACTGGTGTCAATAAGGCCATTTGAACATACTGCAATAACACGATATTTACCAGCTACGGTAGGTATAAACCTGTCTTTTATAAAATTAAACCCTGAATATTTTTCAACACGGTTGTTTCCTTCATCAGTTACATACAAGTCTCCGTTTCCGCTCATATAAACACCTGAAGGATGATTCAATTTACCCGGTGTTTCGCCTACTCCACGCCCACCGGCAATAGTTACACCATACTCCATACCAGGAACCCATTTCTGTATGCGGTTGTTAAAATAATCTGATATATACATCCTGCCATATGAATCAACAAATAAACCTCTGGGATCATTTAGCTGAGAGCTATCTTCTCCACTTCCATTTGTTCCAGCAGCAACTGTTACACCGCTGGAAGCACCTGCCGCCCATTTTTGTATACGGTTATTTGTTCTATCTGATATATAAACACTGCCAGTTTCATCAACAAAGAGGCTGAATGGGTTTTTTAACTGGTTAGCATTTGAGCCATAGCCATTGCCACCTGCAACTGTTACACCCATCGTAGCGCCTGGTGCCCATCTTTGAACTCGGTTATTATCTGCATCTGTTACAAAAACATTTCCAACAGCATCTACGAATACATCCTTAGGGCTTGCCAACTGGTTTGCGCCAGAACCATAGCCGTTTCCACCTGCAACAGTTTCGCCAGTAGTAGCCCCCAGAGCCCATTTTTGTACACGATTATTAAAAAGATCTGCAACGTAAATATTTCCCATTTTATCTACAAAAAAACCTTGAGGTAAAAAGAATTGATTTGCTGCTGAACCAAGGCCATGACCACCTGCAACAGTTTCACCCACAGTAGCTCCCGGTGCCCATTTTTGCACACGATTATTATTGCCGTCCAAAACATATACATTGCCCGCATCATCTACATATACATCACCTGGAGCTGCAAGCTGATTGCTTGCACTACCATATGCGTTGCCTCCTGCGACAACAGTTCCTTTTCTTCTAAACTGTGTTTGATAGGCTACATAAACAGTCTCCCCGTTTAGTTGCCAGGTCAACATTTCAACATGACAATCCCCTGTTTTGGCCTTAAGCGGACTACCGAGTTCTTTTTTGCCTGTAATGGTAACAGTACATTGTGCGTTTGCAGAAAATTTGGAAAGCAATAAAATAAATGAAACAACAAATAGTGTAGATTTTGTTTTCATAAGAGATTGTTTTAGGGAACAGAATGATAATCGTTATCAATTATCTTTTTTACTGTTATATTTTTATTTGTTTTTGTGTCCAACTTTATTAATTCTTTTTGACTTCTGTTGCGTCGCACACTTCTGGTTTCTGTTCATTGTGCGGCAAAAAAGCCTTGATTTTAAAATCGTTTAAACAGGGGTATACTGCTTACACGTTTTGAATAAAAACAGAACTAAATTCATTGGATATTGGGTACGTTCTGTGTTTTTACTGGATTCGGAAGGAGATGTTAAGCAATTAATTTTCCAAAGATATTGGCTGGATTTAAATATGCTGCTTTAAGTTTTATCGTACAAGAGTGCGACGCAACGAAAGCCTCAATTTGTATTTCATAGCCGGGTACAGAAAAATTATACTTCTATCACTTCCGTACTACTAACGTAATCATGCAACGGTTTATTTAAAAATGGGATAAAAAAACAGTCTATGATTGTTAGCCTGACAATACTACGCAGAAATATTTGAATAAAACCAGGTTTAAGCCCTTTTTTATCTACAACTTTCGTATAAGAAAGCCATTTGCCGGGCGTTTTGGCCCAAAACAATTCGAAAATGAAATAATAGATAAAAAGCATTCCTCCAAAGGATAACAGCGGATTGATATAAGGATATCCCCAATAAATAACATAGAAATCCCACACTTTATTGAAAATGAAACTTAAAATAATGACAAGCAACGTGTCTGCTATAAAATTGATCACTCTTGTGCCGATGCCTACCTGGTTCATGCTGCAAATATTACCTCATTAAATACATTTTACCATAGCCTTTGTTGAAATATTTATCAGTATTTACTTCACTGCCATTTGAATCGTATGTAGGAAACTTGTCTAATTTATTACCATTCAGGTTTGTAATTACTCTGTATAAGTACACACCATTTGCAAGTTTCTGCCCATATTGGTCGGTACCATCCCATTTGTATTCGGTGATGTTGCGACCAATATGCAGTGGTCCCAATTCCTCTTTTGTTATTTCTTTTACGATCTTACCAGTAATGGTAAGCACCTGTATTCTTATATTTTGCGGCACCTGGCTACCTGTTACCGTAAAAACAAAAGCGGTACTTGTTGTAAAAGGGTTTGGATAGTTGAACATGTTTGAGATCATAGGCTTATTATAAACCATAAATGAAACTGTATAATCTGTACCGCCTGCGGCATTGCCGGTTTTATCTTCAGCGTGGACGATCAGTTGGTACGTTCCATCATCCAGTAAATAAGGCGTAAAATCTACCTTAGCTGTATTATCAGATGAAGTTGCTGTGGCGGCAGTAAACCTTAATGTGTCTGTATTGAAATAGAATCTTCTTAAACTACCGTCTGGATATTGAAGTTGTACTTTACATAAACTGGTGTCATCAAGTAAGAGGAATTTTGATTCATCTTTTATACTGATTAGCACGTGTGGTTGTGCAGAAACAATATCGTTATTAAGAATGTGTATGCCATCAAACGTAACATCCATAACAGGTTTGAAATTATCTGTGTTTACCTGGAACTTTTTATAAAGAAAATTATTGAAGTGATATTGCTCTGGTTGATCATTGTCAGGATTAACATCAAGGAACAGGTTATTTGTTCCATTAAAAGTCTTTGAGTCAATTAGATAGCTTATCGTGGCAGTATCTCCTGCATTTAATTTTTTTAGTTTCGGAGCAGTAATGGGATGCGCAACATTTGAAGCATCATACACTGTCATGTTCACTTTTATACTATCCGTAAAAGACACGTCACCTACATTTTTGAATGCCATCTGGAAGTCAGTCTTTTCACCAAGATTTAAGCTGTCTTTAAAGTTGTAGAGTAAGTTTGGTGCTAAAGCTCCTTCCGGGACAGGATCATATAATAATCTCCAATACCTTAATTGATATGGTGTAAGATTAATACTATCTGCATTTCGCATCCTCAGTCTTATATAAGGATAAGCTGCAACATTTACTGAAGAAATATCAAAATCCTGTTGTGATATATTGAGCGTATATAAAACAGACTCTATCCCTGTATTGCTTACACCAATCACATCAACAATTGGAAGGTCACCTGCTTTTGCATCGGCTGTATTTCCCCTCCATTTTACTTGTTTCCAAGCAGTAGCGGGGCCAAACAAAGGAGATGTAATATAGCCAAGTGAATCAGGCGTTTCTATTGTAAGCTGTAAATTGATCTGATCCGATAAGCCTTCGGATAATTTCCAAACCGGTTCAAAAGAAGCTGTTTTCTTTTTGTACACAAATACCCATGTTCTTGGATAAGTATACTGATCAAATCCTGCAAAACCGGCGGATTTTAAACGGTCATAAGCAGTATTACCTTTTCCGTAATACACACTATCATGTATCCATCTATCGACAAACGGTTGTGTTGCAAAAGGTTCATCAAAAATTAATCTTGCCGTTATTATTACTCCGTCCGGAATCCAATCCATAAAATCACGCATTAATCTTCTTCCTAAAGGTTTACCAGCAGTAGAGTCAAGGTAAGAAAATTCAAAATTATATTCTGTTCCTGTTTTACCGCCAGGCGCATTACAAGTAAGTGCGCTACTATTCATAAATCCACCATAAGAACCAGATGGATTGGTAGAAGGAATAGCCTGGTTATAGTAAGGCTTTAATGTAATTGGATCGAATAAATTGAATACAACTGAATGACCCAAACAAACACTCGCAGTAATAGTCTGCCCGTTTATTTGTATTGCATAATCAGCAGGGCTGGTTGTGCCACTTGCACCCTGTCCAAAAATAGAATGAGTGATTTTTAGGGAAGAAGAATCAGGTTTATAATTCCACTTGCGACTAAAACTGTCTATATAAATACGTTCAACACCAGATTTTAAATGTTGGTACAAATGTGATTGGTTATAACCAAAGCTGCTATTTGCCAGGTACACAAAACTGCTTGTGTTCCATATATAATTTCCATCTGAAGGCACCGGCGCCACACGCCAGTAATAAACCGTACTATCGCTGAATGCTATGCCAGGATTAAATTCCAGTATGCCACCAGCAGAAGTTATATTCTCACTATATTTTAAAGGAGAGTCGAATAATTCAGTGGTATCTATCTGCATGCTATATTGCTTAACAGGACTCAGTGGGTTTGCAGTAGACGCAACCAGTCTTATATTTTGCCTGTTTACAATACTGAAATTATATGGATAAACAGGTTTCAGTTCATCTTCATAAATGAAAAATGTTTTGGTAACATTATTATTCATTTCACTTAACTCGTCATATTTACCCGGCGCGTCAATAGATACGAGCAATTTATTACTGCCGACATCTCTTGAAGCAACAATAGGAACCGTCATTGCAATAGAATCAATATATCTTACTGCTACAATTTGCTTGTCCACTAAACTTGTAATAGTGTTATCAGGATGTTGCCATTTTACAGATATAGCAACAAAATCTCCTTCTGCCTTGCCAAGATTATAGAAGTATGCCTTTATATTAAAACTGTTATCTGCTACTGAAATAAAACTCGGATCAACAATTACTTTGGAATCTTCTACCGCAAAATCAGGTTTTGCGAAAGCATTAATCTTTAAAGCAGGATCGCCGTGTAATGCATTCTGCTCTGCATGCTGATAACGCGTAACGGAGTCAAAATTTGTGTTCACTAATTTTATTGCTGCATCTTTCATGTTAACTGTAACCGGCATATTGTAACCGTTTACAGACGATAATGAAGAATAAAATCCCTGGTTATAAATATCAAGATAACTTTCTATGCCAAAATGCGTGCTGGCTATAAAACCAATACTGCCGCGGTCTTTGGCCAATACAAATTTTTCTGATAAAGAAGTTATTAAGCTAAACCTGCTGGTATCATAAGAATAAATGTTTCCTGCATTACAACCATTTACAAGGAAGACGGGATACTTTCCTGCGTTATTAAATTGGTTAGGATCGTTTAGATTGTAATCCAGGGATGTAGCCGCAGAGTGCCCAAAATAATTTAATAATGCAAGACCATTATTGAACTGCTTTTCCATCAGGGATTCTGTATAGGGTGTTTCGAGACCTGTTGCCGTGCGGTTAAAGCTGAAAACACTTGCTCCATATAAAGGACCTCTAATCGTATCTCTGTACCTGTTTTGATCTGCAGTAAGTGCAGCATCGAGGCTGGGGTCATTTGCTCCAACAACATGCACCATATTTTTCATCCACAATTTTTCATCAACTGTTTGCGTAGCGCTTTGTTGCTTATGTTCGTATTCTTTTATTTTATCCAGGTAAATTTGTACTTCTTCTGATTTTATTACAGCTAATCTTCCAATAGGTGTTGCAGGAATAGGATCAAGATCATTACTCGCCAGTAAAGCATCTGATGCGGGCCATCCAAATGTTGGTACAAGATTTAACTGATCTGCAAAAACAGAAGTTTCATGTTCCCTGTATTCATTATAGGTTACAGCCTTGCCAATGAGGAAAGCAAATTTTGGTGCGACCGCAAATTTATTTCTTGCGTACTTCAAAAAATTCTTTACAGATAAAGGGTCTTTCTTTATACCAAATGCAAACTGGTCAACCAATTCATCTATATCAAAAACTTTTGCATTGTAAGCTCCGCCTGCTGAACCAGAACGATAAGTTTTATAAGCATCCGTACCCACCTGTAATATCTTATTAGAAATTATAAGATAATCTCCCTGGTTATTGCTGATACTATAATCAATAAAGTTGCGGGCAACCATACTGCTTACAGTATTTAAATTGGCTGCATCTTCACTTACCAATACCAATTTCCTTTCGGTCATTGTTGCGGGCAATACAAATTTTATAAAGCCTCCTGATACAACTGCAGTATATCTTTTATTATTGGTAAGATCATACAGAAAAGGTGTTGTTGCGCCACTGCTAAAGCTACTGGCGTCAATCTCCAAATAACTATCCTGCGCTTTTGCAGGCATTGTAAATGCAAAATTGGAAGCACCACCAAAATTGAATTTTCTTGGATAAGTAAGACTTACAAATCCCACTGCTACCCTATCAAATTCATTGGTGTTATAAATTGAGAATCTAAAATTGTTATTCGTTGTGTTGAGCAGTGTGAGTGGAATTGTTTTAGTATTAGGTAAAACTTCAGCACTCATTTGTACCAATCGTTGATCAATAAAATTACTGTTATTGATATCTGCTTTTACATTTCTATAAACTGAACCGTTATTATCATTCGAAGAATTGCCTGCAAAACTCACCTTCAATACAGGATCAATACCAGCAGTTGTTTCAACAAATAAATTACCTGCATTCAATTGCAGTGGTGTGGCCTGGTATATATCATTGCTTGCCCAGAACTCGCCGACATCGTAACTTGAAGAATACACATATTCACCAAAGTTTATACCCTTGCCCCAGTTAAGCCGTTGCTGGTAATCGTATCGGTATTCATACAACAAGTATGGCTCCGGTGAAAGTATGTTACCCGCAACATTATTGGCTGCATCTGTTACACGTAAATTATTCCCTGCATTATTTACAGTAAGAAAATAGGCTGCAGTATCCGTTTCTAAACTAAGCACATCACTTAGCTGATTGGCGGGGTTTTTATACAATGCCTTATCTGGTTTGCCGTCATTTTTTTCTCCCCAGAATTCTATATAACCATTCGCCGGAATTATACCACTTGGCACACTTGTATAAATAGCTACCTGCACACCATTGCGCCATAACTGAAACTGTTCTGCAGGTGTATTGCCCAATAAATTATTAGAAAGTGTTTGCTGACTTATTCTATACAACCCTGTTTTACCAACCTTGAATTTATAGTATGTTTTACTGTAATCTATCCATTCATTGTTGTACTGCGCTTTTGCAGCAACTGCTGCAACTAGTAATAAACAAACCATCATCATCCTGTTAAATAGTGCAGTTTGCTGATGATATTTTTTTTGCAGATTTGTTAGTACAACAGATGATATTTTAAAAAATGCCTGGCCTCTTTCTCCTTCAGGAGAGAGACCGAGAGAGAGGCGCTGCATAAAGAACCAACCGCACAAGAGTGCGACGCAACAGAAGCTTAATATCAGCAGTACAGTTTGGTTCATAAATTTATCCCGGATAAAATACTTTTTTCTTTTTCTCTTTTACAGGTTTTGGTAACTCCGGTACACCATCATTCTTTTTTTCTTTGGGCGTAGTTTTTTTCGGCATAATGTCTAACCGCAAAGAAAATATATGCGAATACAATGGGCTACCCTGGTTGGCTAAATTAGTAAACGCGTAATCTATGGTTACATTGCCTACTTTAAAACCTGCGCCAATGCTTGGCTGAAAGATCCACACCTTTTTCTGATTTAGTGTATCGCCATCTGCCAGTGCCTGTTGAAAATTAGAGATACCACCACGTAAATAAAACACATCGTTTATATTGGCTTCAATACCAAACTTAGGATCAATACTCACCGGGTCTGCGCTGATGATGGTGTTTCGTTTACCATCAAAAGTCATGTTCAGGTTAGTTTCTGCCAGCAGGTGAACCTTCTCTGCTAATCTAAAATTATATGCATAACCCAGCACAAGCGTTGGCGATGTAAGTTCTGTACTGCGCACCGGTATATCATTGTTGGTCAGGTAAAGCACTTCTTTTTCTCTGTCGCTGAAATTAAAACTCCATGCATTAAACGTACTGGTTACATCTCTTGCCGCAATACCCAAACGCCACTTGGGTGTTTTGTACATAAAGCCTGCATCAAAACCAAAACCCCATGCATTGGCGAACGTGCCTACTTTGCGATAAATGATCTTTGTATTGGCGCCCCAACTCATTTGTACTTTACTGTTATCATCGTCTTTGAACAGGTGCGAGTAAGAAATAATGAACGCATAGTCTGCCGAAGAAAAACTCTGTATGTTATTGTAGTTAATAGAACCGTCCGGCTCTACAAGGTAAAGTGTGTTGGGAATATCATCTACGCCAAAACGCAACAGCGATATGCCCAGTGTTTTATATTTATCATTCAGCGGAATGGCCGCATTGATGTAATCGTATTTGCCGATGCCTGCAAAATAATCGGCATGCATAAAAGAAACGGCCGGATGCTCATATACATACACCAGCCCGGCGGGGTTCCAGTAACCTGCACTCCCATCTTCGGTACTTGCCACCTGTGCACCGCCCATACCAAGGCCACGGGCACCTGCACCAATATTTAAAAATTCATTGGAATATTTCCTGAACTGCGCACCAGCACCCAAACCGGCAAGCATACACACAATCAGCAGTTTCGTTTTCAGGCTCATGAAGTTATGTTACGGCGAAAGTAAGGCACAAATGCATTTATTACACTGCATATACGTTGAAAAACACTTAATTATTATCTGCTTTACTTAAATGAGGCTGGTTATTATGGAAGGGATTTTTTTTATGAGCCAGGCTTAGGAATTACCATTGGACTTTTGTTGCGTCGCACTCTTGTACTGAGTAATACAAGTCAGCAAAGTCAGAAAATCGGTCAGTCAGAAAGACTCTCATTTTATGGATATATCTTTCAGACTTTCGGTCTCATTGAGTTCTGGACTAAAAGTACAAGTGAGTGACACAACGAAGACGCCTTGAAAAACTAAGCTGGAATAATAAAAAAAACAAAACCACTTCTTTCGAAGTGGTTTGTCCCTTTAACGAGTGAGCAACTAACAACAACTATTTCTGAGCAGCTTTCTGCATAGGATTCAATCCCTGGCTTTGGCCGCGTGCTGCCTGCTTTGCTTTGTAAATACTAAAATTACTTGCTGCATCTACCTTTGGCCATGTGTTATTGGTAACATCAATATCTGCAGTTTCTTTCATGGGGTCTAACAACACAGACACCACTTCTTTATCTTTTACAAAAAGTTTCTTTACATGGTTCTCATCTTTGCGCCAGATCTGTACTGCAATGCGTTCTGTTTCTTTTGTACCATCAGCATAGGTCCATTGTAAAATAATGGGCATTACCAAACCACCTTTGTTGCTGAAAGAAACTTCGTACAAATATTTACCTGCATATTTTTGCTTTGCTGCATCATCCATTGCATCGAAAGAAGGTGGTGTGGTTTTAAATTTATAAGAAGAATCATAAGCTTCCATACCACGATCGTAACGCCAGTAAAAATCACGCAGGCTGGTGTCTGCATCTGTAAGAAATTTGATGTTCTTGTCTTCCCTGTTTCTTACTTTGGATATATCATCAAATGCAGGAACGGCGGGTTTATCAATGCCTCTTTCTGCAGGGCCTCTTGATGTTAATTTTGGTTCTGCATTTACATCTGCTTTAAATGCTTTTACACTGTCAATAGCAATATCACAGGGATCGGTGCCGTAAAACCAGCCTCTCCAGAACCAGTCGAGATCTTCTGCACTGGCATCTTCCATCGTGCGGAAAAGATCAGCAGGCGTTGGATGTTTAAATGCCCAGCGTTGTGCGTATGTTTTAAATGCATAATCAAACAGTTCGCGACCCATGATCGTTTCGCGTAAAATGTTTAAACCTGTTGAGGGTTTTGAATATGCATTCGGCCCAAACTGTATAATGTTTTCACTGTTGGTCATGATAGGTTCCAATTGATCTTTCGGCATCTTCATATAATCAACAATGGTATATGCAGGGCCACGACGGGATGGGAATTTATTATCGTACAATTCTTCTGTAAGATATTCGCAGAAAGTATTTAAGCCTTCATCCATCCATGTCCACTGACGTTCATCGCTGTTAACGATCATAGGGAAAAAGTTGTGGCCAACTTCATGAATGATCACTCCTACCATTCCATTTTTTGTTGCTTCACTATACGTGCCATCTTTTTCTGTACGGCCATAGTTAAAGCAGATCATCGGGTATTCCATTCCATTGCTTGCTTCCACACTTTGCGCTACCGGATAAGGATAAGGAAAAGTAAAATGCGAATATGATTTTACAGTATGTGCCACAAGCTTTGTAGAATACTTGCTGTACAAATTATAAGCCTCTTTGCCATAATAACTCATACACATTACTTTCTTTCCTTCTACATAAGCAGGCATTGCATCCCACACAAATTTGCGGGAAGATGTCCATGCAAAATCACGTACCATATCTGCTTTAAAGATCCATGTCTTTGTTGCAGAACTCTTTTTTGTTTCAGCAGCTTTTGCTTCATCCAATGTAAATATCTGCAAAGGTTCTTTTGCAGTTTGTGCCTGTTGCCAGCGTGCAAAATGTTTTGCATCTAATACCTGTTGATAATTCTGACATTCGCCAGTTCCTCCAACTACATGATCTGCAGGCACTGTCATCTGCACTTTAAAATTACCGAACGTTAATGCAAACTCACCACTGCCAACAAACTGGTGATTTTGCCAGCCCTGGAAATCGCTGTACACACAAAGACGCGGATACCACTGCGTCATGGTAAATAAATAATTGCCATCTTCCGGGAAATATTCATAGCCACCGCGGCCATTGTATTTAAAACGATCAGAGATATGATAATTCCAATCAAGATTAAATATAAACTGCTGCCCGGGTTTTAACGGTATTGGCAATTCTACACGCATCATTGTTTTGTTGATCGTATATTTCAATACTTTGCCGGTTGCATCTGTAAGCTTTGTTATTTTATCACCGTAACCATTATCTGTTTTATTTTCATCGGCCCTGTCAAGCATAGCAACATTTACATTTTGTTGCATTGATGAAGAAGTCTGATAGCCGGAGTTATTTACACTGCTATGCTCGTTCTCATCTAACTGCAACCACAAATACGTTAATACATCCGGCGAATTATTGAAGTAAGTAACTTTTTCGCTGCCCGTTAATTTCTGATTCACTTCATCCAATGAACATTTGATATCATAATCACAACGTTGCTGCCAGTACTTTGGGCCCGGCGCACCACTTGCTGTACGATATTCATTTGGTGTAGGAAGAATAGTGCCCAGTTGTTCAAACTTATTTCCATGATTTGAACCCGGGTTGTTCTGAATGTTCTGCGCTTCTGTTGCATTAAAAGCAAAGAGTGCAATTGTACAAAACATTAATTTTCTCATGATCATGTGTAGACTGTTTATGTATTTCTGTTTCAAACTTTAGTTCTTTGTGGCATCGCCTGTTGTGTCACTCACTTGTGCGCTTAGCCCGGAACTCGGCAAGACCGAAAGATGTTTACATTGCATGATAGTCTTTTTGGTTTCCCGACTTTCTGACTTTGCTGCTTGCATTCTTTCGTACAAGAGTGCGACGCAACGAAAGCATAATACTTATTCAATCGCACGGCTCCCATAAATTTCTTTCATCCCTAAATTTGCACATCCGCATATTTTACGGTATTCTCTGCAACGCCATTTCCAACGCCAATGCTGCAATGCCACCACTTACAAACAACAAATAATTTTTCCTGTTTACCCGAAACATGGTTACGAGTATAAAAGAAATAATTAAGATGCCTGCTACAATAATTATCTGCCCCACCTCAAGACCAAGATTGAATGCGAGCAACTGCATTACAATGCTCTGATCTTTGCCCAGCATACTTTTTAGCAAAGTACTGAAACCAAGGCCGTGAATTAATCCAAAGAACAATGCAAAAAAATAAATAACCGGGTATTTACTCTTAAACTTAAAATCTTTTACAAAGCAATTGCTGATGGCGGTGATGACTATTGTAACTGCTATAAAAAATTCTGTCCATATACGTGGTACATCAATTACGCTTAGAGTGCTCAATGCAAGTGTAATGGAATGCCCAATAGTGAATGCAGTTACCAGTACAAGTATTTTTTTCCAGTCGTCAATTACATAACGCAGGCAGAGTGCTGCAATAAATAAAATATGATCCAGGCCATTGAGATCTGTAATGTGCTCAATGCCCATTGGAAAAAAGATGCTGAAATCACTCATGTGTTGCTGACCAAAAGCTGCAAATATACTGGTTTACCAAAACGAAAAGCAGCCAGTTTTAACGAAAAAATTATTAAAGCATTCAATTTAAAGCGCACTTTTGTGCCGGTAAAAAATTCTTGTTGAATGGCAAATACATTATATCAATGGCTTGTTGTGAGTGTTGCAGCGCTTTTGCATCCTTTTTTTGTTTCCATGACGGACATTAATTATAATGATAATACTAAGTCGCTGGAAATTAGTGTGCGCATCTTTACAGATGATTTTGAAAACACACTGCGCAAATATCACCAGGATAAAATAGATATTTTACATCCTGCCAACCAGGAACAAATGAATGGATATGTAAGGGATTATATTCAACAACATTTACAAATGAAAGTAAATGACAAAGCTGTGCAATTAAACTTTGTAGGTTATGAGCAGCAGAGTGAAAGTATCTGGGCTTACTTTGAAGTAAATAAAGTGGATAAAGTAACTAAAGTGGAAATAGTGAATAATCTTTTACATGACTATAATACCAACCAGATAAACATGATGCATATAAAAGTAAAGGACAATGAACAAAGTGATAAACTGAATTATCCGGCGACCAATGCAGTGTTTAGCTTTTGATTTTAAAAAATTTACTGAAGTACAAGAGTGCGACGCAACAAAAGTCTAATGCTCGTTCTGCAGCCAGATACATAAAAAATCATTTTCTACATTCCGAAATCTGCAATCCGGAGTCAGCAATGCTTTTATTCCTCTTCTAATTCTGCTTTTAGTTTTTCAGAAATAGTTACCAGCAATTTGTCTATACGATGATTATCCATATCCACTATTTCAAAGCCAAAACCACGCCAGTCAAGTTTATCGCCAGTTACCGGAATACGTTCAAGATGATCTAAAATAAAACCAGCAAGCGTATCGAATTCCTGTTCTTCATCAATCCAGTCTGTTTTATTAAAGTAACTCAGGAAATTGTAGTAAGGTATTTGTGCATCTATTAAATAAGACCCATCTTCTCTTTCCACAATTTCATAATCTTCTTCATGCGGCTCAGATATGTCGCCAACAATTGCTTCCAGGATATTATTAAGTGTAATAATGCCCTGCAATGTTCCATACTCATCTACAATGAATGCATAGTGCATTCTTGTTTGCTTAAACTTTTCCAGTAACTGGTAAGCAGAATTATTTTCAGGAACATAAAACGCAGGTTTCATTACCTCTTTCACCAGTGTTTCCGGCGATACCCTGAATATATCTTTTAAAGAAGCCACACCTTTTATCGCATCAATAGTTCCGTCGCACACCGGGTATATGGAGTGCACCATTTCATCAGATAATTCTTTAATACCTGCAACTTTACTGTTCATATCAAGCCATACAATATCGCTGCGGTGTGTCATTAAAGAAGTAATATTCCTGTCTCCCAAATGAAATACCCGTTCTATTATTTCCTGCTCTGCCTCATCAATAGTGCCCTGCTCTGTTCCTTCGCTGATGATGGCTTTTATTTCTTCTTCGGTAACATGACCTTCGTCCTTTTTGATATTAAACAGCCGTATCAGCAGGCTGCTTGACTTGGTGAGGAACCAGATAAAAGGATAAGTAATATAGGTAAGTACCCGCATAGGAGCTGCAAGTGCTTTGGCAATACCTTCAGGATTACTGAGGCCTATACGCTTTGGAACAAGTTCTCCCAATACAAGGGAGAAATACGTAATGATTATTACCACAACAGTTGTTGCCAAACCATTACTGTAAGGTTTAAATGTTTCAAACCGGCTGAAAAACTCAACCAGTCCGCCCTTTATATTTTCGCCCGAGAAGATACCGTTCAGAATACCGATCAGCGTTATGCCAATCTGCGTGGTGGAGATAAATTTATCAGGGTGATTAGCTAATGCCAGCGCCTCCTTTGCCCTTGCATCGCCTTTGTTTGCCTGGGCTTCCAGCCTTGCTTTTCTTGCCGAGACCAGTGCTATTTCTGCCATGGCAAAAACGCCATTAAGTAAGATCAGCCCCAGTATTATAAGTATTTCAGCCATAGTTGAGTTGCGACAAAGCTAATGAAATCAGGGCATTTATTTTTTTGAGCCCGGCTGTAGTTTTTTATAGCGTCCCAATTGCGTCGCACACTTATACGTTTAGAACTTTATTCAACAATAAAAAACAGCACCGGTGAAATATATATTATTCACTATTGACCACTGACGATTGGCTATAAATTTTCAATTCCGGCAATCCTATTCTCCTGTTAAAAACAGAGGCTGTCATCATACCAACTAAACTACCAATAACAGCACCGCCCAAAATATCTAATGGGTAATGTATGCCTATATATACTTGTCCGTAAGCAATCGTTGCAGCCCAAACAAAAAACAGGTAGCCCCATTTTTTAAAATATTGCTTCATGGTAAAGTAAATAAAGCAAGCCATACCAAAATGATTGGTGGCATGAGAAGATGGAAAACTATAACCACCGGAGCAATGCCCCAGTAATGCATTTACATTTCCCATAAAGTCTTCATCATTGCAAGGTCGTGGACGTTGTATAAAATTTTTGATAAGATTGCTGCTAAGCTGATCGGTTAAAGCAACGGTGATAATAAAAAATATAACCCATGGCCATACACGCCAGCCAAAATTTATAAAAGCAAATAAGGCAAGGAATAAATAAAGTGGTATCCATGTGTTGGAATCACGCCACCATGGATAAACGCTGTTGAGAAAATCATTTGTCCAGACAGTGTTTATTTTTATAAAAAGCCATTGATCCCAAAGCTTTATATTTTCAAAGAATTGAGACCAGGCAGAAACACTTGTATCAAGTAAAAGCATTAAGCAATAAATTATATTGCAATATACAAGCAAAAGAAATGTTGAACTGAAATTTATAGCTTGTTATAAATTTCAGAAATCATAAAAGGCGGTTGCATAAATCAATGGATTTATTTAGCTTAGGTACCGGAAACTAATTGTTATACCATGAAAAAGATATGCCTGCTTACCGCATGTTTTGTTTGTTGTTTAACCTGTATAGTTATTGCACAATCTCCATATGTGTATAAAGCACCCGAAAAAAAGCTATGGGATTCGGCATTGGTAAACAGGCTTAAACAAAAACAATTTGTTGATTCTTTAAAGCAGGCTTGGCGCTATCAAAGGCATCCTTACAGCAATATGCCACTTGCAGGTTCTATGCCTAAACGTTTCAATTATATTGGCAACAACCAACAGGGTTTTGACATTTATCAAACACCGTATGATAACCTGTATATTTTAAAACCAGATTCCACGTTCAGCTCCACCATGCCGGTACTAAATAGTTTGCAGATGCAAATAAAGCCCGTTGAAATTCCTAACCCTCAAAAAGAAAGAAGACAATAAAGTTGTTATATCATTGCTTACCATCATTTTTACAGTGATGGTTATTTAGCAGAGAAAATAAGATGTGTTATAAAAGAATAATTATTATCCGTTCATTAGCGCCGCGCTCCATAACATAAATACAAAGCCTGGATAAAAAAACGTGCGGTGAAAGAGCCTAATCTTTTTTTATTTCATACCATAATTCCACCATTCCGGTTTTGTAAGCTGTTACTTCTTTTAAATGTAATCCTTGTTCTTGTTCCACATGGTCAAAAAAAAGAGTTCCATCACCCAAAATAACAGGCAGAACAGATAACCTTATTTCGTCTGCCAGTTTTAAACGAATAAAATCTTTAACAAGCATTGCTCCGCCTGCAAGCCAAACATTTCTGTAGTTTGGTTTTAGCCGTTCTTCTACAAGTTTTTTAAGATCGCCAGAATAAATTTCAATGTTCTGTCTATTAACAGGCAGGTCTCTGTGAGTTACTACTATTGTTGGAGTGTCTCCGTAAGCCCAGCCATAAGATTTCGAAAGTTCAAGGGCATGTTCGTATGTTCGTGCCCCCATCACATAGCAATCTATTGTTTTAAGAAATTTTCCTATATCCTGCTCAGTAATTTCAACTCCTTTCTCATAACGGTCAGATGTCTCAAACCAAGAAACGCTATTGTCTTTTTTAGCAATAATTCCGTCAAGACTCGAAACCATATGTATCGTTACTTTAAATGTATCTGTAGTCATGTATGGTCGTTTATCATTGTCTGTACGTTTCAGCATTTGTGAAGGCACAGCAACAGCGATGTGTTAGCCTGGTTCAAATGTTGACTTGAGAAAGTAAATTGAAGATAAATACAAATGCTGAATAGTGTGATGTCGTTCCTGAATAAAAATAATGCGAATTACTATTGCATAAATACCGCTTGTCAAACCATACTTTTACAAATGGTACTGCGCCGGTAACAACTTGTATTTCGTAATTTTTATGTACTTAACTGTAGTATTCTATGGAATCGTTCCTTGTGTCACTCACTTGTGCGTCTGGTTTTTATGGCAACAATTCCGTCCTCACAGCGTTTAGTGCGCATAATGTTATGGTGACAAAAAAGATCACAGAATAAGCTTTGTTTTAGTGGTGTTCTTCGTGATGTATATGTATATCTGCCAGACCTGGCTTTTTTTCAATAAATAATAAAGGCCCTAAACCATTTACTATTGCGCACGTTCTATAAAGCAGCATACAAAGAGCGGGGCTTTGCGTAAATGGGATATTCATTGCCCGCCTTTAGGGGAATCCGAACCTGATAATTTATATTTCTTCACTAATATATATATCAGCACCTCTAATGATTAAACTCATGGTCCAAATCAAATTACATCAATAGCTTCGTATAGCTAAAATATAGGACTTTATGTGATGTTTGAACTTTCGCTTTTCTTTTAAGAATAATAATTTAATTTAAATAAATTGACGTGATTATACATTTAGTTGATGGCAACACACTAATAACCGCATTCGTTATTTATAATTTTCGGGAAGTAAGTAAAGCAATCTTACTAAGATTTGATAAACCTCTCCTGGGAAAGCCAAATCTTTTAATGGTTTATGATGATATTACTTGTAAATGGAAAGATGACCGCAATTTAGTAGAACAAAATTCAAAGCTATTTGAGCAACTGGAATATAAATTAAAGAATGTTATGAAAGAAGCTATAAAAGTTTTTCAACCTTAAACTTTTAATCTGGTAATTTGAACAATTTAGACTTTTATTAATTTGCAAAAAACCTGTTTCTACAGGTTTTTTTATGTTTACACAACGCTACCTGTAAGAAAATTTGTAAACCCATACACATGTAAACTGCTGAAACTTATTATCACGTACAAGTGTGCGACGCAACGGAAGTTCAATAGCAGCAATGCAGTTGGCTACATAAAAAATCAATGCATAATTTTCTTTGCAATAATAATCATGCGTGGAGACTTTCTTACATTGTAATGGCCAAGATGGTAATCTCCAAAAACATCCTGTACCTGCATGTTTTGGTAAGCCAGCATATCAGTAAAATCTCCTAAAGAAAACTTGGCAACTTTTTCTGTGTAGAGGTGCTTTAAATTATGACGGCCATTTTTCTCAATTTGTATCTGCTTGAAAAAATGCGTTTCATTGTGCCAGCGGGAGATATTAAAAGGTGTGCTATCTAATGTCATCAATTCATTTTTTACCAGGTGGTCTTCTGCATAATGCACGTTAAGATAATCTATAACAAAAAGGCCACCGGGCTTAAGGCTTTGTGCGATGGTTCGGATGGAATTATTATGCTCTCTGTTTGTATGGAAATAACCAAAGCTGGTAAAGAAATTAAATGCGTAATCAAAATAATTAATAAAAAAAGGAAGGCGCATATCGTGAGAAAAAAAATGCAGGTTCTCTGTTTCTGTTTTTTTGGCTTCGGTAATGGCCGTTTCTGAAATATCTATGCCGGTAACATCAAAACCCATGTCGGCAAGTACACGGCTGTGGCGACCTTTTCCACAAGCCACATCAAGCATTAAACTGCCGGGTGCCGGGTTTAAATGATTAATGAGTAATTGTATAAAGGCAGCGGCTTCCTGCTCATTACGCTTGTAATATAATATATCGTAATAAGGAGAGCTGAACCATTCTTTATACCATTCTTTCATCATACAATAAAGTTATGCATCAAAAGTAACAATCAATTATTTTCTCATGACTTAAGGAAATAATACCATGCCAGGGTTGAAAAAACACCAATGGCACAAAGTGCCAACCCATGCTGGCGCTGATCTTCTGAATATACATAATTTTTTTCTCCATCACGGTCATAATCTTTCATGTTGTAAATGATCAAGCCTGCTACAACAGGAATCAATGAACCAAGCGGTGCAACGATATAGAGTAGTGTTAAAAGAGGTAAGCTGATCTTTTGCTGTGCCTGAATATTTTTCTTTTGTGCAGTTTTTGCGTTTTGTATTTCGAAGTCATTTATTGAAACCGATCTTTCGTCCAGCAAAATTTTGGCTACGGCAATATCTTCACGGCTCCAGTCGCTTTCATCCAACAATATATTTTTTAGTTCGTTGTTTTCAAATTCCCGCAGGTAATGATCAGCAGGAATACCTCTTAGTCTTACTTCTTTTTCAAGAATCGTTTTTGCTGCGGGGAATTCTTCGGAGGCAAGCCTTAATAAATAATATTCATTGGAGCGTGCATGGCCGATGATGGCATCAAAGAATTCGCTGGGGTGTTCCAATTCAGGATGCAGGTTATTATCTGTAAAGATGGAGTAATAGTTAAAGGCATCTTCTTTGTTAAAAAACTTCTCAAAAATGGGTAGTGCGTCGGGCATACTTTTCTTTAAAGGTTGTATTACAATTTTATGCGTTATAATCCAAAGTTTATATTTTTTCCATGGCTTTTTTCTATTATGTTTGCTGTTACCAAAATTGTTGTGTGATGGCTTTGATCAAAAGCATTTCCGGTATACGGGGTACAATTGGTGGCAAACCTGGTGAAACATTAAGTCCCCTCGATGTAGTAAAGTTTACTGCTGCTTATGGAACATGGTTGCTAAAAAATCAGCCCGAAAACAAAAAGGTGGTTATTGGCAGGGATGGCCGTATAAGTGGTGAGATGGTGCAGCGCCTTGTCGTAAGTACATTGAACGCTGTTGGTATTAATGTAATTGATCTTGGATTAAGCACCACACCTACTGTTGAAATGGCTGTTATTTCATACAAGGCTGCCGGTGGTATTATTCTTACTGCAAGCCACAATCCAAAAGAATGGAATGCATTAAAATTACTAAATGATAAAGGAGAATTTATCAGCGGAGAAGATGGCAAAAAATTACTGGATATTGCCGCCTCTGAAAATTTCAATTTTGTACACGTTGATAAACTTGGTTCTTATACCGTTGATGAAACTTCATTACAACAACATATTGATGCAGTAGTTAATTACCCGCTGGTTGATGTTGCTGCCATAAAAAAACAAAAATTCAAAATTGTTATAGATGCAATTAACAGCACTGGCGCTATTGCTGTACCTGCTTTATTAAAAGCGTTGGGTGTAAAGGATATTATCGTTTTAAATGAAGAAGTAAACGGAAAATTTGCGCATAACCCGGAGCCGCTCCCCCAGCATCTTACAGGCTTGTGCAATGAAGTAAATAAGCAAAATGCACATCTTGGTATCGCTGTTGATCCTGATGTGGACCGCCTTTGTTTTGTTTGCGAAGATGGTTCATTGTTTGGTGAAGAATATACGTTGGTTGCGGTAGCAGATTATGTTTTGCAGCACAGAAAAGGAAACACGGTTAGTAATATGTCATCTACCCGTGCATTGAAAGATGTAACAACAAAACATGGTGGCGAATATTTCCCCAGTGCAGTTGGTGAAGTAAATGTGGTAACAAGGATGAAAGAAGTTAACGCCGTAATTGGTGGTGAAGGAAATGGCGGCATCATTGTTCCTGACCTGCATTATGGCCGTGATGCATTGATTGGTATTGCGCTCTTTCTTACATATATGGCGCAAACAAAAAAGAGTGCTACACAACTGCGCCGTTTATATCCTGATTACTTCATGAGTAAGAACAAGATCGAGCTTGATAATGGTATCGATGTAAAAAAGGTTTTTAGTCACATACAAAAGAAATACAAGAATCATCCCATCAATACTGAAGACGGTTTAAAGATCGAATTCGATAACGATTGGGTTCACCTCCGTACCAGCAATACAGAACCCATCATCCGCATTTATGCAGAAAGCAATTTCGAAACCACTGCAGGCAATATAGCCAAACGCCTTATGCAGGATATAAGAGAAAGCATGTAAAAGCCCCAAACCCCTAAAGGGGTTTTAAAAATTCCTGCTAAAGAATACTCTTTCTTTTTAATAGAATAGTAAGTTTTACTTTTGCACCCGGCTTTTGAATAAGCATTAACCTTTTGTTGCGTCGCACTCTTGTACAGAAGAACAGCTTTGAGCTTTATGTTTTGCTCGAAGCTCATAGCTCGAAGCTTGCCTGCCAGAGCTCTAAAAGCACAAGTGAGTGACACAACAGACGATGAGTAAATATTTAAAAGCCGGTAACAAAAATTATTTCATTAATGACTCGTATTTATTTAGATAACGCGGCAACAACTTCACTTGATCCGCAAGTGCTTGAAGCAATGATGCCATATCTTACCACGCATTTTGGTAATCCTTCTTCTATTTACAGTTATGGTAGAGAAAGCAGGCTGGCCATAGAGAACGCAAGAAAAAGTGTAGCAAAAATTTTGAATGCACATCCTGCAGAAATATTTTTCACCAGCGGTGGCACAGAAAGCAGCAACACTGCCATCATTGCATCTGTAAGAGATCTTGGTTGCAAACATATCATTACATCTTCTATTGAACATCACGCAACACTACATACAGTTGAATATCTATATCATAGTGGTGAAGTTGCATTGAGTTATGTAAAACTTTTACCGAATGGTCATATAGATCTTGAAGACCTCGAAAAACTACTTGCCGGAAGCCAGGAGAAATGTCTGGTAACGCTGATGCATGCCAATAACGAGATCGGTAACATACTGGACATACATGCAGTTGGTGAATTATGTAAAATGTACAGCGCCATATTTCACAGCGATACAGTGCAAACGGTGGGTCATTTTCCTTTTGATCTTCGTAATACGCCAGTACATTTTATTACAGGCGCCGGTCATAAATTTCATGGGCCAAAAGGCGTGGGCATTTTATATGTAAATGAAAATGTAAAGATCAAACCTTATGTGCATGGCGGGTCGCAGGAACGCAACATGCGTGCAGGCACTGAAAATCTTTATGGAATAGTTGGCTTTGCCAAAGCGCTTGAATTAGCAACAGCTAACTATGAAACAGAAAGCAATTATATAAAAGGACTGAAAATATATATGATGGAACAATTGAAGAAACATATTAAAGGTATTTCATTCAATGGAGATGTATTGGGCAGGAGTTTATATACGGTATTAAATGTAAGTTTCCCCAAAACAGAAAAAAGCGAAATGATATTATTCAACCTTGATATTAATAATATTTGTGCAAGTGGTGGTAGTGCATGCACCAGCGGCGCAGACACAGGGAGCCATGTTATCCGTGCCATCAACAATAATCCCAATCAGGTGGCAGTGCGTTTTTCTTTTAGCAAGCATAATACAAAAGACGAGATTGATATTGTAGTTGAAAAATTAAAAGAGATCATATAAAAAACAGAAAAGGGAAGTATACACTTCCCTTTTTCTTATTGCGGCGTTCTTTTGAAAATAAATATTTATCTGTCTACCAGTATTTGTTTAGAAAATATTCCCTTATCAGTTACTATACGTACCCAATAAAATCCACGTGGCACATCATATCCTTTTACAGATTTTAAATTCCATTTGTAGCTATGCTTACCTTCAGCAAGTGTTGTTTCAGCAAGTGTATGTGTGATATTCCCCTGTTGATCATAAATACGCACCTGTATCTTAGCAGCAGTTTCAAGAGAGAAGGAGATTTCTGCAAATTGTTTTGCCGGGTTTGGCGTTACGGAAATAATAACAGGCTTGTCTTTTAGATATTCTTCCAGGTTCTCTCCTTTTGGAAGTTTAAGTTCGCTGCGGTTCATTTTGTGTGCACCAGTGCTTCCGTATTCACCTTTTTTTAAAACAATGTTTGCAGCAGGCATGCAATGGCCCATAACTGCTGTGGCAGTAAATGCTTTGCCATAACCACAATCGTTGGAAAAGTTTCCGGTAAGATTAAGCTCAGCAACATCGTAATCAAAAGTTACTATATTGGCCCATAAAACACAGTAATCAGGATTAGGATTAGTAGCAACGTAATGCAACTTTTTTGTAATACAACTGTATGTTCCGGTTACAGGCCAGATGGAGCCACCAAAAATGCTGTAATCGTGGGTGCCCGTAACAGTCCAGCATCCCGGCTTATATTCATTTAGCGTTAGTAAAGATTGTTCACCAAAAGAATTTGTTATACAAACCGTACAAATTTTTGCTTTCGCTGCCGAACAGCACAGTACCAGGGTAAAAACGCAGCATAAAATACGCAGTGTAGCGAAAAAGTTTTTCATTACAAATGAATTATAAATTCACGAAATATTGGATTCAAAACCTACCTTCCAGGTGGTGCACTATGATTTAATACGAATTACAGAAAGGCTGTTACATTAACGCCTGAATGATGGTAATATTATTATTAATAGTATTGGATTTAAAATTTGAGCCAAATAATAATATAGGAATATCAAACGCAGACCCAGAAATGTACATCAATATGTCGGGTGCCTGACTCTTAAAAGAATAATAACTATACAGCTTTTCTTTACCGGAATATCATTCATACATTTAGGTACGATAAAATACTTTTAATTATTACCGCGTGAAGAAATGGCTCATGAAAATATTTGTTACATTACTTATTATTTGTTTCTGCTGGATCATTTTTGCACAAAGCTGTATGCGGTTCAGAACAAGCGATAGCCTTGCTGAAGAAGATTTCAAAAAGCAGTCCATTCCTTTCAAAACCTTTTATGATACAATTGACAAACATATCATTCACTATGTAATGTCTGGTGTAGATTCTTTACCCACACTTGTTTTTATTCATGGTTCTCCCGGTAGTTGGGATGCATTTGAACATTACTTAAAAGATAGTGCGCTATTGCAACATTATCGCATGATAAGTATCGACAGACCTGGCTTTGGATACAGCGAATATGGTAATGCTATAAACCTTCAGCTTCAATGTGACCTCATGGCTAAGGTTATTCAACATTTTTCAAATGGCAAACCCATGTGTTTGATCGGTCATAGTCTTGGCGGGCCCGCTGTAGTAAAGATTACAGGAGAGCATCATGAATTACCCATCACTAACCTTGTTATTCTTGCAGGCTCAGTTGATCCTTCTGAAGAAAATCCTGAAAGCTGGCGTGCAACACTCGACCGCACACCTTTGCGTTATATGATTCCCGGCGCTATGCGGCCCAGCAATGCAGAGTTACTTTTATTTAAACAGGATGTTGATGGTATACCCGCAGATCTGAATAAAGTAACCTGTCGTGTGCTTATTATGCATGGAGATAAAGACACATTTGTTCCGCCCGGTAATGCATTATTTGCACAAAAAAATTTGATCAATGCCAAAGAAGTAAAACTTGTCTGGTTCAAAGATGAAAAACATTTTATACCATGGACGAAGTTTAAAGAGATCCGTGATTCGCTACTGGAGCTGAATATGAATTAGAAGAATTTTATGAACCCAACTATAGAATAAGCATTAAGCTTTCGTTGCGTCGCACTCTTGTGCTGATAAATAGGTTTCAGCAATCAGTAGCAAAGTTTCATATAAAATATGTTTTCTTACTTAATGCTAATACCTGATAGCTCATTGCTGTTCTAAAAGTACAAGTGAGTGACACAACAAAAGACGCTATGAAATACTTAAGCATGAAAACAAAAACTATCCATTCTTGCCTCCAAGCATCGGCACAAAAGAAAAATAATCAAAGAGTTCTTCTTTGTAAGTGCCATCTTCATTTTTAATAATGCGTAACATGCGTTGTTTGTTTCCTTCATCAACAGGAATAACCATGAAGCCGCCTGTCTTCATTTGCGCAACAAGCTTTGGTGGGATATATGGTGCAGCGGCAGTAATGATTATTTTATCAAAAGGTACAAACGCAGGCAGGCCTTCAAAACCATCGCCGTAGAAAAATTTTATATTGGGATATTTAGTACGATAAAAAAAAGATTTGTTGTGCTCGAATAATTTTTTTTGTCGCTCGATTGTATAAACTCTTGCACCCATTTCTGCAAGTACCGCAGCCTGGTACATGCTTCCAGTCCCGATCTCTAAAACTTTTTCATTTCGTTTTACCTGCAGCAATTGAGTTTGGTAAGCAACAGTATAAGGTTGAGAAATTGTTTGACCTTCTGCAATAGGAAATGCCCTGTCTTCATAAGCGATCTTGTCAAAAGCAGAATCTAAAAAATAATGGCGTGGAATATTATTGATGGCGGTAAGCACATGCTCATCTGTAATGCCTTTGCTGCGCAACTGTTCGATGAGTTGTTTTCTTAAACCTTTGTGATACCAGTCATCCTTATAATTTCTCATAACGCAAAGCTAAACTATGTAAAGAAAGTCATTGCAGGTAAAACGAGGAAAAAGAAAAATGCCGCGGACTTTTATCCACAGCATTTTGACCTCACTCCTAACCCCTCTCCAAAGGGAGAGGAAAGAAGGAATTACTGAATAGTAAACTTATTCTCTTCTGTTATACCTTTCCAGTTATCTGTTCTGAATGGTGATGCAGGGAAGCCGTCTTTGTTGAAAAGATTGTCTTCACCAGCATCATCTGTCCAGCCAAAGTGAACCGTAACAGGATTGTTTACTTCATCTGCAAATACAACGATCTTATCACCCTGTATCATTGCTTTTGCATAATGAAATTGTTTATCAGCACCTGCAATTTCAAAACCTCTTATATATCCATATTTATCTTTTGCAACAAGACCAGCACCTACATGTGTAAAAGAAATAATGATCTTATTACCATCAACCTGCATGGATTGATACATTGGGCCACTGTATTCTATTTGTTTATTATATACATCGTGTAATGCAATGGCAGCAAGACGTTTACCAACATCCTGTTTATTTTTCGGATGAATATCATTTGATGTGCCAATGTCTGTTGTAACAGCCATACCTGTATGTGGTAAAGATAATGTCATCGTTTGTGCTTCTCTTAACTCAGCCCATGTGCTGCCATCTTTACTGTTGCCATTTGCAGAATTGAAACTGGCAAGCTGCACAAAATAAAAGGGAAAGTTTCCTGCATTCCATTGCTTGCGCCAATCTGATATCATTAGTGGAAATGCCTTGCGGTATTGATACGCACGTCCTGCATTTGATTCTCCCTGGTACCATAAAACACCTTGCATGGCATAAGGTATTAATGGCTTCAACATTGCATTGAATAAAAGTGTTGGATAATCATTCGGACCAACTGATGAATTTGCTTTTTGTAAAGATGCAACCTGGTAAAGCCAATCTCCGGCTAGTGATTGCACATTGTTTTCTATTGTAATTTTCATATCCGATGTTTCTCCATAAATTCCACCGCCACCACCTGTATCTTCAACACGAACAGCAATAATATTTCTACCGGCTTTTATAACACCAGCAGGTATAGTATATTTTCTTTGTGCATTGTATGCATTAGTGCTGCCAACCTTTACACCATTCACATAAGTAATATCATTGTCGTCGATCATTGATAATTGTAGCACCGCTGCTTTTCCTGCATCTGCTGCACCTACCTCAATTAATTTTCTAAACCAGATAATTCCATCAACACCATCAAGACCTTTTTGCTCCCATAAAGATGGCAACTGCATTATTGGCCATTTACTGTCATCATAATTATTATTCTTCCATTCGTCTTCATTAACTGGTTTACCAAAATCAGGTTGCAATGATTGGATCTTTTTCATCATTGCTTTATTCTTTTCCGCAGATAATGAATCAAGATTCAGGTTTGGCATTCCAGTGATCATACTTTTAAATTCATCGCTGTTCTCAAATGCTTCACGGCTTGTCCATGTTTCTGAATGTGTGCCTCCCCATGATGTATGGATCAAACCAATAGGTACCCTCAATTGGTTGTATAATTCACGGGCAAAATAAAATCCAACGGCAGTAAAATCTCCGACCGTTTCAGGAGAACATACTTTCCACTCTCCCGCTTTTATATCATCCAGTGGTTTTGCACTTACATCTTTTGCAACAAGAAAATGATGGATCATCGGGTAATTAGCTGTTGCTATTTCCTGCTCTGCATTAATACTGTTGCGCACAGTAAATTCCATATTGCTTTGACCGCTGCAGATCCAAACTTCTCCAACGAGTACATCGTTTATTGTTATACTGTTCTTTCCTGTTATTGTTAATACAAAAGGTCCACCTGCATTTTCTGCATCTAACTGCAGCATCCACTTTCCATCTTTACCTGCCTTTGTTGTTTTTGTTTGCGTGTTGAATTGAACAGTTATTTTTTCATTGACATTCGCCCAACCCCAAACAGGTATTTGCTTTCCACGCTGTAAAACCATGTGGTCGGTAAATAATTTTGGAAGACTAACATTTGAATAGGAAAAACAAAAAGTAAAAAAACAAAAAGTAAAAAGAGAAATCTTTTTCATACGTGCAATATTTAAAGACTGAAAGTAACTGAAAAATGAATACAACTGTTATGTACTTAACTGTATTGCTGATATGAAGCTTCAGTTGTGTCACTCACTTGTGCGTTCTTAACGCTAATCGTCATTGCGAAGCTGTACTCTTAGCCATGCGCATGGGAAAGCTGTGGCAATCTTTTAATTTAACAGATAGCCACAGACAACTTAATGCATAATGCTTTGCTGTTGTCCTCGCTATAACGATCTATATTCTACAGTACAAGAGTGCGACGCAACAACAGCTTTATTGTAGTAATACAGTTGGGCTCAAAATAAAAATGCCGCGATAAAAAATCGCAGCATTTATTTAAAACTTATTACTTACTACCTAAAACTTATTTCAGCTTCATATCTTCTATCACAGCTTTAATGCGATTCATCAACATTGCATGTGTATCGTCATAAGCTTCTTTGCTCGCAAGCTTTGTATTCACACTAAAATAGAATTTGATCTTTGGCTCTGTGCCGCTTGGTCTTGCAGAAATTTTTGTTCCATCTTCTAACAGGAACTGTAACACATTACTCTTTGGTAAAGTAATATCCCAAATTTCATTAGTAACAAGATTTTTTCCAACCTGTAATTGATAATCGAGTAAGTGCACCACCTTAGTGCCATTAATTGTCGCAGGCGGATTGTTACGATAACCCTGCATCATTTCTGCAATTTCTTCCTGCCCGCGCATACCTTTCTTGGTAATGCTGATAAGGTGTTCAAGATAGAAATCATATTTTACATAGAGGTCGATCAGTTTATCATACAATGAACGTCCTTTACTTTTTTCATAAGCTGCCATTTCGCAAAGCAGTGCAACCGCAGATACAGCATCTTTATCACGCACTTTATCGCCGATCATCATACCAAAACTTTCTTCACCACCGATCACATAATTTTCTTTGCCTTCTTTTTCCTTAATTAGTTCTGCGATCCATTTAAAACCAGTTAACACATCATAACACGCAACATCATTTGCCTTAGCAACATTATAGATCATGTCGGTGGTGACAATTGTTTTTACTACCATATCATTTGGTTGCGCAATACCCTTTGCTTTGCGTGCTTCCATCATGTATGTGAAAGCAAGTACTGCGGTCTGGTTGCCATTCATTAACATCCAATCACCTTTATGATTTTTGATAGCAATGCCAACCCGATCTGCATCAGGATCAGTGCCGCATAAAATATCCGCATCTAATGCTTTGGCTTTTTTCAAACCTATGCTCATCGCTTCGCTCTCTTCAGGGTTTGGGTAAACAACTGTTGGAAAATTTCCATCAGGTGTACTCTGTTCTTCAACGATGGTAACATTGGTAAACCCAAATGCTTTCAACACCCCGGGTACTAATTTTATACCTGTACCATGTATTGGAGTGTAAACGATTTTAAGATCATGCTGCGCAGCAATAACATCAGGATACACACTTAAACCTTTTACCATATCAATATATGCAGCGTCAACATCAGCACCGATCAATGTAATGTGTGCTTCTCCCCCATCCCATTTTACTTCATCAACATTGGTTATTGCTTCTACTTCACGAATAACATTTTTATCATGTGGTGGTACCAATTGTCCGCCATCATTCCAGTATGCTTTATAACCATTGTATTCTTTAGGATTATGCGATGCTGTACAAACCACGCCGCCATTACATTTGAAATGACGAATAGCAAAACTTAGTTCCGGCGTTGGCCTTAGTGATTCAAACAAAAAAACTTTTATGCCGTTTGCCGCAAAAACATTGGCTGTTGTTTCTGCAAAGAAGCGGCTGTTGTTGCGGCTGTCATGTGCAATCGCCATTCTTATCTCAATATCGGGATATGTCTTTTTTAGATAATTAGCAAAGCCCTGCGTGCACATGCCTACTGTATATTTATTGATGCGATTGGTACCAACACCCATTATTCCGCGCAGACCGCCGGTACCAAATTCAAGATTCTGGTAAAACGATTCAACCAATTCATCAGGACTGTCTTTTTGCAGTCGTAAAATTTCATCTTTAGTTGCCTGGTCGTAACTGCCATTCAGCCATGTATTTACTTTCGTTTGAATTGCTGCGTCCATAGTAGATCGTTTTTGATTGGACGGCAAGTTTAAGCATTATTCATCATTTTTATAAGAGAAATTATTATGAACCCGGCTGTAGTTTTTTATGGCATCGCCACTTGCGTCGCACACTTGTACATTCTGTTCTTTAGGCAACTTTTTAAAACCTGCTTATTGTTTTTCCTGCATCAACCCTACATTTGTAAAAAATACCCACATGGCAGATCAACAGATACCACAAAACAATCAACTCAATATAGAAATTACTGAAGAAGTAGCAGAAGGTAGTTATGCTAACCTTGCCATTATAACACATAGCCATGCAGAATTTGTAATAGATTTTGTGAATGTAATGCCCGGTACACCCAAGAGCAAAGTAAAATCAAGGATCATTTTCACTCCTATGCATGCTAAACGTTTTATGCGTGCTTTACAGGAAAATGTGGACCGCTACGAAGCCGCCAACGGAAAAATACAGGACCTCGAACAAATAGAAATTCCTATGAATTTTGGTGGGCCAACTGCACAAGCATAGTTTATAGCAGTTAAGAATTGAAAACTGAAAGCTGCTTCTAAAGTTAAGACTGATATTAAGAAGAGAACAACTTGCTGTTTTTATGACAACTGCTGTTATACTGTAATACTTTCATTTTTGGAGCATATGGTGACAGAATAAAAATGAAACACTTTGTTTGTTTTTTTAAACGTAAAACCACTATTTTTGCCGCCCGTTTGGCGAGGTAGCTCAGGTGGTTAGAGCGTTGGATTCATAACCCAAAGGTCTCGGGTTCAACTCCCGATCTCGCTACAAATCATTGCTCATAGATTAAAAACCTATGAGCTTTTTATTTATTATAACCTGCCATTTCCACTATGCAGATTTCAAAAAGTCCCCAAAGTCAAAATGTTAGTCTTGTTTTCGTAATTCACGATAGCATATGTTTGTAGGAAAATGAACGATTATTTTACTTTATCAGTAACTTATAAGAATAAAGAAAAAGAATATCAGGCAACATTACTTCAACAAGGATATTCTTATAAGATAATCGTATTGATTGGTGAACTGGAAGTTTACTTTGAACCTGATGAAGAAAGGAAGTTAAGAGTAGTAACTATGCCGGGTCAGGATGAAAAGTACTTAAATAACCTAGATAAAAACCTACTGTCAGCTATCAGTGAAAAAATTGAAGAGGTTATAAAATAATTGGCTGATGTCATCATTCAAGAGCCACCAGTAAATAACCGGTGGCTCTTATTTCCCTTCTCAGAATGGTTTATATACTAAAAACCGTTGCCCAAAACATTACATTTCCACACCTTCCATTTTATGCGTTTTTGCAGCGCCCTTATTATTTACCTTTCCAAGAAATGATTGTTTGATATTAAGGTCTTTTACAACGTTAACATTGGCATTTCCAACGCCTGTGTTATCAATGTTCATGGTTTGAACAACAAGATCGCCACCATTAAACTCCCCCACGCCTTTATTACTTACATCTGCGTTATTTGCATTACCGCTTAGTGTTATATTGCCCACGCCTTTATTGTTTACGGTTAATATACCAGCACTTAATTTAAGGTCAACATTGCCTACGCTCTTGCTTTCTAAATTAAATGCATCTGCTTTTACGGTTGCTTCGGAGCGTACACTGCCGATAACCGAAAGATCAAGGCTTTTTAGCTTCTTAAAAGTTACATAGACTTTCAGTTTCAAAGATTTTCTGTCATCTTTATTTTTGAAATCAATGTTTTTATCTTTTAGGTTGGGCATGTCAATTTCAAGTGTATTGCCATTATTCTTTACAGAAAAAAGATCCATCAAATTATCGTCGGCTTCTATTTTTACAGTTTCCTTATCGCCTTGTTGCAAAACAAGTTCATAAAGACCTTTGGCATTTATTGCATCAAATGCCTGTACGGATATTTCTTTGCTAATAATGTTGCCGCTCGGTTCTATTTTTATTTTATCCTGTGCAAATACTGTCATGCAACTAATAGACTGTAGCATAAAAGCAAGAGATATTTTTTTCATAATAGATTTTTTATAAAATTAACGAAATATTTCGTAGATAAAATAACATCAAGTTATTTTATTAAACCCATTATTATGGTTGAGCGGTTTGCGACATACTTAAATGGTTGTACTTATTTTTGAGTTCGGCTAAAAAACAAATACATCTTTACTTGCAAACTATTTTTTACCGGACAGTAGTAAAACTATTAGGCTTTGGTTGCGTCGCACGCTTATACTTTTGGTTCTTCATGCAGCGGACACTGTGGTGATTATGATGATCAAGCTACATTTAGTACCCATAGAGGCTTCTTCGAGTATCTCTATAGACACGGAGATTTGAAGACAGGGTTTTTTTTATTTTTAATGACTTTGCTTTTGTACTTTCTCATGATAGGGTAAATATTCAGGCAGCGCTGCAGAACCATACCAAAGAAACATATCTGCGTCGAGTAATTTTGCTTTAATGGCAGGATCTGTATTTATTAATAACCTGGCTTCTTCCAAAGTGTTCACATCTAATATAAAAATGCCACGATAATTTTTTTCATTCTTCTGTAATGGCCCGGCTACCACTAACTTTTTTATGCTTACCAGGCGGCTAATATTTTGCATGTGGCCCTTAAATAAACTGTCTGTTGTTGCTTTATCTGTTGTTTGGTTTGTTCCTGTTTTCAGCATCACTAAAACATACATCTTCATGCCATACTCGTCTGCACCTAATGAATCAGCCAATGCTTTGTCATATACTGATGTATTAGTTTGTGCGTTTGTGTGAAAACCAATAGTAAAACATATTAATGTAGCAGCAATTTTTAAAAAAGTATTTTTTTTAAGTATCATAATTTTATAATTAAGAAAAGGATAATAATGTGGTATTAAATATAAGCACGTAATGCATACATAAATTAATTACAGATGCCCAACGTTATTTAGCACAAGTGAGTGACACAACCAGGTGGCCATGAAATACTGAAGCTTGTACAAATAGTTAATTCAACATTCGTGAAACAAAATATCAATGCCCTTTATAAAAAAATCCACCCCTTTTCCCCAAATGCTGTGGCAGCAATTAGTTTGGTTTGATTTTAATATTAATCCCCTATATTTACGACCATTTTTAAAATACTAACATTTGCTTATGAACAGTTTGTTTTATGCAGTTCCTTTGATGGGTATTATCGGGCTTCTTTACACGTTGATCAAATTTAACTGGGTTTCCAGACAAGACCCGGGTAATGCACGGATGCAAGAGATAAGTGCATATATTGCTGAAGGTGCCATGGCTTTTTTGAAAGCTGAATGGAAGATTCTTTCCTACTTCGTAATTATTGCTGCCATATTATTAGGTGTAATGGCAAACAGCAACCCTGAATCGCATTGGTCTATCGCCATCTCTTTTATAGTGGGTGGTGTGTTCAGCGCAACAGCAGGTTATATAGGTATGCGTGTGGCTACCAAAGCTAATGTGCGTACGGCACAGGCAGCAAGAACAAGCCTGGCGAAAGCACTCAATGTTTCCTTCACTGGTGGCTCAGTAATGGGGCTTGGTGTTGCCGGGCTTGCAGTGCTTGGTCTTGGTAGTATTTTTATTATACTTTACATGAGTTTTGTAGGGGATTATACAAGCGGCTCTCCTGAGTTTAAAGCCGCTATGCTAAAATCAATTGAAGTACTTACGGGCTTTTCGCTGGGCGCTGAATCTATTGCATTGTTTGCACGTGTAGGCGGTGGTATCTATACAAAAGCTGCTGACGTAGGTGCTGACCTTGTGGGGAAAGTGGAAGCAGGTATTCCTGAAGATGATCCGCGCAACCCTGCAACCATTGCAGATAACGTGGGTGATAACGTAGGTGATGTGGCAGGTATGGGCGCTGATTTATTTGGTTCTTATGTAGCAACTGTTTTAGCAACAATGGTGCTTGGCCAGGAAACTGTTTCTGTTGATAATTTTGGTGGACTTGCACCTGTTCTTTTACCAATGCTGATAGCTGCAACAGGAATTATTTTTTCTATCATAGCCACTTTCTTTGTTAAGATCAGTGACAGTGCAGGCATTAGCAATGCTGTTGTTCAAAAAGCATTGAACATGGGGAATTGGGGTTCTATGATTTTGGCGGGTCTTGCAAGTATTGGGCTTGTATATTATATTCTTCCGGAAACAATGGAATTGCGTGGAATAGAATTTACCAAATGGGGTGTGCTTGGTGCTATTGCTGTTGGTTTGGCAGTGGGCACTTTAATGAGTATGATCACGGAGTATTATACAGCTATGGGTAAGCGCCCTGTGCTGAGCATCATACGCCAGAGTGCGACAGGCCATGGCACCAATGTAATTGGTGGTTTGGCTGTTGGTATGGAATCTACTTTCTTACCAATCCTTGTATTGGCAAGTGGTATTTATGGCTCTTACTATTGTGCAGGTTTATATGGGGTGGCTATTGCCGCGGCAGGTATGATGGCAACGACTGCTATGCAATTGGCAATAGATGCATTCGGACCTATTGCAGATAATGCAGGTGGCATTGCAGAAATGAGTGAATTGCCACCAGATGTTCGTGAAAAAACAGACGTTCTTGACGCTGTTGGTAACACAACCGCTGCAACAGGTAAAGGTTTTGCAATTGCTTCTGCCGCATTGACTGCATTAGCTTTGTTTGCAGCATTTGTAGGTGTTGCAGGCATTAAAGGGATTGATATTTATAAAGCTGATGTACTTGCTTCCTTGTTTGTTGGAGGCATGATACCTTTTATATTTTCTTCATTGGCCATACGTGCAGTGGGCCAGGCAGCTATGGCAATGGTGGAAGAAGTACGCAGACAGTTTCGTACTATTCCTGGTATCATGGAAGGTACAGGTAAGCCTGAGTATGATAAATGTGTGGCCATTTCTACAGAAGCTTCTCTTAAGAAAATGATGTTGCCAGGTGGCATTGCTATTGTTGCGCCGTTGATAATTGGTTTCTTATTGGGTCCTGAAGCATTGGGTGGTTTTCTTGCAGGTGCGACTGTTAGCGGGGTATTAATGGGTATGTTCCAAAACAACGCAGGTGGCGCATGGGACAATGCAAAGAAGAGTTTTGAAAAAGGTGTTGAAATAAATGGTGTGATATACAAGAAAAAGAGTGAACCGCACAAAGCCGCTGTAACTGGTGATACAGTAGGTGATCCTTTTAAAGATACATCAGGACCTTCTATGAATATCCTTATCAAACTGATGTCTATTGTTTCATTGGTTATTGCACCAACGCTTGCACAAATGCATTCGACAGATGCTGTTGCGTCAACAACTCAGAAGAAGATCGAGATACGTGTTCAAAATAAAGATGAAGGCAAAGACAATAGTACAATTGATATGACTGTAAATGGAGATGATGAAATGAGTAAGCTCATTGCTCAGCTTAAAGAAGATGGGGTGGCTTCGGGCGACAATATTAATATTCAATTACAGGATGGTAAGTTGATTGTCAATGGAAAGGAGCTTTCTGCTGAAGTAACGGAGAAGTATGAGAAATATCTTCAGGATGGAAAAAATATTGACCTGAAAGTGGAAGTAAAATAGTTTATCACCGTCAACCATAAATTGAGATCCCTGCTGTAAGCGGGGATTTCTATTTTGTGTCGGGCTGTGTTGCTACTATTAAGTTTTTGTTGTGTCACTCACTTGTACGCTTTATTTGCTATTCAGCAATTAAAGCATGCCTTCATCGGCAAAGCTGTAATAGCCTTCCTCACTTACAATAATGTGATCCATTACTTTTATGTCAAGATACCTGGCGGCTTCTTTTATTTTTTGTGTCAGTTCTTCATCCTGCCTGCTGGGTTTAATGCTACCGCTTGGATGGTTATGACAAAGAATAATATTCACAGCATCATGTTCCAACGCTTTCTTTAAAATAATTCGTGGATCAGCCACTGTGCCTGTTATACCTCCTTCACTAATAATTTCATGATGCATTATTTTATTTGCACGGTTAAGAAAAACCACCACAAATACTTCCCGTTTCATGTATTTTAATTTCGCACGCAGAAATTCAGCAATGTCTTTACTGTTTAATACAACATCTTTTTTATTGTCCGCAGCCTCACGTCTTATACCTACCTCCAGTGCTGCAGCAATAGCAACTGCCTTTGCTTCTCCGATGCCCTTTACTTTTAGCTTTACAATTTCTTTTACGCTTAATCTTCCAAGACGATGTAAGTCGTTACCAACAGCCGCAAGCAGTTCTTTTGTTACATCCACAGCGGATTTTTCTCTGGTCCCGTTATTAATAATGATGGCCAGCAGCTCAGCATTACTTAAAGCATCTGTTCCTTTGAGTAACATTTTTTCTCTTGGCCTATCATCTTCAGACCAGTGTTTAATACTTGTCCCCTGCATGTTGAAAATTTATCAAGTATCAAAATACAATTTCATTTCCTAATTTCTATCTTCGCCGCATATCTAAATTATATGGGTCCATCTGTAAAGATATTTTCCGGCAATGGTTCTCATGAACTTGCCGAGAGAATAGCGCAACGTTTTGGTGCATCACTTGGAAAAGTAAATATCCAAAAATTCAGTGACGGTGAATTTCAACCAATCTTTCTGGAAAGCATTCGTGGTGATTATGTTTTCCTCGTCCAAAGCACTTTTGCCCCCACCGATAACCTGATGGAACTGCTATTGATGATCGATGCTGCTAAACGTGCCAGCGCCTACAAAATCATTGCAGTTATACCTTATTATGGTTTTAGCAGACAGGACAGAAAAGATAAACCAAGAGTTGCCATTGGTTCTAAATTAGTTGCTACTTTATTAGAAGCTGCAGGAGCAAACAGGGTGATAACCATGGATTTGCATGCCCCCCAAATACAGGCTTTTTTCGAAATTCCGGTAGACCACTTAGACAGTTCGGCAATTTTCATTCCTTATATTGAGCAACTTAAGCTGGAGAACCTTACCTTTGCCGCCCCTGACGTGGGAAGTACAAACAGAGTAAGGGAAGTTGCAAGTTATTTTAATGCAGATATGGTTATTTGCGACAAGCACAGAAAACGTGCAAATGAAATAGCAAGCATGGTTGTAATTGGTGAGGTGGAAGGCAGGGACATAGTTCTTATAGATGATATTTGCGATACCGGTGGTACACTTGCAAAAGCTGCAGGTTTGCTTAAAGAAAAAGGCGCAAGAAGTGTGAGGGCTTTGTGTACACATCCTATATTAAGTGGCAATGCTTACGAAAATATTGAGAATAGTGTGCTGGAAGAATTGATTGTTTGCGATACCATTCCTTTAAAACAGCAAACTGCAAAAATTAAAGTGATCTCTGTAGCTGATCTTTTTGCAATAGCAATAAGAAATGCTTACGAGAATAAGAGTATTACAAGTTTGTTTATACACTCACAGTTAAGAGGAAAAAAATAAAGCAGCACAAAGCACCGGCTGTACAAGAGTGCGACGCAAGGAACGATAAGGTTAGAACAAAAGTTTGGCTCAAAAAAATTTTAAATAGTTCTTTTAAAATAAAACAAAACAAAAATGAAGACAATTACAATCGAAGGACAACTGAGGACCGAAATTGGCAAAAAAGCAGCCCGCCAGCTTCGCTCTCAGGAAATGGTGCCTGGTGTAATTTACGGGGGCGCTAAAGAAGTGAACTTTTTCGCTTCAGCGAAGGCTTTTAAGTCGTTGGTGTATACCGGTGAATTTCAGTTGGCAGAAGTACAGGTTGATGGAAACAAACATGTTTGCATTCTCAAAGACCTGCAATTTGACAAAGTTTCTGATGCATTAAACCATGTTGACCTGATGGAACTGGTAGAAGACAAAAAAGTTGTAGCCACACTGCCACTTAAGTTTACAGGCGCAGCAATTGGTGTTAAGAATGGTGGTAAGCTGGTTTTAAAAATGAAGGCTATCAAGGTAAAAGCTTTACCTAAAGATCTTAGAGAAACTGTAGAAGTTGATATTACCAATCTTGAGATCAATGGTAACATTCGTGTTGAAGACATCGTTGCAAAGAATATGGAGGTATTAAACTCTCCGCGTATCTCTGTAGCATCAGTTGTTATGACGCGTCAGTTGAAACAGGAAGAAGCAGCAGCTCCGGCTACAAAAGCAGCGGCTCCGGCAACTGCAGCTAAAGCAGCAGCACCTGCGGCTAAAGCACCTGCAGCAAAAAAATAAGACTTAAAATTATGATACATGGCCCTGTACAAATTTTGTACAGGGCTTTTTTATAAATTTATCTATACATGTTTTTTTGAGCCCGGCAGCATAGCTTTGGGCAACATCGTTGCGTCGCACTCTTGTACTGTAATAGCCATGATGATCGCCGCAACAAATAATCATAGCTTACACAAAAGCCTTTTAATCATCAGCAGTTATGTCAAAGTTTCTTATAGTTGGTTTAGGAAATATAGGAATGGAATATGCACACACACGTCACAATATAGGCTTTGATGTTGTTACCGCTTTTGCTCTAAAGCATAATGGTTCATTCGCAACACAGCGGCTGGCTGAAGTAGCAGAAGTAAAATGGAAAGGAAAAATATTTATTTGTATAAAGCCCACTACTTATATGAACCTTAGTGGTAAGGCATTTAAATACTGGCTTGATAAAGAAAAGATACTTTTAGAAAATACATTGACCATTGTTGATGACCTTGCGTTACCATTAAGTAAACTGAGATTAAGACCAGGTGGCAGCAGCGGTGGGCATAATGGATTAACCGATATAGAACTTACCTTAGGAACAGATAAATATCCAAAACTGCGCTTTGGTATTGGTAATAATTATCCACGTGGTATGCAGGCAGAATTTGTTTTGAGCAAATGGTTCCCTGAAGAAATACCCGTTGTATCAAAGAAAGTACAGGCATGTATTGAAACTATTGAAAACTTTTCCACAATGGGGATAGAAAAAACTATGAATGCAATAAATAAAGCAGAATTTATTTAATTAAGTGGGTGGCATTTTTTATCTTGCACTAAGGACATATATACTAAAACGGACATAACTGATTACCTTATGGAAACAAAACTTCCTGTATTACCCTAAAACAGAATCTGAATCTATGAAAATATTTTGCGTCGGTCGCAATTATGTAGAACATGCAAAGGAACTGCATAATGATGTTCCTGATGAACCTGTTATCTTTTTAAAGCCTAAAAGCGCTTTAATACAACCGCATGTGCAATTTTATTATCCCGAATTTACCAACGAACTCCATTACGAAGCCGAATTGGTACTAAGAGTATCTAAGAATGGAAAGTATATTCCTGAATATGCAGCCAGCCGTTATTTCAATGCTATTACCGTTGGTATTGATTTTACTGCACGTGATGTACAACAGGAATTAAAGAAAAAAGGATTACCCTGGGAGAAAGCAAAAGCCTGGGACAATTCTGCGCTTATTGGCGAATGGATGGATCTTACGCCTGAATTATTAAAAAAACCTTTTCAGTTTTCGATGGATCTAAACAGCGAAACAGTACAAAGAGGCTCCAGCTCAGAGATGATATTTTCTTTCGACAGTATTGTGGCAAACATTTCTCAATATTTCTCCCTCAATATAGGTGATCTTATTTTTACCGGCACACCTGCCGGCGTTGGCGAATGTGTGGTTGGCGATGAACTTACCGGATACCTTGAAAAGAAACAGGTATTTTCCCTCACCGTGAAATAAACATCTTTCTAGTCCGTTAATTGAATGCACCGACGGATATTTGCGCATGTTTACTAAAACTAATCTTGCTAAAGCCTGGCGTTTAATGGCCACTGCACGCAGTATGGCGGATATCTATGAAAATAACCGCCAGGTATGTAAGTATGTTCACTCCACTTCCAAAGGTCATGAAGCAATACAAATAGCTACCGGTTTACAACTTCTTTCCTGCGATTATATAAGTCCTTATTACAGGGATGACAGCATTCTGCTCTCTCTTGGTTTTACACCATACGAAATGATGCTGCAATTACTTGCAAAAGCGAGTGATCCTTTTTCTGGTGGCCGCTCTTATTATTGCCATCCTTCAAGCCTTGATGTAAATAAAGCAAAAATTATACACCAGAGCAGCGCCACAGGCATGCAAGCCATACCTACAACAGGTATTGCGCAAGGGTTACAATATTTAGAACAAACCAATTCTCCCTTATTCATAAAAGGAGCGGGTAATGAAATGCCTGTTGTTATTTGTAGTCTTGGCGACAACAGTGTTACCGAAGGAGAAGTAAGTGAATCATTTCAATTTGCTGTATTGAAAGGGTTGCCCATTATTTATCTGGTACAGGATAATAACTGGGGCATCAGCGTTACAGCAGATGAGGCCCGTGCCATGAATGCCTTTGAATATGCTGATGGCTTTCCGGGTATGCACAGAATGCAGGTAGATGGTTCTGATTTTATAGCGGCTTACGAAACGATGCGCATGGCTATTGCTTTCGTAAGAAATATACGCAGGCCAGTTTTGGTACACGCAACAGTTCCTTTACTGGGTCATCATACCAGTGGTGTGCGTAAAGAATTTTACAGAAGTACGGAAGACCTTGAGGAGCATGCACAACGAGACCCTTACCCAAAAATGCGCAGTATCCTTTTTAGTAATGGCTTCACAGAACTGGAAATAAACAGTATTGAAGACGAAGCAAAAGCCACGGTACAGCAGGCTTTTGAAGAGGCAATGCAGGCTGCGGACCCTCTGCCTTCAACAGTTGCTGACCATGTATTTGCTCCTACTCCAATAATTAAAGAACAGGGAATAAGAACACCGACCAATGGCGAAAAAATTATTATGGTAGATGCTGCATTACATGCCATAGAAGAATTAATGCAGGAGCATGATGAATGCATACTTTATGGGCAGGATGTAGGACGCCGCCTTGGTGGTGTGTTTCGTGAAGCTGCAACGCTTGCAGAAAAATTTGGCGATCATCGTGTATTCAATACGGCTATACAGGAAGCATACATTGTTGGTTCAACAGTGGGCATGTCTGCCGTTGGTTTAAAGCCAATTGTTGAAGTACAGTTTGCAGATTATATTTATCCCGGGTTTAATCAACTGGTTACAGAAATATCCAAGTCATGCTATTTGTCCAATGGCAAGTTTCCGGTGAGTATGATATTGCGTGTACCCATCGGTGCATATGGTGGTGGTGGGCCTTATCACAGTGGTAGTATTGAAACAACTTTGCTTAGCATCAAAGGCATTAAAGTTTGTTATCCTTCCAATGCTGCAGATATAAAGGGTTTGATGAAAGCTGCTTACTACGATCCCAATCCTGTTGTAATGCTGGAACACAAAGGTCTTTACTGGAGCAAAGTGCCTGGCACTGATGAAGCAAAAACCATTGAACCTTCCAAAGATTATATATTACCACTTGGTAAAGCAAATATTATTTTACCAGCTTCGATACAAAAATTACAAAGAGGCGAAACTGTTTGCATCATCACTTACGGTATGGGCGTGTATTGGGCAAAGAGTGCTGCTGCTGCATTTCCGGGGCAGGTAGAGATTCTTGACCTGCGCACTTTATTCCCACTTGATGAAGAACTGATCTTTGAAACCGTGAACAAACATGGCAAGTGCCTTGTGCTTAGTGAAGAACAACAAAACAATTCCTTCGCAGAATCGCTTGCACACCGTATTACTTATAATTGTTTTATGCAGCTCGATGCACCCGTTGAAGTAATGGGTGCAATGAACTTACCTGCTGTTCCTATCAATCTTGCACTCGAAGCAGCCATGCTTCCTACGCCTGAAAAAGTTATTCAGCGTATACAAACTTTACTTGCGTTTTAAAACAGATTTTGTGACCTCAACTACAATACATGCATTAAGCATCGTTGCGTCGCACTCTTGTACTGTTGATATTTAATGCAGCTAAAATAAATCTTTCTACATGTCGCCATAAAACAGAACGTACAAGTGAGTGACACAACAACCGATGCCATAGAAAACTTTAGCTCGTCCCCAAAAAAATTTATTCTGCATACCTGATCTTTATAACAATTTTTTTATCAGGCTTGTTGCCACCGGTTGTAATGTTTGGCCTGTGTGCATCTAAAGGAAAGAAAAGAAAAAAAGTGCCGGGCACAGCAGTATAAAAATTACCATCACCTGAGTAATTCATTAAGTCTTTTGTTACATCATAAGGCATGGTAACAGTAAGCTTTGTAATATCAGCAACGCCTATCTTCTCCTCTCCTGCTATTACCAAATGCAGGTCAATATAATTGCGATGAGATTCCCACTTTGCGCTATCAACAACTTTCGTTGGATTCTCTGTTATAATAGCATAAACATTATCACCATCGATTGCATACCTGCCCGCTGCCATGGTTGCAAGATCATGTTCTTTTAAAAATGCAAATGCTTTATCCCAATAATTTTTATTAAGCTGGTATTGTCTGGCGAACACAGTTTTGTTTATTGATGCATGTGGCTGCAATGGTAAGCCAGCTAACCATTCCCTTTTTTGAAACCAGTCATTTACCTGTTTCTTTGTTAGTGCTGTGGGAGTTATTTGTGCTGCTGCATGTAAGCTTGCTACTGAAAGCAACAGCATTATAAAATAAACTGATATTTTTTTCATTTTGTTATTTTTAAAGCTCAATTATTATGCAACTGCTTTTGATAATGTTTCTTTAGGAATCCGATCACTGTCTTTTACAGCAACTAAAGTTATGATTGCCGAAAGTAACAATGAACCCGACATAAAAATATAAGAAGCTCCAAAACCACCTGTTGAGCCATTTAAATAACCTACCAGATAAGAACCTGCGAAAGATCCCAACGCACCAAAACTATTGATCAATGCAATGGCACCAGCTGTAACATTTGCAGGCAATATTTCTGTAATGATCGCAAAGAACGGACCGTATGGCGCATACATAGCTGTGCCTGCAATGATAAGCAACGCAAACGATAACCAGAAGTTACTGGTACCTGTGAGATACGAACCATAAAATGCTATGGATGCAATTAAAAGAAAGGGCCACACGAAAGCTTTTCTGTTCAGTGTTTTGTCAGAGAAGTAAGATGCAGTAAGCATGCCTATCACCGCAAATGCATAAGGTAAAGAAGACAACCAGCCTGTTTTGATAATGCTCATTTCTGGTGCAGCCTTAATAATGGAAGGAAGCCATATTACAAAACCATATACTCCAATGCTCCACAATGCATATTGCAGGGATAATAATATCACCACTTTTGATTTGAATGCTGCAGCATAATTTTTCACAGGTTTTATTCCCTGTTGCTCTTTTTGTAAAGCCGTTTCCACAGATTGCTTTTCTTCCTGCGTTAACCATTTTGCATTTGACGGTTTATCGTTCACCAAACGCCACCAGAAAAATGCCCAGATAATTGCAGGCAACCCTTCCCAGATAAACATCCAGCGCCAGCCCACTGCATCAATCAAATAACCGGATAAAATAGACATCCATAAAATGGTAACAGGATTACCAAGAATTAAAAATGTATTGGCTCTTGAACGTTCTTGTTTAGTGAACCACCTGCTCAATAAAATAATCATTGAAGGCATTACGGCACTTTCCACAACGCCCAACATAAAACGAATAATGATCAGTAGTGTAATGTTACTTACCAAACCCGTTGCCATGGCAAGTGCGCCCCATAATATCAGCGACCAGAAGATGAGTTTCTTTGCACTTTTATTTGCAGCATAATGTGCTCCCGGAATTTGAAAAAAGAAATATCCAAGAAAAAAAAGTGACCCTAATAAAGAAGAAGTAGCTGAAGTAATATTAAGATCCTTTGCCATTTCACCCGCGGCCGCAAAACCAAAATTTGCACGGTCAAGATAAGCAAGGCTATACGTTATAAAAGCAATAGGAATAAGCCTGTACCAACGTTTCGGAGCGATCTTCATGTTCATTACTGATGCTTTGTATTTAGAACAATGATTCGATTAATAATTTTATTTTGTGCGCCAACTGTATTGCTACTCTCGTCTTCGTTGTGTCACTCACTTGTGCGCTCTTTTCAAATTTCAACAAATACATTCAGTACATCTTACCTGCTATTAACTAAATGTTCTGTCATGCGAACGTTTATCATTCCATTGTGGTGTTGGTTCAAAATATGTTTTATCTGAAGGATGTAAATGTTGTTTCACCACTTCATCATTTAACTCAACACCCAAGCCCGGAGCAGATAACGGAAGATTCGCAAACCCTTTTGTAATTAAGTTTCTTCCATCTGTTGTCTTTACTAAACTCTCCCACCACGGCAGATCAATAGAGTGATGTTCAAGCGCAAGAAAGTTTTGTGTGGCTGCAGCACAATGCACACAAGACATAAATGAAATGGGCGTACCAGCCTGGTGCATGGCCATTGCTACGCCATGTTCTTCTGCATAATCGCCAATCCTTTTTGTTTCCAGTAAACCACCGGATGTTGCAAGATCAGGATGAATAATATCCACCGCATGTGCATCAATCAATGGTTTGAAACTTTTCAACAAATAAATGTCTTCTCCTGTTAAACATGGTGTTTCCAATGCATCAGAAAGCATTTTCCATTGATCAGTATATTCCCATGATATAACATCTTCCAGCCATGCAAGCCTGTATTGTTCCAGCTTCTTACCAAGACGTATTCCATTGTTCACATCAAAATGCCCATAGTGATCTGTTGAAAGCGGGATATCATAACCCAGCATACCTCTTACATTGTCTACCAGTTTGGCAAGCTCATCCAAACCCTTATCTGTTATTTGTATTTGTGTAAAAGGATGTGCTGTATTTCCATAAGACATGGGATTACTCAGGTCACCCCATTGCTGCAAATCACCTTTATCATTCTGCCAGAATTTATCATTTACCAATGTTCCCGGTTTGCCTTTTAATTCACCAATGCTAAGATCCATTTTCAACCATGTATATCCCTGGTCGTTGATGCGGTAATTCATTAATTTCTTTTGTTCTTCCGGAGAGCCTGCTTCCGGTGTATCTGCGTATAATCTTATTTTATCACGGTATCTTCCGCCAAGCAATTGCCATGCAGGAACGTTATATGCTTTGCCTACTATGTCCCATAATGCCATCTCCACTGCACATACACCACCACCCTGCCGGCTTTGTCCGCCAAACTGTTTTAGTGATTTGAATAGCTGTTCTACGTTACAAGGATTTTGCCCAAGTATCCTGCTTTTTAGCATTAGCGCATAACGTTCATCCGCACCATCCCTCACTTCTCCCAAACCATAAATGCCCTGGTTGGTATCTATGCGTATAATAGCAGTACGACCCAACACCGTAGTTACGCAATAACGCATATCGGTGATCTTTAAATCAGATGGCGATGAGAACCGTTTTACATTCTGTGTGCTTTGTGCAACCAATTCTTCAATTGGTGAAAACATAAAAGCACCACCGAGTGCAATGCCACCTAATGCTGATCTTTTTAAAAAAGAACGTCTTGGATTTTCTTCTGCAACAGTTTTGTTTTCTGTAGTTGTTTCATTTATATCATGGCCTTTAAGACCAAGTTTTTGTATATATTTTTCTGAGGGTGTCATATTGGTTTTGATGTTTTATATAATTAAGAAGAAATGTATTATTTAAAAAATTAAGTATTTAAAGCGCAAAACCTTTCCAGTATTGACTAAGCTGTTATTTACTTTTTTGTCTTGACACAAAAAAGTAACAAAAAAAGTCAAGGCTCCAGAAAAATGACTAAAAAAGATTTCATTTCGCTACAACGAAAGAGTCTAAAGCCGGGCTTTTGTTCGTTGATTAAACGAAGCTGTGTGAAATAATTTTTGCAAAGCCCTGCAGCTTTCGTTGTTTAACGCTTCATTCAATCTTTTTCTAAACGTCATTTTTCTGATGCCGCACCAAGATTGATATTTGCGAATATTCTAGTTATTTAAATCTTACACAATGCTGAAATTTATTCTGTAGTACAAGTGAGTGACACAACGAAGATGATAGTAGTAATACAGTTAAGTACATAAAAAATAAAATCTATTCACTACCATGTTCTGTCTTTCATGTATGCATCTAATTCCTGTCTTGTCATGGGAAGATCTTTTTGTATATCCAGCCATTGCAGGAAATCTTTTTTTATTTCATCGGTCCATTGCTGGTCTATCTGACCAGGCGTGTATTTACCTTCACGCAAACGCTGGTGACCAAACGCATCTCTTAGCTGCACAAATTCTGAATTCAATACAAGGTCTTCAAGAAACTGCGCAGGAATAAATACAATGCCACCTTTCTTTGCCAGCACAACATCGCCGGGCAATACAGTTGCTCTTCCAATGCGAATGGGAACATTGATACCCGCAAGCATCATTTGTTGTATGTATGAAGGATCGTAACCTTTTACCCAACCATTAAATCCATTGATCTCTTCAAGGCCCTCTATATCTCTTACAGAACCATAGAACACAACACCTGTATGCGACTTTGCATAAATAGCATTGCCAAGATTATCGCCTATAAGTGTTCCGTCAACGATCTTTCCATAACTATCGGCAACATATACATCACCATTTTGCAATACATCAATGGGCCACGAGTTGGTGCCGCCAATACGTCCTTCCGTTTTGCCTTTATCTTTTATAAGTTTATCATAGTCTGGTCGCAGCGGCATGTACTGCGCAGTCACCACACGGCCTACCATTACAGAATCAGGACGAATAATTGTCCAGTCGCCTTCAAACTGATTTTGATATCCTTTGTTGCGCAGGTAGCCCCATGCTTCTTCCAGCGACACATTTTTTAAACGTGCTAAAAAGCGATCTGAAGTCTTAGGTCTTCCATCTGCAAAGCGTTCGCCCTTCCATTCTGCGGTTAATGTTTTAATTTGTTCGGGTGTTGGCGTTATTTGCTGGGCAGATAAATTGAACGTAACACAAATAAGTGCAATAATGCAAATTGGTCTCATCATCATATGGCATTAATTAAGTGAATGTTTTTTTAAGCTAATAAAGTAAAGAATTTTAAAACATCTTTTCTGATGTTTTTTATTCCGGTTCAGGTATAAAACAAACATTATAACGATATGCCGTATAAATTACAGAGCTATTCTGATCTTAACTGTTGTGCTGCTATTAAGCATCGTTGTGTCACTCACTTGTACATTCTGTGCATTGCCCAACATAGAACAAAGCGTTGAAGTGTGCGACGCAACAGCGTTTCTGCCGGGGTTCAAATGCCGGTAACAAAAAAGGCTACTATATTTTTTAAACATAGTAGCCTGTTATTCTTATTGAGTCAAGAACGTTGCTCAATCTGCAGATCATACACTAACAGCCAGTGGCTTTAGTTTAATGATCTTTACTGCATGCAATACACGCATGATAGAATAGGTAAGATCAAACTCAAACCACTTACGTGCAAAGTTTGCATTGTTCTTTGCATGGTGATGATTATTTTGAAACAATTCACCCATCATTACAATACCGAAGGGAGAACTATTTTTTGAATGATCGCCATTATCGTAATTGCGGTAACCATATTTATGCCCGCACCAGTTTACAAGGGCACCTTGTATCGGGCCCATTAAAAAATGTATGGGCAGCAAAAGAAACCACCACGCATTAGGTGCAAACAATATGTATATCGTTACATAAGCTGCACCAAACAAAACCCTTATCACGGCTTTGTTTCCAAAGTTATCCAGCCGGTTCCACGCAGGTAAATATTCTTTGGTAAACTGTGCTTCAGGCAGATCCTTGCCTGTTACAAAACCACGGAAAATACGCGCCGTATGCAGCGTCATATGAATGACGTCTTTAAAAAAATGTGGGGAATGCGGATCTTTTTCCGTGTCGCTGTAAGTGTGGTGCATCCTGTGCATCACAGCATACGCCCTTGGAACAAGATAAGATGAACCCTGTGCAATCCATGTACATAGATAGATGGTTCTTTCCCATCCTCTGCTTACCGTATACATTTGATGGGATGCATAACGATGTAAAAAGAAGGAATGAAAAAATAAGGAGAAGAACCAATGGCACAGAAAAAAAACGATAATGACTAACATGTAAATACTTTTGAGAAGAGATTTTTAACCCAAATAATTTTTTCGAACGCAACAAATGACTTTGAATAAAAAGTAGCAATGGCTTTAAAAGGATGGAAGCATATGGCTTTTAGCGGAAAGAAATTTGTAAGTTGTAAATATCAGCTTTAATTATCGTATGACAGCTATTATCACTGTTAATGTTACTTATTGATATATGTAAGCACATGACACTACGTAAGCAATTTTTTTACATGCAAGATAGTTGGTAACTGTAACTCTCGTTTCATAAGAAATTCTATGCCCGATGAGTTGCAGAAATATATTTCGTACGGTTATGAACAATATTGTACCCAGTTTAAATTAAAAATAGTCATAACTCCAACTGAAAAATAAAACCAATCTTCCGTTGTGTCGAACGCCTGCACTTTCATATCATCGCCCATTTAATATCCAATTGCACAAGTGTGCGACGCAACGAAAGCTTAACTTCTATCCTATTGCCTGGCTCAAAAAAATTATCCATGCTTTAATAATGATGCATGATTCTTTTTAAATACCAGTCGTATTAAAGTTGGTAATACAATTAAAAGCAAAGGCATTGCAACAATAAAACCACCAATAACTGCAATGGCCAAAGGCTGATGCAATTGTGCGCCAGTGCCTATGCCAAGCGCAATAGGCATTAACGCAATGATAGCGCCAAGTGCCGTCATTAATTTGGGGCGCAGTCTTGTTGAAATGGAATAGATAATTGCCTGGTCAATATCGTTTGATTCTTTCAATGATTCTTTGAATTGCAAAAAAGTGAAAATGGCATTTTCGCCTATGATACCAACGATCATGATTAATCCTGTATAACTTCCAACGTTTAATGCGGTGTTAGTAAAGTAAAGTCCCATATAGCTTCCTGCAATTCCAAGTATAGCAATAAGCAGTATGATAAACGCAATGCGAAAATCTTTAAACAAAAACAATATTACTGTAAAAACAAGGAGGCTCGCACTGATGAGAATGATGAGCAACTCTTTAAATGATTGCTGCTGGTTTGCATAATCGCCGCCATATACAATTGCATAACCTTGTGGTAAAGAAATTTTTGATGATACCTGTTGCTGGATATCTTTTATAGCGCTGCCCAAATCACGGTTATCTAACCTCGCGGTTACAATACCCATTGATTGTAAATTTTCTCTTTGTATTTCTGCATCACCGGAATTAACATGGATACCTGCTAATGAATTGATCGGCTTTAATTGCCCGCCCGGAAGAAATACCTGCAGTTGATTAAGGCCATCAACACTTAGCGTTCTGTTACCGGGATACACCATGCGTACATTGCTTAGTTGCTCCTTATCATATACTGAACCAATAATGTTTCCTTCCAGTGCAGTTTGCAACTGGTATTGCAGGTCTGACGGTGTAATTCCATACTGCGCAAGATTAGCACTGTTGGGCGCAACACTTACAGATGGACCGGCGATAACAATTCCATCAAACACATCTGCAGTACCCCGTACATTTGAAACGATATCAGCAACCTGCTGTGAAAGTTGTTGTAATTTTTTTTGATCGCTGCCGAAAATTTTCACTTCGACTGGTTGCACAGAAGACATGAGATCGCCAAGCATATCACCAATCACCTGGCCGAAATCCGCCCGTAATGCGGGTTGTGAGCTTTCAACCTTTTGGCGTATCTCATCAATTACTTCATCCGTTGTTTTTGCACGGTCTTTTTTTAGCTGTATCAGGTAATCGCCTGTGTTTGGTTCTGTAATAAAAAAACCCATTTGCGTTCCTGTTCTTCTTGAATAGGTTTCCACTTCAGGAACCTGCATAATTAATTTTTCCACTTCGCGTAAGATCCTGTCGGTTTCCTGCAGTGATGTACCGGGCGGTGTAGCATAATCAAACACAATGCTGCCTTCATCCATCTCAGGTAAAAATCCTATTTGCAGTTTTGGTAGTATAAAGTAAATAGAAAATGCGAGTGTAATGATGATGGCAAAACTTATATAAGGTCGTTTAATAAAAAATGCTATCCATGGTTGTTGTTTTACGCCGTGCGCTGTTTTCTTTTTTGTAACTGAATTTGCTGTAACATCTTTTGTAAAAAGCATATAGATAACAGGCAGTATAACCCATGTAACAAAAAAAGAACAAACCAATGTGATGATCATAGAATCAGTCATCACTTTAAAATAAGCGCCTGCAACACCCGTCATTAAAAAGAATGGAACAAATATTACAATGGTGCTTAATGAAGAACCTATCATCGCAGGAAGTAAATAATTAATGGCTTTATGCACCAGTGATGTAGTAGGCTCATCAGGGAATTCTTCATGTGTGCGGTGAATTTGTTCCACTACTACAATGGCATCATCAATGATCAATCCTATGGCTGCGGCAATAGCACCCAGCGTCATAATATTGAATGTTTGTCCAATGGCATACAACCAAATAAGCGTAAGCAATAAAGTGATTGGGATTGTAACAAGAATTACACTGCTTGCTTTGAATGAACGCAGGAAAACAATGGCAACAAGTATTGCCAACACAAGCCCGATCCACAAACTGTCGGTTACACTTTTAATAGAATCTTTTACAAAATCGGCCTGCACATAATATGGTTCAATAGATACATCTTTAGGTAATATTCTTTTAAGATCAGCAAGTTTTGTAGCCATTTTATCAGAAAGATCAACAAGGTTTGCATTGGGTTGTTTTATTACACCAAGCAAAACGCTTTCATGACCATTGGAATTGATCTTTACATATTCTTTGGCTTCCTGTATCTGCACATCAGCAATGTCCTTCAACAATACAATGCGTTTGTTGTTACTGATAACAATATTTTCCAACTCGTCTTTTGAACTAACAGATGCATCAGTAACTGTCAGGTACATTTGCCGGTAATCACTTAAGTAACCATTCGATCTTATAAAGTTGGTATTACTAAGCGCAGTGTTGATCATATCAGGCGTAATACTTAGTGAAGTCATCTTTTGTATGTCCAACTGCAACCAGTATTCTTTTGTTTTTCCACCAACCACCATTATCTGCGATACACCTTCTACCTGTGAAAGAAAAGGCTTTACTGTATAATCGGCTAGCAGCTTAAGATCAATGGCAGAGCGGGTTTTACTTTCAAGTGAATAACCAATTACCTGCAGTATGGAAGGGTTCATACGCTCCACCGTAATATCAATTCCCGGCGGCAATGTGTTGCGTATTTCATTAATAAGCGCTTCAATTCGTTGCTGACTTATATCAATGTTTGCATCCCAATTAAGATATGCAGATATTTCGCAACTGCCGCGACTTGTAGTACTACGTATAGTTTGCAACTGCGGCACTTTTTTTATAGCATTCTCCAATGGCCGTGTTACTGTGATCATCATTTTATTTACCGGCTGTTGCCCCGCATCTGCAATAATTTTTATTTTAGGAAATGTGATCTCAGGAAAAAGCGAGGTTTGCATCTGGCTGTATGCAAACATGCCGCCAAGTATAATAATGACAATGATGACAGTAACAGGATTCTTATGTGTATGAAAAAACTGGCGCATGAATAATTTTTATTGTATGCTGTATCTTTTTTATGTACCCAACAATTCTATTTTATGGCATCGCCTGTTGCGTCGCACTCTTGTGCTGAGAATAGCTATGAGCCTTTGAAAGCCCGAAGCCCGTGGCTCGCTGCTCAAGGCTTTATTTTACAAGTGTGCGACGCAACAACAGTATCATTTGAGAACAAAAGCTTGATTCATAAAATTTTCTTATTGCTATTTTTCAATGATTACTCTCGCAGTATCTGACAAACCGTAATTACCTGTAAGTAAAATTTTATCCTCCGCAAATAAAGGTGGGGAAAGGATCTGCACGTGATCTCCATTCTCAATACCTTTTTGCACCGGCACTTTTACAGCAACAGAATCATTGATCAGTTTCATTATCCAGAATTCACTTTGCACTTCATCTGTAAGCACACACGCCTTTGGCAACGACGCCGTATTAATTACCGATTTTTTTACAAGGTTTACTTTCGCAATAAGGTTTTCAGGAATGTTTGCTGCAGTGTTTACTTTAATTACATAACCTTGCGTTTGTGATGCTGCATCAACAGTGGGCATTGCTGCACTTACGTATCCATCAAGCACAGCGCTATCGGGCAAATGCAATTGTATGTTTTTATTGGCTGCTAAATATGGCTTCAACTCGTAAGGCACATTGAGTAAAAAGACAAAACTCTTTGTATCGGTAATCACTGCAAGTTGTTCGCCATCCTGTACATAATCACCAGCCTGGTAAGTAAGTTGTGTAATGTAACCGCTGCCAGGTGCTTTTATATGCACTACACCTTCGAAGTGTAATGAGCTATCAATGCTGTTTACAATATTACCAAGGCTCTCTGCTTCTTTTGTTTTAATAATAAAAAGCTCCTGTCCCTTGCTTACATATTTACCAACCTGTGCATTCACCGTTTTCAGGTAGCCGTTTACATTTGACTTTACAAAAGTCTTGAGCAGAAAAGCAGAAGTTGCGTTTAGTTCAATAGTTTCCTGCATATTGCCAATTACAGGACTGGTAATGGTTACAGGCGTTTGAATATCTTCCGCAGCTACATCTGTCTCTTCTTCTGAAGAAGATGGTGCTTCTTTGCAAGACTGCAAAAGGCATGTAAAAATTGCATAAAAAATAATTTTTATGACAGCTTCATATTTTTTCATTTTCTGTTCCAATAGTTTAGTTGGTTAATGATCTGCAGTTTATTTACGGTGCTTTGGGTAATAATATTTTTTGCATTGAGGTAATTACTGATGGCTACTAAATAATCAACGATCCTTGCATCACCCGTTGCCAACAGTTTGCGGTTGGCTTCCATTAGCCCTTCTGAAAATTTTATTTGTGTGTTGGCATTATCAATTAATTGTTGCGTTGATTGTAATTGCTGCTGTAATTGTGCTATTTGCTGATTGTATTGCGTTGTAAAATAATCACGATAATGCTGCCTTGTTTGCTCTGCAATATTAATTTTATCATGTTGCATCTTCTTTTGCTTGCCATCATAAATAGGCACATTTAAACTAACACCGGCACTTATACCAAAGTTTTTATATGGTGTTACAGCAAGAGAAGAAAGATAACCGCCATCTGTGTAAAGATTAAGTTTTGGCTTGTAATTATAATCAATCAGGGCATCCTGGTTTTTCAATTTCAGACTGTCTGTTTGATACTGTTGATAAAAAATAGTTTGTTCAATTTCTGTGAGCATGGTTGGTTCTAATGCAGGCGCAGCGATAACTACAAAAGATGTGTCCTGCAAACCACAGATATAATTAAGTGTTGCAAATTCATTCTGGTATTGTTGTTTAATTTGAGTGATCTGTAACTCCTGCTGTTGCACCGTTACAAGAAAAGTAAGATAATCTGTCTGCCTGTACACGGCTTTTTCCGTGAGCACTTTAAGTATTGTTTCTTCCTTTTTCAGCAGGTCGTACAATTCTTTATTAAAACTGTATTGCTGCCATAGCCCATACACTGTTATATATTGGGATGTGATGGCTTTCTTAAAATCCTGCTCAGTTATTTTTCCTGAAATATTAAGCGCTTTATTTTGAAGGCTGATGGATTCAAATTGTGTGTTAACGTTTGCTTTACTAAGAATTGTTTTGGTAACAGTTATTAAAGCACTGATGTTGGCGCTATTTGTTATGGCATTATCATAACCCCAGCCACCGATTACCGGTGCATAAGAATTGTTACTGACACCATTCACCTGTGGTTTAAGAGAAGCAAGTATTCGAAGGCTGTCAACCTGGTTACTCTGTTGCTGGTTATTGTAATCTTTTAACAGTGGGCTGTTTTGTATACCTGCAGAAATATAATAGTCAAGATTCTTTTCCTGGGCAACTACAGGCACAGAAAAGGCAACTAAAAAAAATAATAGCAGAGATTTAAGCATCAGCTTTTATAAACAAAATAAAAACTGAATTTTGAAGAAAATTTGAAGTGCCTTTTTTAAAAGTATTACTTGTTTACCAATTTACTGAAAATATATGCGTATTACTGCCTTCAAATGAATAATCAATACTGCATGAAGACACTTCACAAATCTGTTTAATAATAGAAAGCCCAAGGCCATAACTATCCTGGGCATAACCGGATTTATAAAACCTGGTGAATAATTTACTTTTATCCAAAGCTTCTGCCGTGCCTGTATTACGAAAGATTAATGATAGCGCATTTAACTCAATATCTATGCTACCTCCGGCAATATTATGTTTGGTTGCATTACTGCAAAGATTATTAAGCAATATATCTGCAAGCATTGGGTTGAATGTAACAGATGACTGTTGCAGTAAAGGTGTGACGGTGATATTTTTATTTTGCCAAAGTTCTTTAAACTGGTTCAGTTTTGTTTCGGTGAGAGCTTTCATATCTATTACTTTTGTTTCACTAAACTGCCTGTTCTCAATTTTTGTAAGCAACAAGAGCGACTGGTTCATCCGGCTTAATTTCTGCAGCGCATCATAAGCAGACTGAACGGCACTGCTTTGTCCTGCAGTTAAATATTCATCCTGTATTAGCAAATCCAGCTTGGAACGTATCACCGCAAGTGGTGTTTGCAGTTCATGGGAAGCATTCTCCGTAAACTGTTTCAGCAAAACATAATCTTCTTCGGCTTTTGTAATAGCTTGCTGCAGAGTTTTATTCATTAAAGCAAATTCATCTATATTGGTTGCAGGAAGTTGCAACTTGCTTTTACCTAATTTAAAACTACCCACGTTTTGCAGCGTATCATAAAATGGTTGCCACAATCTTCTTAATACAATGCGGTTGATAAGAAATGTTGCCACAAGTATAAGTAAGATGGTAATAACTGTTATAACAATGATAGACTGCACCAGGTCATCTGTTCCTTCCAATGATTTTCTTACTGCGACGAGATACCATTGCCCGCCTGCATCAATATTAAAATTCAATTCACGAAATAATTTCTGTTCTTTATCCTGATCGTTATAAATTTTTAAATTATAAAAGTGTTTTTTGTCACTTACTTGTGATTGTTCAACTGGCTTATAAAATGTTTGCTGGTCCCTTACTTTTATAACTTCGGGAAGTTTGTTATATTTCTGTATATAAGATGTTATTTCATTTTGCTCGATCTTCAGATCCTCATCTACCTGATTTATCAATATATAATGCAGTAGCAAAGCAAAAGCAACACTGGCTAACAGAAAAATAATAACTGTCGAGAACAGGTTTATGCGGTTATATTTTGTAAGCAATTTCATTTTACTGAAGGCACCATTAGTTTATAACCCATTCCATAAACAGAAATGATATAATCAGGACAACCATTCTGCATTATTTTTTTCCGCAGGTTTTTGATGTGTGTGTAAATGAAATCATAGTTATCTGCAAGGTCCATATTGTCGCCCCACAAATGTTCTGCTATGGCGCCTTTACTGATCACTTTATTTTTATTGCTGATAAAATACAATAACAATTCATATTCCTTTCTGGTAAGATCAATCAGTTTATCAGCGGCTTTTACAGTTTTATTTTGCAGATTAAGTGTTAGCTCATCGAACTGTATGACATTCATGCCTCCGAATGATTTACGGCGAATGATGGCATGAACCCTGGCACCAAGTTCGGGCAAATGAAAAGGTTTTGTAAGGTAATCATCAGCACCTGTTTTGAGACCAAGCACTTTGTCATCCAATGAATTTTTTGCTGAGATGATCAACACTCCGTCTGCTTTATTTTCTTTTTTTAGTTCCTTTAATATTTCCAGACCGCTTCCACCCGGAAGTGTTATATCCAGTATAATGCAGGCATATTCATACAACGCGATCTTCTCCATAGCAACATGAAAATCATATGCTGTTTCGCACATAAAATTTTCGCTGTTCAGGAAATCGCAAATGCTGTTGCTTAGAGCAACCTCATCTTCTATGACCAATAACTTCATAAATCAAAGTTGCAAGATTGACCAGACATTCTGTATAAATTCTGAAGTAAATTGTAATATTCCTAAAGCTATTGCAACTAATTAAAACGGCAACTGTAAAGATTGGTAGCTAATTTGATGTAACTATTAATTAAAAATGAAAGCAATGAACAATCAAAAAGCTTCACTTCTTTTTTGTATTGTGATGGACATTATTGGCTATGCTTCTTATGCAATTCCCGGCTTGGGTGAGTTTGCTGATATTATCTGGGCGCCTATTTCAGGTTTTATTTTTTATAAAACCTTTGGCGGCTGGAAAGGTGCATTTGGCGGGCTTTTCAACTTTGTTGAAGAAATTCTGCCGGGCACAGATTTCATTCCTAGTTTTACGATCATGTGGATCGTTCAATATATGGGCGGAAAGAAAACTACGACTTTGCGTTCTTATAACTGATGAATAAACATACAGAACGTACAAGTGAGTGACACAACAGTCGATGCCATGAAAACCCTCAGTTTGTACACAAAAGTTTCTGTACTTTTTACTCCTCGCTTTGCTCGTTGAAAATTCGCGTAAGCGGTATTTGCGGAACCGGCGATACAATAAGCGGGAATTTTTCCACTGTTACAAAACTGGGATCGAGGCCAAAACCTCTTTCTTCGCTGAGACTGATTTCTTTGAGCCAGAAATGCAGTTTCATGATTACTCTTTCAAAGAAAGGTAATTCGTTGTCGTTGGAGAGGTATTTTTCCATTACAATAAACTGAAAATCTCCCACCACATTATTTTTTTCGAGGCTTTCATAACGGCTGGTGATGTTCACTTCATTGTTATTAACCAGTTCTTCCACTACTTTGCGGAACATGAGGTTTATCTTTTGCTGTACACGAAAGCCCAGCCTGAATTCAACACGGATAATATCGTTGGGAATAATATGCTCCACAATATATTCTGATGTGTAAGGATCATCCATGGTATCCACATGCACAAACCAGTATATATCTGCACGCTTCGGTTTTTTGTTTAGTATAGAGTAAATGATCTTATGTTCGATTTCTTTCGGGTTATTGGCACTTGTCATATACACCAAGTGCGTTGCATACTTAGTCACGGTTTTATCATTACTTAATTCCTGGATCATTGGTATATAATGCTCCATTCTAACAAATTCAACATAGCGGTTCTTGATGCGCCTGCTCCTGTACCAAACATACATTACTGTGAAAAGACCACCACCAACTACCAATGTTACATAACCACCGTGTGGGAATTTTTCAAGATTGGCTATCAGGAAGGCTATTTCTATGGTGAGATAAACCAGCAGGTATAGATATATCCATGCAGCATTGACTCGTCGTCCCACGAGAAAATTAGCAAATAGAATAGACGTACTGATCATACACATGGTAATTGCCAACCCATAGGCAGCCGCCATATGTGTTGAATCTTTGAAGTAAATAGAAATACCGCAACAACCCACAAAAAGTAAAAGGTTAATGCCACCTATAAACAACTGGCCTCTTGCTTCTGTTGGATATTTTATCTGCATCTTAGGCCATAAATTCAGGCGAATACTTTCACTGATGAGTGTAAACGAGCCACTGATCAAAGCCTGGCTTGCAATAATGGCCGCAGTTGTAGCTATTACAATACCTATCAGCCTGAACCAATCTGGCATTATGCTAAACAATACTTTTAATTTTTCTGTATCAAAAGTTTGTCCTTCGAAATGAGCGAGCAGGTAAGCGCCCTGCCCAAGATAGTTAAGGATTAAACAGCTTTTTACAAATATCCAGGAGTAACGGATATTAGCCCTTCCGCAATGGCCAAGATCTGAGTACAGTGCCTCAGCCCCCGTGGTACAAAGAAAGACCGAGCCCAGTATCCAGAAACCTTTAGGGTAAGTAGCCAGCAACTCAATAGCATAGTGCGGGCTAAATGCACGAAATATATGCAGGTCATCAAGCAGGTGCGAACTACCTAACACAGCTAACATAGCAAACCAAACAAACATGATAGGGCCAAACAATGTACCTATGGAAGCCGTACCAAACTGCTGCAAAAAAAACAACAAAGCCATTATAGATACAACTATAACAACAATACCATTTGTGCTGATATCTTTAAAAACAGGTACCTGGTCTATCTGCCGTAAACCTTCAATTGCAGAAGTTACAGAAATAGGTGGAGTGATCATACCATCAGCCAGTAACGCTGCACCACCTATCATAGCAGGTAATACCAGCCATTTTTTTTGTCGCCTAACCAATGCATAGAGAGAGAAAATACCACCTTCGCCCCTGTTATCAGCCTTAAGCGTAAGTATCACATATTTTATGGTGGTCTGTAGTGTAAGTGTCCAGATTATACACGATAAACTGCCGATAACAAGATCTTCTGAAATTTGCCTTCCTTTGATTATTTCATCAAACACATAAAGCGGAGAAGTTCCTATATCACCGTAAATAATTCCTAATGCTACAAGAAGCCCGGCTGCCGTAACCTTGTTTAAATGCTTGCCCACAAATTTTTATATTAGGTCAAAAGAGACTTACCGTTTTAGAATGCATTTTATTTCTTTTTATGAATCCGTCCATAATATTTCATGGCATCAACTGTTGCGTCGCACTCTTGTACCTGTGTATACAAAGCAACTTTAAAAACCATTCCATGACTCTATTCCTTGCTGATCTCATGGAGAGCATCCCAAAAATGCTGCAAAATTCAATGGCATCTCAAAAAAAAATGTCAAAATATTGTACAACAACTGTAAGTAAGAATATCTAAATCCGCAACAAATGTATAATGAAAAATGTTGTTATAAATAAAATGAATAGCAACGGCCATATCTTTTTCAAAAACTGTTAATTTCCCGTTTTATTACTGTGTAAGCATACGCTAATGCTTACATTTGTTTGTTTAAATTTATTAATCTATGTTTAAAAATATTGCCATTATAATTGTCTTGTTTGCTTGCTCAACCTTAACGGCTAATGCTCAAAAAATATTTTATTCAGAACCCGACCATAATGATCAGAAGTCTTTGGATTTTGATGTTGCAGGTAAAATAAACAATCACTACCTCATTTATAAAAATTACAGGGCAGATAATTATATTTCCGTTTACGATGGGGAAATGAAACTCGTGGAGAATGTAACCCTTGACTTTATGCCTGACAAATTACTGGGTACCGATCTTATCACCTACAAAGATTTTTTTTACCTGTTTTATCAATATCAAAAACGTGGTATTGCTTATGTGATGGCTGCAAAAATTGATGGTGATGGTAAAATCATTGGCGATCCTTTAGAGTTAGACACCACCATTATAAATTCTTTCTCCAATAACCGCGTTTACAATATTCTAGGCAGTGAGGACAAACAGCGAATCGCAGTATTTAAGATTAACAGTAAAAATAATGACAGATATTTTCTCACAACTTCTCTTTTTGATAACAATCTTAAACTAACCAATAAATCACGTGTAACCGTTGATATGCCCAACAGGTCAGATTTTCTTTCTGAATTTACGCTGGGCAATGATGGCTCTCTGGTTTTTTTAAGGGCTGCAGGAAGCGCAGACAATGATAATATCAATAAGCTCACATTGCTAAGCAAGCAACCCGATGATGATAGTGTTTACAGTTTTGATCTTAATGTAAAAGACATTTACCTGGATGACGTTAAAATAAAAATTGATAATATAAACAAGCACTATCTTATCAGTTCCTTTTATTCAAAACAGAAAAGAGGCAACATTGATGGCCTCTATTGTGCTGTCTGGGATAAACGTAATCAAAAAATTATGTACGAGACCAGTACTACCTTTTCTGAAGAGATCCGTAACAATGCCAAGAATGAAGGAAATCCCAAATATGCTTTCAACGATTTTTATATACAAAATATATTAGTGCGTAAGGATGGAGGTTTTGTAATTGCATCAGAATCTGTTTACAGCAGCACCCGCGGATCGAATTACAGCCGCTGGGATTATTTATACGGCTCCCCTTTCATGCGTCCGTCCGATTATTATTTATACAGCCCCTCTTTTTATAACAGCTATTATTATCCCTGGTCAAGATGGGGCAATTATGGCGGGTTCCAGGTAAACCGTTATTTCGCTGATAATATAGCTATTATTGCGCTTGACTCAACTGCCAATATGCAATGGACCAATATCATCAACAAATCTCAATATGATGATTATACCGATAATTTTATTGGTTATGGCACATTAAATACCGGTGGCAAATTTCATTTCATTTTTAACCAGCTCGAAAAAAGAACGTTATTGCTTACAGATCAAAGTATAACACCTGATGGGGAAGTTAACCGCAGCCCCACTTTACACAACCTTAGCAAGGAATACCAGTTTATGCCCAGGTATGCAAAACAGGTAAGCAGTTATGAATTAGTTGTTCCTTGCCAGTACAGGAACTACATTTGTTTTGCAAAAGTTGAATATTAAGCGCAAAACAAGTGGTATCATTTTTTAAAGAAAAATCAGCAACAGCCGTATTTGGCCTTTTTATAGTAAGCATTGGCGTTCGTTTATTTTTTTGGGAACATACTCCCAGAATTATTACATCTGCAAACGACGGGCTTATTTATACATTGCTTTCTAGGTTAACTTTTTTGCCGGTTGTTGCAGTAGGTTTGCTTTACCATGCTATTGTTGTATTGCAGGCATTACGGATAAATTATGCACTGAATGATCTGCGTATGTTTCCGAAATCTGCCTATACAACGGCGCTGGCTTATATTCTGCTTACTGCACTATTTCCCGCATGGAATAACATATCAGCAGCATTGGTCATTAATAGTATGGTGATCTGGTTACTATTCAGATTGCTAAAATTATATAATGCCTCCACACCAAAATCACTTATTTATAATATTGGTCTTATCGTTAGCTGCACGGTAATTCTTTATTATGCTGCTTTACCTTTGCTCTTACTTGCACTTATTGCCATTGCAATTTACAGACCCTTCAGACTGAATGAATGGCTGATATTATTACTGGGTATTCTTACGCCGTTTTATTTTTTGGCTGGTTATCTTTTTTTAAAAGACCAGCTTGAACCAATTTTAAAACAGCTTGATATTTTTGAGCTGCAGATAATTCGTCCTGCTAATCTTGCCATGACGATCATTACACTTGTATTTGCGGGGCTTGCAATTATTTCAGGTGCTTATTTATGGCAAGCAAACAGCAATCGTATGGTAATACAGGTGCGCAAGAACTGGAGCATACTTTTTTTCATGATCATTTTATTTATTCCCGGCATATTCTTTATAAAAAATAGCTGGCCAAACGCATTATTGCTGGCTGCACCAGCAGGTGCTGCATTTATTTCCAACACCTGGTTATATTCACGAAAAAGTTTACTACCCGCTTTATTATTTTGGCTTTTTGTAATACTTATCCTTTATAACAACTGGATTGTTACTAAATTTTAGTATTTTTTAGCCATTCAGCCGCTAACTTTGCACTTTCTTTTTTTAGGCTCAATATTGATAAGAAACCTGAAGAGTGCGACGCAACGATGTTTAATAAATGATCAACAGTTGGGTACATAAAAAATATTATAACTATAATACAGGCTCATGAAATTTGGAATTGTTGTTTTCCCCGGCTCAAACTGCGACCGTGATATGCAGGACGCTTTGCAAAACGATCTTAAAAAAGAAGTGATCATGCTTTGGCATAAAGACAAAGACCTGAGCATGTTTACCACAGATGATTGCATAGTGCTGCCCGGTGGTTTTTCTTATGGCGATTACCTGCGTTGTGGTGCCATTGCACGTTTTAGCCCGATGATGCAAAGTGTAATTGAATTTGCCAACAAGGGTGGTAAAGTACTTGGCGTATGCAACGGCTTCCAGATTTTATGTGAAAGCCATTTGCTGCCCGGCGTGTTGCTGCCAAATGGACAACAGCAATTTGTTTGCAAGAATTCATTTATCATTAATGATGCAAATGGCAAGGCATTGAAAATTCCGGTGGCGCATGGTGACGGACGTTATTATGCAAGTGAAGAAGTACTGAACCAACTGGAAGCAAACAATCAAATAATCTTCAGGTATTGCGATGAGAAAGGCAATATAGATCCTGCATACAACCCCAATGGCGCAACCAGGAATATTGCCGGCATACGCAATAAAGCAGGCAATGTGTTTGGCATGATGCCGCATCCGGAAAGAGCTTCCAATAAAGAATTGGGCAATATGGACGGCCTTGAAGTATTCCGCATTTTCGGAATGAATTAACAATAAACGGCGCAAGGATTGAACCACTTCGTCGTAATTACGTAAGTTGATTTTGTGTGGCCATGCAGTTGTATTTCAATCCAGCTTCTCTTGCGTCGCACACTTGTACATTAGAACAAAAAGCATCATGAAAAAATTATTACTTTTTATTACTTTATTCAGTATTGCAGGTGCAGCATTTGCACAATTTAAAGATCCTGTAAAATGGACCTATACCGCAACAAAAAAATCTGATAAAGTGTATGAGATAACTTATACGGCAGTTATAGAAAAGCCCTGGCATATTTATTCTCAAACAACACCAAAAGGCGGCCCTGTGCCAACAAAATTTGTGTATAAAACAAATCCATTAATTACTGTTACCGGTATTCCTAAAGAAAATGGTACACTACAAAGTAAACATGAGGAAGTGTTTGATGTGGATGTAAAATATTTTGATAATAAAGTAACATTTACACATACCGTTAATCTTAAATCAGCAGTTAAAACAAACCTTACCGGCAATATTGAATACATGGTTTGCAACGACAAAGAATGTCTTCCTCCCAAAAAAGTTGCGTTTGATCTGCAGCTCCAATAAATATTTCTTTTAAATGAAAAAGTTTTTACTACCTGTCTTCTTTTTACTGACGGCCTTTTATTCATTTGGACAAACGGATAGTTTATTAAAATGGCAGGTTAGTATAAAGCGCATTGCAGACAGTGTATATGAATTAAAAGCAGCAACAACTATTCCTGCAGATTGGTACTTATATGGCGTAACGCCTGCTGTGGATGGTTTGCAGGAAACAGTGATTGTTAGTTACGATTACGAAAATGCCAGGAATGCTCAACCACTCAGCTTCGCCGGAACAACACAACAAATTGCAGATGCCACTTTTGAAAACAAGCAGGTAAATGTTTATAAAGGTAGTGTTGAGATAAAACAACATTTTACTATCAGTGGCACTATTCCCGCTGAACTAAAAGGAAAGATCACCGCTTTTCTTGGCAAGAAAGGTGAATTTCAAAATCCGGAACAAACATTCTCTGTTGCATTAGAAGGTGGCATTGCCGCATCTTCCAATGCACAACGCATACGCATTGAAAATCTTGATATAAATAATCCACTTAATAATTGCGGAGACAGCGGCGCTGCAGCAAACAGCAGTTTACTAACTGTCTTCTTTCTTGGTTTTATTGGTGGGTTAATTGCATTGCTCACCCCTTGTGTATTCCCGATGATACCTGTTACTGTTTCTTTCTTTACCAAAAGATCAGGAGGAAGAAAACAAGCTATACGCAATGGCATACTTTACGGCTTTTTTATTTTTCTTATCTATACGCTTGCCAGTATTCCTTTTCATATTCTTGGCAATGTACAGCCTGAAATATTCAATAACATTTCTACCAATGTATGGCTGAATGTTATCTTCTTTATCATCTTTATTGTATTTGCATTTTCTTTCTTTGGCTTCTTCGAAATAACATTACCCAGCACTATTGCAGGTAAAGCAGATGCTAAAGGAAGTCTTGGCAGTTTTGGCGGTATTTTCTTTATGGCGCTTACACTCGCCATTGTTTCGTTCTCCTGTACAGGGCCGATTCTCGGCTCGTTACTCGTTGGTTCATTAAGTGGTGGTGCATGGGAACTCACCAGCGGGCTTGCAGGTTTTGGCTTGGCGCTGGCATTGCCTTTTGCATTGTTTGCCATCTTTCCGCATTGGCTGCAGTCATTACCAAAATCCGGTGGCTGGCTTGATACCGTAAAAAAAGTATTGGCTTTTCTTGAACTGGCTTTAGCGTTGAAGTTCTTATCCAATGCAGATCTTGTAATGCATTGGGGCATTTTAAAAAGAGAAATATTTATTGGCCTTTGGGTATTGATAAGTCTTGGCCTTACACTTTATTTGTTTGGTGTAATACGGCTTCCACATGATTACAAAGGCATGCAGATCAGCAAAGGAAGAAAAATTGCCGGTGTTATAGCTTTGATCTTTACATTATATCTTATTCCCGGTGTTACCTCCTCAAAATATGCCAACCTGCAATTGCTGAGCGGTTTTCCGCCGCCACTCTCTTACAGTGTCTATGGTAAAGACAATGTACTCAATAAAGGTCTTGAAGCCAACGTGGTAAATGATTATGAAAAAGCTTTGCAGTTGGCAAAAGCGCAGCATAAGCCTTTAATGATTGACTTTACCGGATGGGCCTGTGTTAATTGCCGCAAGATGGAAGAAAATGTTTGGACACAACCTGCGGTAAAAGAGTTTATACAAAACAATTTCATTCTTGTTTCCTTATATGTAGATGACCGTAGCAAGCTACCTATAGAACAAAGATTCACTTATACAACTAAACTAGGCAAACCGAAAGACATAGAAACGATAGGTGATAAATGGGCCACTTTTCAAACAGAGAATTTTGAAAAAACTTCCCAGCCATGGTATGTATTGCTTGACAATAATGAAAAAACATTAAACCATCCTGTTGGTTATACACCCGATGCTGCAGAATATTTAAAATGGCTACAGTGCGCTAAAGAAACTTTCGATAAAAATCCTTGATAAAATCCTGTTTAAGTAATAATTTCATATAGTTTCCGGCTTATAAAATTTGTACCTTACATAACCTCTATCTGCTATCCTTTTATAAACCACTTTATCCGCATCCTTGATTGCCCCTATTCGAAAACTACGAAATAAGACCCATGAAAAAAATCCTTGCTACATTAGCCCTGGTTGCATTCTTTCTATATGCCTGCCAGAAAACAGATGTTCAGCATATCGATCATGTAACTGCCGCCGATTTATCTGATGCAAAAGATCTTAGTGCGATGATTCAGCCAATGAGCAACGATTATGCTTCTATTCCACAAGATCCCCAAAATCCACTTAATGCAGACAAAGTAGAACTTGGTAAATTATTGTTTCATGAAACAAGGCTTGGTTTAAATCCAAAACAAACTGAAGGTTTGCACACTTATTCTTGTGCTTCTTGTCATCATGCTGAAGCGGGTTTTCAATCAGGGCTTACACAAGCTATTAGTGAAGGAGGTTCAGGTTTTGGCATTGCAGGAGAATTAAGAATTCCTTCTGCAATTTATCAAACAGAGAACATTGATGTGCAACCAATACGTGCACCTTCATTGTTAGGTAGTGCTTACCAGGATATAATGCTTTGGAACGGAGAATTAGGTGGTGTTGGCTTAAATATAGGCACAGAGAATTTATGGACCAGTGATGGCAACAGTAATAATTTTACCGGGTTATATGGCCTGGAAATTTTAGGGCTTGCATCACGGCAAAAACACAGGCTTAATCCCGATACTGCGTGGCTCGCTTCCAATGAAACTTATAAAAATCTCTTTGATCTTGCATTTCCTGAATTACCCGATACTGAAAGAATTAACAGCCGGACGGTCTCTCTTGCATTGGCTGCTTACCAAAGAACATTACTCGCAAACCAATCCCCTTTTCAACGCTACTTAAGAGGTGATTTAAAAGCTATGACGAAAGCCGAAAAAGACGGCAAGTCACTTTTCTTTGGAAAAGCAAAATGCAGCAATTGCCACAATGGGCCTGCACTTAACAGTATGCAGTTTGTAGCACTTGGTATGAACGATATGCAAAATGGAGTGAACGGCGCATTTAATGTAGCCCCTGATAATCGCGAAAGCAAAGGCCGTGGTGGTTTTACTGGTAAAGCCAGGGATATATATAAATTTAAAGTACCACAATTGTATAACCTGAGAGATGTAACCGCATTAGGACATGGTGGTTCTTTTTCTTCTGTAGAAGAAGTAATTCGTTATAAGAATGCCGGGATACCACAGAATGCGAATGTACCCTTATCGCAACTATCAAAAATGTTTCAGCCATTAGGTTTAACAGAAGATGAAATAGGAAAGCTGGTGAAATTTGTTCGTGATGCTTTGTATGATCCTAATCTTGTAAGGTATGAGCCTGCATCACTCCCCTCCGGTAATTGCTTTCCTAATAACGATGAGCAGTCAAGAATCGACAGAGGTTGTCAGTAAAATATTTTTGTACTAGCTTCTTCTCATTTCTCATCGTTCCTTGCGTCGCACTCTTGTACTGTTGAAAATAGTATGAGCAGGAAAAATCGTTTACATAAAATAATAAAGCCTTGCTATTTTATCTGAGAAAACTTTCGCATATTTTTGAGTTGGAGCAATCCTGCTGGGATACTTTTTATTATTCAATTAATGCGATACCTGCTATTACTTATTTTATTGACACAATTTTATGCTTGCAATAGCGGCTCTGAAACTTATCTCTTAAGAGATTCAGTAACTCATAAATATTTGAGCATAATTGATACCTCCGGACAGTATGACACCTCTGAAATAAATTATAAAATATTAAGAGCATACATTTCAAATGACACAACTTTCTTTCACCAACTTCAACAAGATATTGATAAAAATAGTAGTAGAGAACGTGCAAATTGGGACTTATGGGATTCTGATATCCCTTTGCCTAAACTTCAAAACCTAAATGTAGACGAAGCCTATAGATTTATTTTTTCTATAGTTGCCTCACCTTCATATGATGTTGTTACAATAACCAAACAACAGGATATGATTATGCTGTATTATACTCATTTCAATCGTGACGATATCAATTATACGCCTCCAAAAGTTGCTAAAAGTGACAGCACAATTTTACAAATAAATCAATGGGACGAATTAACTTCTAAGCTGTATAATGCTGACTTCTGGGGCTTGAAAAAAGAGAATAACAGAAGAGGAACAGATGGCAGTGACCTGACAGTGATTGGCTATAGAAAAGGAATAAATGGTTTACCAGAAAAATATAATTATGTTCATAGATTTTGGTCCTCAACATTAGATAACGCTTTCTTTTATGTTTACTTCAAGTTGCTTGACAAAAAGTATAAACCTTAAATATATAGGACTTCAAAAAGCTGCCTATAAAACAGAACGTACAAGTGAGTGACACAACCGGTGATGCTATAAAATACAAAAGCCGGAGACAAAAAAATTATCTCCGGCTTTTTTTAAAAAATAAATTATATAAGCGCTAATCTAATTTCAGTACGGCTAAGAATGCTTCCTGCGGCACTTCTACATTACCGATCTGGCGCATACGTTTCTTACCTTCTTTCTGTTTCTCGAGCAGCTTTCGTTTACGGCTTATATCGCCGCCGTAACATTTTGCAGTTACATCTTTACGCATAGCGCTGATATTTTCACGGGCCAGTATTTTTGCGCCAATGGCAGCCTGTATAACGATCTGGAACTGCTGGCGTGGTACCAGTTCTTTTAATTTTTCGCAGAGCTTGCGGCCAAAATCCTGTGCACGGCTGCGGTGGATCAATGCGCTTAATGCGTCCACCTTATCTCCATTAAGCAGGATATCCATCTTGATAATATCTGCTTCGCGGTAACCAATAGGCGAATAATCAAAAGACGCATAACCACGTGTCTGGCTTTTTAGTTTATCATAAAAATCAAACACGATCTCGGTAAGAGGCATCTCGAATGTCAATTCCACACGTGTAGTAGTAAGATAACTCTGGTTGATAAGTATACCACGTTTGCCAAGACAGAGCGTCATGATATTACCAATATAATCGGGTAGCGTAATGATCTGTGCTTTGATAAATGGTTCTTCGATCCTGTCGAGCTTTGTAGGGTCGGGCATTTCAGCCGGGTTATTTACAATGATCTTATCACCTTTTGAGGTGTATGCAATAAAACTAACATTGGGAACAGTGGTAATAACAGTTTGATTGAACTCACGCTCCAAACGTTCCTGGATGATTTCCATATGCAGCAATCCAAGAAAGCCGCAACGGAAACCGAAGCCCAGAGCCTGTGATGTTTCAAGTTCGAATGTAAGAGAAGCATCATTGAGCTGCAGTTTTTCCATACAATCACGCAATTCTGCAAAATCATCGGTATTCACCGGGAATATTCCTGCAAATACCATGGGTTTTACTTCTTCAAAACCTTTGATCATGGGAGCAGGATTATTGGCAAGCGTAATGGTATCGCCGACCTTTACTTCTTTGGCTACTTTGATGCCGGTGATAAGATAACCAACATCACCGCATTTAACTTCCGGCTTGGGTGTCATGGTAAGTTTTAGCACGCCAATTTCATCGGCAAAATATTCCTGTCCTGTGGAAGCGAACTGTATCTTATCCCCTTTTTTTATGCTTCCGTTAAGGATGCGGTAATAGATAATGATGCCACGAAAACTGTTGAACACACTATCAAAGATCAATGCCTGCAACTGGCCATTTTCATCCCCTTTAGGCGCAGGTATTCTTTCAACGATGGCTGCCAGTATTGCTTCTATACCAATTCCTGATTTGCCACTTGCTAACAATATATCTTCTTGTTTGCAACCGATAAGGTCTATGATCTGGTCTGTAACTTCAGGTATCATAGCGCCATCCATATCAATCTTATTAATGACAGGAATTATTTCCAGGTCATTGTCTAACGCGAGGTATAAATTACTGATTGTTTGTGCCTGTATACCCTGTGATGCATCTACCAGTAGTAATGCACCTTCACATGCCGCAAGTGCACGGCTTACTTCGTAACTAAAATCTACGTGGCCCGGTGTGTCAATAAGGTTGAGGGTATATTCTTCCCCTTTATATGGATAATTAATCTGTATGGCATGGCTTTTAATGGTAATTCCTTTTTCCCTTTCAAGATCCATATCGTCCAAGACCTGGTTCATCATATCTCTTTCACCAATGGTCTTGGTATGTTCCAGCAACCTGTCTGCAAGTGTACTTTTCCCGTGATCAATATGCGCGATAATGCAAAAATTCCTGATATGCTTCATAATGCGGCAAAGATAATCATTGGATAATCTTTATGTAAAGAATTCGTGTTATCTTCACTTCGAAGACATCATGGGTATTGTACTTCTACTTTCTGAATTTATTTCAACAATCTTTTGCCTGCTGTATGCGTTTTTGCGAACTGTCAATTGGGAGATGAAAAACTATGTAAAATGAAAACAGCTAACACTATTGTAAACCAAAATTGAAATGAAAAATGGATTATTCGCTTGAAGTACTGCATAATATTATTATTTACCTGCATATTCTTACAGTAATTGCTATCATTCTTAAAATTGTGCTCGTATTCAGGAGCAAAGGTTTTGATGTGCCTGCAGTTGTTTCAAGTTTCTTTCGTGTATATACTAAAAGTGATCTCTACATGAGTAATAACCAGTCACGAAAGCAGTATATGCGGCTGAATAATCTCATTAATTATTACATTTACGGCTGGCTGCTGGCAACTATAATTATTATAGTGGTTTTTCATAGCCCTTATTAATAAGGCTATTATTTATATCATTATATAATTCCACGAATTGCTCAGCAATTCTTTTTTTATTATAAAGCACTTTTGCGTTAGCTGAGATAATTGCACGGTCATATTTATCAAAGCTCTTCACAATATTGTGCAGGGCATTGGTTAATTGTTCCACATCTCCTGCATTTACAATAATACCATTGCTATCATTAACCGCTTCAGCCACACCACCCGCGTTGGCAGCAATAACCGGCAAGCCGCAGCACAAAGCCTCTGCTACAACACAGGGAAAATTTTCATGATTACTGAACAGTATAAAAACATCAGCCTGCTGCATTTCTTTGGCCACACGATCATGCGCCACTTCTCCGGTAAACTGTATTTGTGCATGCAGTTCATTTTCTTCAACCATTAATTTAAGCTCTTGTTTATATGGACCACACAAAACACATTCCCACTCTTTGTGGAAAATATTCAATTGTGCCAACGCTCTTATAATACCCGCAGGATTTTTTTGTTCCCCCATTGCAGATACATGTATAAAACGCAGTTTGTTGTTTTTCTCTTTCTGTTTATAATAAAACAGGTCTGTATCAACAAGATTATGAATTGTACGGTAGTTTTTTAATTCAAAATATGATTGCAGTTTTTTACCAATAGTTTCAGAAACATTCGTTACCGAAATAGCATTGCTGAAAATACGTCTTGTGTTAACCTGGAAATATTTGCTGCGTTTTAAAAAATAGTCAGGAGATGTTTCTTCATAATGTGATGACTGCTCAGAAACGATAAAAGGAATATTCTTTTTTTTTAAAAGCCGTAATGCAATCAGGCCAGCTTTTACCGGTACATGTACATGAATAAGATCAGGCTTTCCATTCTTAGCAAAATATTCTTTTATTATTTTACTATAATACCGGTGATACAAAATATTATACCACAATTTATCAACCCACGCAATACCAAAAGGCCTGAACTTAAATACATGAACATATTCTGTAAGGCCATTTTTTTTGTTCACTATAAGTGCTGTTTTTTCTACCGGCAAACTTCTGCCTGCCTGCAATACATGAATTACATCAACAGGCAACAATTCAGCAACTGCCTGTGCATGGCGTTGTATAAAATCGCCATTAAAAGGTTCATATGGATTGGGGTACCAACTGGCCAACCACAATATTCTCATCGCAAATTTTCTTCTGTAGTTATTAGAATTTTTATGTGCCGGGCTTTTGAATAAATACTAAACTGCTGTTGCGTCGCACTCTTGTACGTTCGGTATCGCTGCTGCATGTATGATGTATATTATTAACTACTTTACACATCATAAACGAGCAAACTCATATTTCTTTTTCTTTTACCAGCAGGTTCTTTATCCAGTAATAATCTTCTTTTCTCCATTTAAAAAAATCAAAAAAGTTTACCTGATAATCCTTATAAAAAATATACAATGAATAACCCATATTAACTGCATAGCTTACTGTACTAACTGCCGCTGCTGCAATGATGCCATAACGAGGCACAAAGATCCATGCACCCACAACCATCACTACCAATGCAAGTAGTGCACCCTGTACATTTACTTTTACTTTCCCCTTACCGGAAAAATAAGCGGAGAGCAACACCAAAACACTTAAAGAAAAAATGCCTGGTATCAAAAGAAGCATAGGTATTTGCATGGCGTTAAATGTTTCTCCAAATATTTTAATAAAGAAAAACTTTCCAAGCAGTAATACGCCAATAAATAACAACAAAAATAATTGTGAAAATAATCTTGCCATCACCATAATAATATGATTCAAACGCTGCCTGTCAGACCCGCTTGCTGTTCTTGGAAACACTACGCTGGCAATGATCTGTGGCACTATCAGCAACATTTGCCCAAGCTTGGCCACCTGTATATAATTGCCAAGATCGGCCGCAGTAGCAACGGGGCTGTTGTTTACAAAAAGATAATCTATCCTGTACACTAAAAAAAAAATAACATTGGCACTAAGTGCTGTAAGCGAGTATTGTAAAAACTTTTTCAGGTGTTGAACAGGTGGCAGTCCAAAAACCCCTTCTCTCCTGTTGTATAAAAAAAATGAAATGATCAATACTATTCCGGATACAAAGAAAGTATAGAAATAAAGTGTAGTTATATGTGCGGCGTCTCCTGCATTCGTCGGAGCATCTTTGGATGGAATGATGATCACAAAAATGATATTTACCAGCGAAAGCAATAAATTGGGAAGTATATAATTTTCTTTTGTATAGTACAATGCTGTTATATAACCCATCAGCGTTTGGCCGCTTATATATAGAAAACCATATAATGACCATGCAGGTAGTAGACCTGCATCAATAGTCTTGTCTATAAGAAAATAAAGATGTACCAGGCCGATCATTAGTAATCCTGCAACAACACTCCATAAACCTGCAAAACTTAAAAGCTTGTTGCGCCGGATAATATTACCCGAAGCAAAATAAGTAAAGCCTTGTTCGAAACCCAATGCCAGCACAACCTGCAGGAAAGAAAAAATGATAGTAAGAAAATAAAGACTGCCTGAACCAGCTGCTTTCAGATACCTTGATAAAAATACATTGACCAGTAAAACGGAAAAGAAATAAAATCCACGCCAGAAAATGCTTTGTGCAAGTAGCTTCTTAAAATTCATTAGTGTGCTCTATGCTGCTAAAGTACGATTCTTTGTTGTAGTATATCTTTTACAGGATAAGCGCTGTTATCTTATTCCCAGAATTTTACAGGATAATTCATGCAGTTCTGCGTATCTCCTTCATGCAGGTGTTTGCCTAGTTCTGTTAACTGTTCTTCAGTTAAGCAGTTTTCTGCAGCAGGAAAAAATATTTTCTCTTCAAAACGGATATGCTGTTCCAGCAGATTTGTAAATTTTTCAATCACCTCCATATTTCTTGGGTTATGCTGAAGCAAAGAAATATAGGAGCGCAAGACAGCATGTTCTTCTTTGAGTGTTTCTATAAGTGCTTTATCGCAATCAGCATTGGCAACAGCGGGCACCAGAAAATTTTCTTCTGCTTTAAAGTGCTCTTCAATATCTTTATGCCAGAAATCAAAAATAAAAGCAGCCATCTCTTTTGAAGATGCTGCTTTTTTAATTCCTTTTTTCAACAGTAATACCGCCAGTAAACCATTATGGTGTTGCCTTGATAATGGTTGTAATTGCACATGGCGTTTCATAATTGCTGAAATTATTGTTGACGTACAAGTGAGTGACACAACAAAAGCATCATAGTAGTAATGCAGTTTGTGCAATAATATTACACACTCAACTGTTACTATTTCAAACTGTTGATGATCGTTACAAATTCATCTGCTATCAATGATGCACCACCTACAAGACCGCCATCAACATCGGGCTGTGAAAATATTTCTTTTGCGTTAGAGGCCTTAACGCTGCCACCATATAAAATGCTGATATTATTGGCAACCTCATTTCCATACTTACCCGCAAACACAGAACGCAGGTATGCATGCATTTCCTGTGCCTGTGCGCTGGTTGCTGTTTTACCTGTACCTATTGCCCAGATTGGTTCGTAAGCTATCACGATCTTTTGCACCTGCTCTGCAGACAAATGAAACAATGATTCTTCTAATTGCTTTTCTACAAACTGATTTTGCGTACCTGCTTCTCGAATGCTAAGCGGTTCACCACAACAAAAGATAGGAGTAATATTATATTCGAGACAGATATTTACTTTGTCTGCAAGAAACTGGTTACTCTCTTCAAAATATTCGCGGCGCTCTGAGTGGCCTAGCACCACCACACTTATTCCAAGTGATTGTAACATTTCAACAGATGTCTCGCCGGTATATGCACCACTTTTTTTACTATAACAGTTTTGTGCAGCTATAAATACATTGTTCTTCCCTGCAATTTTTTGTTGCGCCATGGCCAGGTAAGGAAAGGGCACTGCAAATACTGCCTGCTGGTATGCCGATAAACTATGCGGCTTTGCAATGATGGCATCAAGTAATTGTTCGCCCTGCTGAATGGTAAGATTCATTTTCCAGTTAGCTGCTGCAATTTGTTTTCTCATAACGGTCCTGTTTCTATTTAAATGTTGGTTTTTTATTAAGTGGTCTCAAAGATATATTGCAAAATTCTCTTTTCGGCATCTGACAAAGACTGGCCTTTCATTTTTTTCCAGTTATCTATGTCTTTAAAACTTTTCTCCAGCTCATATCTTGTGATGCCTTTACTGCCCCACTGAAAATCAGGGATATATTTTGGTAACAGACCTTCGCCAAAAATATTACAGCATGTGCCTATAACACTACCTGTGTTAATTGAAGTATTGATAGCAGTGCGGCTGTAATCACCCATTACCACACCACATTTTATATTGGCTTCTATGTAGTCCTGTGCAACGGTGTTCCACATCTTGACCATGCTTGCCGTATTCTTTACATTGCTGTTGGTGGTGCCTGCGCCAAGGTTGCACCATTTGCCAATTACTGCATCGCCAAGATAACCATCATGTGATTTATTACTGTATCCCTGCAGAATTGCGTTCTTTATTTCGCCGCCTGCAACACAACATGGACCGAGCGTTGTGGCGCCATATATTTTGGCACCCATTTTTATAACAGAATCGTTACACATTGCAAAAGGGCCACGTATAAGGGCTCCTTCCATAATAGTGGCATTTTTACCGATGTAAACAGGGCCTGCGGATGCGTTGATGATAGCGCAGCTAATAGTTGCACCTTCTTCAACAAAAATATTTTCAGGGTTGATATATTGATTGCCTTGCGGCAGTGGCCTTGATTGACGATCTTTTGTAAGCAAATCAAAATCGCTTCGCAGCATATGATCATTCAGCTCAAACATATCCCATGCATGAAAAATTCTTTTTGCTGTTTCATATTCGCAGATGGTTTCAAAACTGTTCAATAAATTTTCCCTGGGGAAATTAGCCCCATCAAAGTTTTTCTTACCTGCAATTAACCCACCGGTGTCTGCCAGCGCTTCATTTTCATTTAGTGAAAGAATGCGCTCTGCTAGCGCCGTATCGGGTAAAATTGATGCATCTATCCAGTAATGTGAGCCGGAAGGTATTGGGCCATACAATAAACTAAGGTAATCTTCCGTATGTACATGTACCGTTTGTTTCAAAAGCAATTCCCAGCGCCCTTTTGCAGTGCAGATACCAACACGAAGATCTGCAACGGCACATGCATTATTAAGCGGGTATAAATGCTTATGGTCGGTGTTATCAAATAATACAATACTCATTTGTTATCCACAATTTGTAAAGTTATTGTTAGAATGAAAATAATCGCAAAAGAATGTGGCGCTGTTTCTTTTATTTTGCCGCGTTCTCAAACTCCTAATATTAATCATCAGTGAACCGATCTATATTTACATTTATTTTATTACTCAGTGCATTTGCCTGCGGGCAAAATAACGACAACAAAAACAAACAACCGTCAGTAAATAATACAGCGGATTCCATCTTCAGACCACTTTCTCAAGTTGAAATAAAAAAATACAGTACTGCCATTGAACAATACTATGATAAAAAACTCGTAGCCACAGGTTTTAACGGCAGTTTTCTTGTAGCAAAAAATGGTGAAATATTATATGAAGATTACAAAGGCTTTTCCAATTTTGCCACAAAGCAACCGGTAGATGAGCACTCCGCTTTTCATCTTGCATCTATCTCCAAAACATTTACGGCCATGACGATTTTGAAGCTTTGGGAAGAAGGCCGCTTAAACCTTGACGATTCTATTCAAAAATATTTTCCAAAACTTCCTTATCATGGTATTACTATAAAAATGTTACTGGATCATAGAAGTGGTCTTCCCAATTATTTATACTTCATGGATTCTATCTGGAACAAAAAAATAAAAGCCACTAACTGGGATGTGGTGAATTTCATGATAGAACACCAGCCAAAAGCAGATGCTGCGCCTGACCGTGTATATCATTATTGTAATACCAATTTTTTATTGCTGGCGCTTATCGTGGAGAATGTAACCAACCAGTCTTTTCCAAAATACATGAAGGATAGTGTATTCACACCGCTTGGTTTAAAAGATACTTATATTTTTTCTGCGGCGGATACGTTGCATTATGTGCCCACTTATTCTGTTACCAGGCCCTTCCCGATGGATCATCTCGATTGTACCTACGGTGATAAAAATGTGTACAGCACAGCCCGTGATCTTTTTACCTGGGACAAAGTATTATACGAAAATCTTTTTACCCGAAAATCAACAACAGAAATGGCTTTCGAGCCCTATAGTTTTGAAAAAAGAACCAAACATAATTATGGTCTTGGCTGGCATCTCTTCTTCAACAATGGCGATACTATTGTTTATCACAATGGCAAATGGCATGGCAGCAATACAGTATTTACAAGGCTTGTACAGGATACTGCTGTCATCATTGTGCTCGGCAATAAACTCAACCGGAATATTTACCAGGCTAAAGAAATGCAAAGCATCTTCACCGGAAGGTTAGATACATCGAAACTGGAAGAATAATTTTATTATATCAGCTATAGTATTTCATAGCATCACCTGTTGCGTCGCAATCCTTTTATCGGTTGGAATATAGTGGAGCATTAAATGCATCTAATTAGATATTTGTTTTGGAATTAATAGTATAAAATCTTTATCTAAAGCATTATGCCCCTGCAATTATCAACTTTACCGTCTTAAAAATTTCATAGCAAAGCAATACAACACCACTACTGCCTAAAATAATACCGGCGATCTTTATAAAAGGTACAAGACCTGAAATATAAAATTTGGAAGGATCAGCACGCATATAATAAACGGTGATCATATGGCCTGCAGGATATTTTGTTGTTCTTGCTTTCTTTGAATGTACCGTTACTACCTGGTCGTCCTTTGTTCTGAACTGCAGTACAGGAAAATAAGAACGAACCCTGTCTGAATCCTTGGCCATTTTGTAATCAATAACAGAAGCAAGCGCTTTCTCACCTTGTGTTCTTATTTTTCTGCGTCGTAAAAGTTTTTTGATGGTTGTAAAAACAAAGAAGTAGAAGAGCAAACAAAGCAGGAAAATAAAAATTATCAGCTTAAATACCAGGAAGGCTGTTGTCATGTAAGCAGCGGTTTTGTTTCAAAAAAATGAAATTAAGTCATTTTGGCTATGAACAATGTGTAATTGAATGCATTAATTGATAATTAATACGTTTTAGCCTTATTGTTTTTTTGAAAACGCCCTATAATTTTATTTATTATAGCTATGCTAAAATGCAGAAGCTTCGCAAAGAAAAGCAGCGCAGGTGTGCGACGCAAGGGACGATCAGTATGGCTATAACGCCGGGAACACAAAATTCTTCTTCATATTTCTTACAGACAATATACTTTTGCAGCCTCAAAATTTTTATACAACCAAAAAATCGGGGCGGGGGAATATCTCATGAAAATTATGAAGTTTGGCGGCACCAGCGTAGGTAAGCCGGAACGTATGCACCAGGTAGCACAACTGATAACAAAAGATGCCGAACCTAAAATTGTTGTGCTCAGCGCTTTAAGCGGAACTACCAATGCATTGGTAGCTATTAGCGATAGTCTTGCACACAGCGACCGTGAAGCTGCCAAACGAAAGATAGATGAGCTGGAAGCACATTACAGGAATTTTGTAAAAGAACTGGTACATTCAGAAGCATCATTGTTAAAAGCAAACGCCATTGTTACAGAGCATTTCGAATTCCTGAATATTATTTTGAAAATATCTTTCAGCGATGCGTTGAATAAAGATATTCTTGCCCAGGGCGAGTTGATGAGTACTAAATTATTCTGCGTTTATCTGGAAGAAAATGGTATAGATCATTTGTTGTTGCCTGCACTTGAATTTATGAGCATTGATGCCAATGAAGAACCACAGGTGGGCAGCATTAAAGTAAAGCTTAGCCAGTTGCTGCAACAAAACACCAATAAAAAATTATTTGTAACACAAGGTTATATCTGCCGCAATGCAAGAGGTGAAGTGGATAATTTAAAACGTGGTGGCAGTGATTATACTGCATCATTAATTGCTGCAGCTATTAATGCAAGTGTATGTGAAATATGGACAGATATTGATGGCATGCACAACAATGATCCACGTATTGTTGATAAAACAGTGCCCGTTGAATTATTAAGTTTTGACGAAGCAGCAGAGCTTGCTTATTTCGGTGCGAAGATTTTACACCCTGCATGTATATGGCCCGCACAGCATTACAATGTGCCGGTTAAATTACTCAACACTATGCAGCCCGATGCAAAGGGTACAACCATACAGGGAGATGTGAAGGGAAACGGCGCAAAAGCAGTGGCAGCAAAAGATGGCATCATTGCCATCAAGATCAAGAGCAGCCGCATGTTACTGGCTTATGGTTTTCTGAGAAAAATATTTGAAGTGTTTGAAAAATACCGCACTTCCATTGATATGATCACCACTTCTGAAGTAGCTGTAAGTGTAACAATAGATTCTGATACAAACCTTGATGCTATAATACAGGAGCTTGAACCATTTGGTAATGTGGAGATAGATAAAGACCAGACCATTGTTTCCATTGTTGGCAACGATATTGCGCAAACACCTGATGTGATGAAGAAAGTTTTTGAATCGATCAGTTCCATTCCTTTGCGCATGGTAAGTTATGGAGGCAGTAACAATAATATTTCCTTACTTATTCCAGCATCGCATAAAAAAGAAACACTGCAGTTGATCAACAAAGGCGTATTTGGATTGTAATAAATCATAGTATAAAAAAGCCTGGTTATTTATAGCCGGGTTTTTATTTTAATGAGAATATTTTTTGATCCAGGCAGCATAATTATTATCATCATCCGTTGCGTCGCACACTTGTACTTCTCCAATAACTATTCGACAATAAATGCAATAGATTTTTTCTTACATTAGAGCATTATGTTTTTGAGTGTTAATCCAGGGCTACCGATAAAAAAATATCGATGGAAAAAATTATAGTTACCAACAACGAAACAATGCAGCAATTCGAAGTAAGTATGGATAATGAATTGGCGTTTTTGCAGTACCGCTTTTACAAAGATGATATTGCACTAATGCATACAGATGTGCCCGACACATTAGGTGGCAAAGGCATTGCTTCTGCTTTGGCAGTGCATGCATTGGAATGGGCAAAAGAACATCAAAAGAAAATAATTGTGTACTGTCCTTTTGTAGCTTCCTATTTAAAGAAACATCCGGAATATGATTACCTGGTTGATAAAAATTACCGGTAGAAAATGCGCTATGCTGCAGCATTATTGAAAAACAGAACGTACAAGTGAGTGACACAACAGGCGATGCCATGAAAAGATAAGCTGACCTCAAAAAAAATTCTTACAGATCAACCTTTTTCATAGACGGCGCAAGCAGGTGCATCATAAGCCAAGCCAGCAGATAGGAAGTGCCGCAGATAAAAAAGATAATATTGTAACCAGTGCTTATTGTTCCTGCGAGTTTAAATTTATCGAGCACCACACCTATCAGCAACGGAAAAAGAATACCACCCACTGAGCCCGCCATGCCCCCTATTCCAACAACAGAGCTTAGTGCTTTCTTTGGAAACATATCAGATGCAGTTGTAAATATATTCGCACTCCATGCCTGGTGTGCAGCCGTAGCAAGGCTTATAAGCGCAACAGCAATCCAAATATCATCAGTGTAACGAACAAATATTACCGGCACAACACAAAGTGCAAAAATGAACATTGCCTTTTTTCTTGCTTTATAAACAGGCAATCCTTTTTTAATAAAATACCCGGAGAGATAACCACCAAGTACACTTCCAAAACCTGCTGCAACATAAATAGTAGAAACATGTATAGCAGACGTACTGATGTTTAACCCATATGTTGTATTAAAATAAGATGGTATCCAGAATAAATAAAACCACCACACCGGATCGGTAAGAAACTTACCCATTACAAAAGCCCATGTTTGTTTTACAGAAAGTATTTTGGCCCAACCCACTTTTGATGTGTTGTTTTCATCTGTTACATCGCTGTGTATATAATCGTATTCTGCTTTGCCAAGTCTTTTTTGTCTGGCAGGTATGTCATAAAATATAAGCCAGCACATCAACCATAGAAAACCAATAGCACCAGTCCATATAAATGCCTTCTGCCAGCCATAAGATACAAATATCCATGCGATAGCAGGCGGACCGATAATGGCAGCTACATTTGATCCGCTGTTAAATATACCAGTTGCAAATGCACGGTCTTTTTTTGGAAACCATTCTGCCACAGATTTAATAGCAGAAGGAAAATTTCCCGATTCACCCAAACCCAACGCCGTTCTTGCAATACCGAAGCCCAGTGTAGATTTCACCAGTGCATGCGCCATTGCGGCAAAGCTCCAGATTATTACCGAAACAGTGTAGCCAAGTTTGGTGCCGATGCGATCTACTATCCTTCCAAAAAATAAAAGGCCGAGCGCATAGGCAGCTGAAAATGCCATTACAATATTGCTGTAGTCTTTTTCAGTCCAGCTAAATTCTTTTGCAAGATCATCTTTCAATAACCCAATAACCTGCCTATCAAGATAATTAATAGTAGTTGCAAAAAAAAGCAACACAACCACCACCCACCTATACTTTCCTATGGTTTGCATATCGTCAAAAATTTATTTAACTAAAGATGCTGATTTATGTTACCGGCATTTGTATGTTATGGCATCGCCGCTTGTGTCACTCACTTGTACGTTTCGAATATAAATCAACAATGATGAAGATAGTTTTTAACCACAACATTTATTTTATTCGAATATTCTTTTCTCTTTATTTCGTTTGCAGATTCCAGGTAAAATAGTTTGCTGCATTATTATAACAGATATCCTGTATTATTTTTCCTGTCCATTTTATATCATTAGGCAATTCACCGTTTTCTATTTCATTCCCAAAAAGATTACATAGAATACGGCGAAAATATTCATGTCTTGGATAAGATAAAAAGCTTCTTGAATCTGTAAGCATGCCAACAAACCTGCTAAGCAAACCCATGTTGGATAAGGTATTCAGCTGTTTTATCATGCCATCTTTCTGATCAAGGAACCACCATGCAGAACCCCATTGCACTTTGCCCGCAACAGAACCATCGTTGAAATTGCCGGTCATGGTGGCCATTAATTCGTTGTCTGCAGGATTAAGATTATAGATGATGGTCTTTGCAAGTTTATCTTCTTTATCAAGCTTGTTTAAAAATTTTGATAATGCACTGGCCTGTGAAAAATCCCCGATAGAATCCCAGCCTGTATCAGGCCCTAATAACTGCAGCATTCGTGAATTATTGTTGCGCAATGCACCAAGATGGAATTGCTGTACCCAACCTTTTTCCCAATCCCATTCTGCAAAATGTACCAGCATGGCACTTTTGAATTTATATTGTTCATCATTATTCAAATCATTGCCTGAACGTATTTTATTAAAGATCGTATTGATCTCACTATCCGTAAAATCTGCACTGTATATTTCTTCCAGTCCATGATCACTTAAGCAGCAACCCATTGCTTCAAAAAAATTATGACGATTTTTTAATGCGTTTAAATAATCATCAAAAGATGTAATAGAAATATTGCTAACGCTTTCCAATTTTTCCAAGTACGCATTGAATGTTGTTGCGACGGATATATCCATTGCTTTATCTGGCCGGAATGCAGGCAATACGGGTATTTCAAAACCATCCTCTTTTATTTTACGGTGATGCTCCAGCGAATCTACAGGATCGTCTGTAGTACATACAATGCGTACATCCATTTTACGTAACAGGTTGCGAACAGAATATTCTTTAGTTATTAATTGCTCTGTACACGCATTGTATATCTTATCTGCTGAGTTAGCATTTAGTATGTCTTGTACATTAAAATAACGCTGCAATTCAAGATGTGTCCAGTGGTATAAGGGATTGCGCAATGTATAAGGAACGGTAGCTGCCCAGTGTTCAAATTTTTGTTTATCATCTGCCTCACCTGTGATAAATTTCTCCTGTACGCCATTGGTACGCATGGCTCGCCATTTGTAATGATCTCCATATAACCATGCCTGCGTAAGATTATTGAAATTAAAATCGGTTGCAACGTGATCAGGAGGTAAATGACAATGATAATCTATTATGGGCATTGGTGCAGCATATTCATGATAGAGCTGCTGCGCTGTTTTTGTTTCCAGTAAAAAATTTTCATCAAGGAATTCTTTCATTGTAATTACTTTTTTCTACCAATCGTTTTTACAGAACTTTTTAGCAACTTAATTTTCTAAGCTACTAATATTAGGTATATCAAAAACAATATCTGCAGTATATCTTTAAATTGTTGGAGGTTAGTGTAAGACTAAGCAAGGGATAATACAAACAAAAAAGCCGGCAAAATCAAATATTTGCCGGCTCTTATAGAAATTCAATACGTTCTGAGTGACCGCGTCAGGATTCAAACCTGAAACCTTCTGATCCGTAGTCAGATGCTCTATTCAATTGAGCTACGCAGCCATTTCCCTTTTGGGGCTGCAAATATAAGTGCTAATTGTCTAAAATTAAAAAAAAGCAGGTATTACTTTATAAAAACCTAAACAGTCTATATATCCTGATTTTATGCTCACAAAAGTTCAGAAAGTACAAGTGAGTGACACAACCAGCGATGCCCAAAGCTGAAAAGCTTGCCACCAATAACTGCTAATTCTTTTCTTCACTAACATTATTATTAACGGTTAAACATTATTACTGATATTCGTGTTTTCTGATATATCAAGTCAGTATATAATTATGGTTAATAAAAAATTGCAGGTTTGGCTGCCATTGCTTTTTGCAGTTGTGATGACGATTGGCATGTGGATAGGTTACAAACTACGGGAAGACACAGGAGGCATAGCCGGTTTTTTGAATAATACAAGAAGCAGTTCTGTGCAGGAGATCATCGGGCTTATACAGGATAAGTATGTTGATACGGTTGCAGTAGACAGCCTTAAAGAAAGCGCCATCAATGAAATGCTGGCACATCTTGACCCCCACTCCATATATATACCAGCCAGAGAATTACAGGATGTGAATGAAGACCTGCAGGGCAATTTTCAGGGCATTGGTGTTGAGTTCCAGATCTTCAACGATACTGTAAATATTGTAAATGTGATAGCTGATGGGCCATCATTTAAAGCAGGTGTACAGGTGGGTGACAAGATCATAAAAGTAAATGATACCGTGCAGGTGGCATCTGTAAAAATCAAACCTGCCGATATAAAAAAATTATTGCGCGGCGAAGGGGGATCAAAAGTTAAGTTGACTGTACTACGCGATAATAACCCGACTACATTAACTATTGAACGTGGTACTATTCCACTTCCATCTGTTGATGTAGCTTACATGATGGCGCCCGGCAAAGGTTTTATACACATCAATAAATTTTCTGAGACCACTTATCCTGAATTTATGCAGGCAATGGAAAAGCTACAAAAACAAAACCTGCAGGAATTGATACTTGACCTGCGTGGCAACGGCGGCGGTATTTTGCAGGAAGCGGTAGATATTGCAGATGAATTTCTTGATGAAGACAAAATGATCGTTTATACAAAAGGAGGCCATGTGCCACCTGCAGAATATTATTGCAAAAAAGATGGTGTGTTTGAAAAAGGAAAATTAACGGTACTCGTAGATGAAACTTCTGCGAGTGCCAGTGAAATACTTTCCGGTGCATTGCAGGATTGGGACCGTGCCACTATTATTGGCCGCAGAACGTTTGGCAAGGGTTTGGTACAGCAACAGTTTAACCTGAGTGATGGCGGTGCATTACGTTTAACAGTAGCGAGATATTATACACCGCTTGGCCGCAATATTCAAAAGCCTTATACCAGTAATAACCGCGAGGCTTATGAAGACGAACTGATTCATCGTTTTCATGATGGCGAAGTAGTGCATGGCGATACATCTGCACCGGTTGGACCACCATTCAAAACAAAAGGCGGCCATATTGTATATGGCGGCGGCGGTATAACACCTGATATCTTTGTTCCCTTTGATACTACCTCACAACCAGATGCAATATTGCAACTGTACATAAAAGGCACATTCAACAATTTTGTGTATACTTATTATATGCAGAATAAAACATACCTGCAGACTTTAAAAACGCCAACAGATTTATATAAAACATTTCATGCAGGTGATAAAGAATGGCAAGAGTTGATAAGCTTTGCAAAACGCGACAGTATTGATCTTACCACAGTTTCTGCAAAAGCAAAGAATGATCTGCTGCAAAAATTTCCGGCGCAGCTTGCAAGACAAATATGGCGCAGTGAAGGTTTTTATGAAGTGAGCAATGAAACAGATCCAATGATAAAAAAAGCGGTAGAAGCTATGCAGTAAATTTTCTTCTTAAAATATTTTAAAATAAAGGGGGCGGTTGCTTTGCAACCGCCCCCTTTATTTTTATTCCAGATATCAGTATGAACTTAATGTTGAAAAGTATTTCAAAACAACGCCGCTTAATTTTCACATTTCACCTCTCACCTTTCACTTTTAATATCCCCACTTACGCATTATTTCATAGTCTTCTTTCACGGTATCAACCGGCGCCATACCCTGGTAAGATTCCTGCTCAATGATAAAATGTACTGTACCGGATTTTTTGCCAAGGTCAACTATTTCTTTTACCGGAATAATCCCTTTGCCAAGAATAGTGCTTTCGTAGCCGCCGCCCATCTCACCTGCTTTGTCTGTTTTTATTTCATCCTTTACATGCATCAGTTCAAAACGGCCGGGGTATTTTTTCATAATATCAAGTGCAATACCGCCTGCATGGTACATGTTACCAATATCTAATTGCTGTGCCACGAGTGAAGGATCAGTATTTTCTAAAATAATATCAAACACTTTTTTACCATCGAATTGCTGGCTGAATTCAAAATCGTGGTTATGATAACCGAATTTCATTCCTGATTTTTTGCACAGCTCGCCGCTTTTATTAAACACCTGCAGAAAGCGTTTCAGGTCATCTATGTTTTTACGATAGCTTTCATCAAGCCATGGACTAATCACATATGCCTGGCCTGCTGTTGCTGCATCTTCAACCGTGTTTTTCCATTTATCAGTAAAATCATTTTTTGTTTCATCCCAATCGGCACGGCCCATGGAAGTATGACCGCTTTTCATTTTCAGGCCAAGATCATCCAGTATTTTTTTGAATTCTGTTGCAGAATATTTTCCATAAAATTTTCTGTCGCCATAGCCCGCATGCTCCACATATTTATAACCAATGGCACTTATTTGCTTCAATGTGCCCAAAGGATCTTTTTTCATATCATCGCGTACAGAATATAACTGAATACCCAATATGGTAGAGGGTTTTGCTGCGGCAAAAATTTCATTGGAAAATAAGGTGGCACCTGCAACTGCCAATGTGCCCTTCTTTAAAAACGTTCTTCTTGATGTGCTCATAATTAATATTTTGTGATAGAGATTAGATAATGCAACCGTTGGCTAAATGTAGTGATTCTGCATTGTATTTCTGTGTTGGCAAATATTTTTTATGTGACCGGCATTTGAAATGCTATTAAGCTTTCGTTGTGTCACTCACTTGTACGTTCAAAACTCTATTGAGCTGTGGTTATGAACAATGCGTGGGTGCTTGTGACATGTACTAAGGCGAAAAGAATTTATCCTAATGAATCTGCATAGATAATCTGCCATTCTTCAAATGGCTCTTTACTGACTTTAAAAGAAATATCCTTAAACTTCTTCTCACCCTTTACAATTAATGTCAATGAACCCTTTCCGCTTTCTTTGCTTTCATTTATATGATTTGCACTCCGGCTTCCTGTAACATTAAATCCAAATCCTATAATACTTCCTATTTCAGAATTCAACCTTTTATCTTCTATACAATAATCCTTACACGCTTTAGCAGCATTACTACCTCCGAGAGTAAATAACAATATAACATACAACAGAAAAACAAATAGAGTGAGAATAGATAAGTATATTGATACAATTGAATTTTTATTTTCTATTTTTCTTTTTTTAATTGACCTGAAAAGGTAAGAAAGCGCCACAATAAATAATATGCATATACCAATACTATCACTCTCCCAAAAGAAAAATAAATTCACTGCTCTTGCTATATAAGCATAAGCAATTAATAGAACGCTACTAATAAAAAAAGCAATTGATAATTTCTTTTGCACAGAAGCTTTTTAAGATTAAGTTCTAGTAAGCTGGTCTAAAATAATATCGAAAGATCGATTAAAAAGCTCCATAAACAATCAAATCGTACAAGAGTGCGACGCAACAATGCTTAATTGAAATACAAAAGCCCGGCTCCAAAAATTATTTCCCATACTTTTTCTGCATAGCATCATTCCAACCCTTTACTACAAAAAATGCTTTCTTCTTTTTGCCTGTTTCTGTGTAAAGACCTTTGCGGTTCCAGCCTTCCTGGTAAATTGGATTAAGACGTTTGGGAGATCTGAAATCTACGAGCACCCAGGGAGAAGTGCCACGCAAAGCTGGAATGTCTGATATAAGTTTGAACTGGTTCTTATAAAATAATTCCTGCATCTCTTCAGAAAAACGCGTAGCAGTATCTGCATAAAAACCACCCAGCGCTTCGGCACCAAACTCGCTGATGATAACGGGTTTGTCTGCATCAATAGCAAAATTATATTGTGGAATTTCTGCAGGCGATTCTATATACCAGCCAATATATTCATTGAAACTAAGCAGGTCAAGCTTCTTGCCAAGACTATCATTCATGCGGAAAGTCTTGGTGCTGTCGATATAGCCAAGCAGCGCAGCAGAAACCAATCTGGTGGTATCCATGCGGCGCACATGATCTGCAAGATCGCCCATGAATTTATTTCTTGTATCTGTGTTGGGCGTTTCATTTCCTATTGACCAAATGATAACACTTGCACGATTCTTATCGCGGTAAATTAATTCAGACAATTGTTGTTTCGCAGACTCATAGGTGTCATTATTTTCCCAGTCAATGCTCCAGTAAACAGGCACTTCTTCCCAAAGCAGCAAACCCATTTCATCAGCCAGCTGGCTCATGTATTCGTTATGTGGGTAGTGCGTTAATCTTACATAATTACAGTTGAGTTCTTTTGCCCAGGAAAGCAGCATTTTAAGATCACTCTTAGAGCGTGGGCGGCCCGGTATCATTGGGTTTTCTTCATGCAGGCAAACGCCTCTTAAGAAAATTGGTTTGCCATTTAATAAAATATTTTTCCCTTTTGTTTCAATGGTTCTGAAGCCAATATGATCTGTTGTTGTATCGCTGGTTGCAAGAATTTTTATAGTATAGAGTTGCGGATTTTCCGGCGACCAGAATTCAATATTTTTTATAGGAAAAATAAATGTTGCACGGCCACTTGAATTGGTGGGAATTTTTATCTGCAGGTTTGCTTCCATTATCTGCACCGTAACCTGCTGGGATGTTTGCATGCCGTTTAACTGCACATAACCGGTAACATTTTTCATGTCGTTGGTTAATTGCAAACTATAATCGTTAATATAAGTTTCATTCATTTCAGCAAGCACTACATCTCTTGTAATGCCTCCATAATTCCACCAGTCGAAATTTTCTGCAGGCACATTCTCTGCATACCTGGTGTTATCTGCTTTTACAACAATGAAATTATCTCCATCTTCGATCTTATCCGTTACTTCAAACTGGAAAGGCGTAAAGCCGCCTTCATGTGTGCCAAGCAATCTTCCGTTCAAATAAACATCGGCTTTATAATTTACGGCGCCAAAGTTTAAGAAGTATCGTTTACCTTGTTTAGGGCGTGCCACAAAATCGCGTTCATACCAGACAGCGCCCTCATAATATAATAAATCATTTTGCTGAGAGTTCCAGTCGCCGGGTACACTTAAGGTAGGCGCAGAAGAAAAATCATACTCCACCAGTTCATCAGGCGATCCCTGAATTTTGTTGGAGAAAAACCTGCTGCCATCTCCGGTATTATATGGATCAACAATATAGTGCCATTTACCATCGAGGTTAAGAATATTGCGGGCTTTGATATTCTGAATAATATTAATCTGACCCTGTGCAAAAAGGTTAGTGAAAATTGTAGCAAAAACAAAACAAAGGAAGCTGGATTTTCTCATAATTCTTATACTAATGAGCCATGAAAATAGGGATTAAAGCTATAAGATAATTACAAAATTTTTTGTGAGCCGGGGAGCAGGATTTCTGTTAAGCATAGGTTGCGTCGCACTCTTGTGCTACAAGCCCGGAAGTCGGCAAGACCGGAAGCCCGGAATATATATTAATCGTAAACGAAATCCTTCTCTGCTTTCTGACTTCCCGTCTTTACAGACTTTCGACTATTACATTCTTTGCATAAAATCTTTTCTATACCTGGAAGGTGTAACCTGCTTCACTTTTAAAAACTGTTTATTGAAATTAGCAAGCGTATTAAAACCACTTTCATAGCAAATGGCCTCGATTGTTTTTTGTGTATCGATCAGTTGCTTGCAGGCATAACCAATGCGCACTTCATTTAAAAAATCTATATAAGTTTTCTTCGTGCTTTTTTTAAAGTAATTGCAGAATGCAGGTACGCTCATGCCTGCATGTGCGGCAACATTATCAAGTGTAACAGCATCCTGGAAATAATCAATGGTGTATTGGTATATTTTATCAATGCGTTCTTTGTGTTTGGTGTTATAGGCTTTTACTTCCTGTGTAGATACAGTTTCATATTCTTTATTATACATGATCATCTGCAGGCATTCACATAAAAGAATAATACGTTCAAAGCCTTCAGCAAACTCCAGTTCTTCTACAAAAGGTCTTAGCTGTTCTTTTAAATTGCCAGTAATTTTCAAACCCTGGTAAGAAATGTCCAGCAGTTGTTTGATGTTCCTGCTTTCGGGTAATTGTAAAAAATCTTTGCCCCAAAAATCATCCCTGAATTGTATTACCAATGCACTTGTAATAAGCTCCTTATTTGCTTTCTGAAATGTGTGTGGCAAATTGGAACCGAGAAAAAAAATATCGCCTGTTTTAAATTCGCCAACATAATTGCCGATAAAGCTGCTGCCCTCTCCTTCTTTAAACATGATCAGTTCATATTCTATATGCTGGTGCCATGGCACTTCAAATAGCGGCGTTCTATAAGTACGTGCAAGAAAAGAAGTATTCTCGCTAAGTGTGAGCTTTTCTACAATCGGCTTCATTCCTGAACTATATTAAGCACAAATCTATAAACTTATGAAATAAAGTATTAAAATAGTTTTAGTAATTGACAATAAAGTTTAATCGATATTGCGCTATAACAAATACCTTAGTGCCTCATAAGATTGCAAAAGCTATATGTTATTACTCGGTATAGATGTAGGAACCTCCTCAATAAAAGTTTCTGTAGTAGACGCACAAACGCAACAATGCATAGCGTCTGCCAGCTATCCTGAAACGGAAGCAGAAATTATTTCGCAGAAAAGCGGCTGGGCAGAGCAATCGCCAAACAGCTGGTGGCAATTTTTCTTACAGGCATTGGTAAAAGCACATGCAACAAAAACTTATAATCCAAAAGATATTGCAGCGATTGGAATTGCTTACCAGATGCATGGCTTGGTAACCGTTGATGAAGATCAACAAGTACTAAGAGATGCCATTATCTGGTGTGACAGCCGCGCTGTTCCTTATGGTGATGCAGCTTTTAAAGCTATTGGTGAAGAAAAATGTTTGTCGCATTTATTAAACTCTCCGGGCAATTTTACGGCTGCCAAACTTGCATGGGTAAAAGAAAATGAACCTTTAATTTATGAACGTATAGATAAGATCATGTTGCCCGGTGATTATATCGCCATGCTACTTACAGGTAGCATTACTACAAGCATCTCCTCCTTATCTGAAGGCATATTCTGGGATTTTAAAGAGAATGCACTTTCAAAAGATGTAATGAATTTCTTTGGTTTTAATGATAGCATTATTCCAACTATCAAAGATGTTTTTAGTGAACATGGATATGTTACAGACCTCGTTGCTAACCTGTTACAATTAAAGCCGGGAATTCCTGTAAGTTATAAAGCCGGTGATCAACCTAACAATGCGCTTTCATTAAATGTACTCGAGCCGGGTGAAGTCGCTGCAACTGCAGGTACGTCTGGTGTTATATATGGTGTAAGCGATCAGCTTGCATACGATCAGCAATCACGTGTCAATAGTTTTGCGCATGTAAATTATACGGCGGAACAAACACGTATTGGCATTTTACTTTGTATAAACGGCACAGGTATTTTAAATAAATGGATCAAAAATATTGCTGGTACAAATTCCTCTTATGCGGACTTGAATAATGCTGCTTCCAAAATAAATATCGGCAGCGATGGTTTGTATATTATTCCTTTTGGTAATGGTGCTGAACGTATGCTTAACAACAAGATTGTCGGCACACATTTACACAATATAGATTTAAATAAACATACAGCGGCACATTTGTATCGTGCAGGCCAGGAAGGCATTGCGTTTGCGTTCCGTTATGGTCTTGATATTATGCGTGAAAACAAAATGTTTCCATCTGTTATTCGTGCTGGCAAAGCCAATATGTTTTTAAGTAGTGTGTTCACCAATGCGTTTGTAAATGTTACTAATACCCCTGTTGAATTATATAATTGCGATGGCAGTGTTGGCGCGGCTTTGGGCGCAGGCATTGGTGCAAAAATTTTCAACAATCCAAAAGAGGCATTTACAAAAATGCAGCGCTTGGAAACGATAGAGCCAAATGGCAAAAATGCTTACGAAGAACATTATCAACAATGGAAAGCCTTGTTGATAAAAGATATGTAGAAAAGTGTTGAGCCAAACCTTTGAATAAGTATTAAGCTTTCGTTGCGTCGCACTCTTGTACGTTTTGTTCAATATTGATCTGAACGATGAAGTGAGTGACACAACAGGCGATGACAGTAGCAATACAGCTAAGTACAAAACAATAAAACTATAAACCACAAACAATAAACTTTTAAACTAATAATTATGTCAGTTCTAATTGGCGACAAAGAATTTTTTAAAGGCATAGGACAGATCAAATATGAAGGTCCTGAAAGTGATAACCCGCTTGCATTTCGCTGGTATGATGAGAACAAAGTTGTTGGCGGCAAAACGATGAAAGAGTATTTGCGTTTTGCATGTGCTTACTGGCACTCGTTCTGCGGAGATGGCAGTGATCCTTTCGGCGGGCCTACACATGCACATCCGTGGAATGAAAAGAGTGATGCGGTTGCAAGGGCAAAAGATAAAATGGATGCTGCATTTGAATTCATCACCAAAATGAATTTGCCATACTATTGTTTTCATGACGTTGATGTAGTGGACTATAGCAATGATGTTGCAGACAATGAAAAACGCTTACAGGCATTAACAGAATATGCAAAACAAAAACAAGCTGCAACCGGCGTAAAATTATTATGGGGTACAGCCAATTTGTTTTCGCATAAAAGATATATGAATGGCGCTGCTACCAATCCTGATTTTCATGTGTTGGCGCATGGTGGTGCACAGGTTAAATTTGCCATGGATGCAACGATTGCATTAGGCGGAGAGAACTATGTTTTCTGGGGTGGTCGCGAAGGTTACATGAGTTTGCTTAACACTAACATGAAACGCGAACAGGAACATCTTGCCATGTTCTTACACAAAGCAAAAGATTATGCAAGGTCACAAGGCTTTAAAGGCACATTTTTTATTGAGCCAAAACCATGTGAGCCTACAAAACACCAGTATGATTATGATGCAGCAACTGTAATCAGTTTCCTGCGTCAACATGATCTGTTGAACGATTTCAAGCTAAACATAGAAGTGAACCATGCAACATTAGCCGGTCATACATTTACGCATGAATTACAGGTTGCCGCTGATGCAGGGTTACTTGGTTCTATTGATGCCAACCGTGGCGACTACCAGAATGGCTGGGATACAGACCAATTCCCGAATGATATTAATGAATTAACAGAAGCAATGCTGATCATTCTGCAGGCTGGTGGTTTTGCAGGTGGCGGTATCAATTTCGACGCAAAGATCCGCCGTAACTCAACTGACGCGGAAGACCTTTTCTATGCACACATTGGTGGCATGGATACTTTTGCAAGAGCATTGATTACTGCTGAGAATATTTTGAAGAACGGCACATTTACAAAGCTGCGTAAGGAACGCTATGCTTCTTATGATAGCGGCAAAGGCGCAGAGTTTGAAGCAGGCAAATTATCACTGGAAGATCTGAAACAATTTGCCATTGCAAATGGTGAACCTGCTATTAAAAGTGGTAAGCAGGAATTGTTTGAAAATATAATAAACAGGTTTATATAAGAGCATTTCAAAAAAATAAAAGCCTGCAGATCATGCAGGCTTTTATTTTTTATTACATCATCCGGTTTAACATAATCAAATAGTCAAAAATTTTAAGGTGGAGATATTTCGATATTTGTATCTTTAAAGCGAGTCTTTGTTGCGTCGCATTTTCAATTACGCCATTTGCGTAATGCTTGCCCTCTGAAAGCTAACCGGTCTGTTTTTTCCGGTATTTGATTTAACGATATCATCTAATGATTAAAACCCGTTTTAAATCTGAGTCTCTATTGCGAATGTATTTTACAATTGCAATGAATGAAAAACAAACCTGCTGAAGCTCAGGGAAAATTCCCTGCTGAAAAAAATGCGACGCAACGCTGACTTTATATAAGTGGCTTTTGACGGCCACTTTTTATTTTCCTAACAGAGTGCTATTAATACTTAAACACCTTCCCTCCTGCCATCACTTCCTGCGTCTTATCATCAAACGTAACTTTCTGGCCGGTACGGTATGCTGCATTGGTCATAATAACTGCAGTTGCGTGATTATAACCTGCTTCGATTGGTGCATTGGGTTGCTTACGGTTGCGCACACATTCCATCCAGTTGCGTACATGTGCCTGTGTAAGCGGGTCTCCGCCAGTATTAGCACCTGTATTTACTTTTACTGCCATATCATTTAAATTCATTTCCGGCAATAGGTTTGGCTGCATATTCATGGCTTTTGCATACTCTGCAGTAAGTCCGCCTTCCGGTGTAATTTTATTGGTATCAAGATTAAGCGTTCCGCCATTAGAGTAATAAATTTCTTTTACATCACCGGCACTGTTTGTTTGTCTTGAAGTAAACACTACCTGAAAACCATTGCTCATGTCATTAAGCGGGCCGTAATCAAATACTGCAGTTAATGTATCTGCATTTTGCCTGCCATCTTTCCAAACATAATTGCCACCATTCACAGATACACTGCGTGGGTGTGGTAATCCTGTAAACCAATGTACTGTATCTATTTGATGACACATCCATTGCCCTGGAATGCCAGATGAATAAGGCCAGAACAAACGATACTCTAAATAATGTCTTGCATTAAATGGAGCTGCAGGCCTGTTGATCAAAAATCTTTTCCAGTCTGTATCTTCTTCTTTTAATTGCGCAACAAGTTCTGGTCTGCGCCAACGCCCCGGCTGATTGACATTCCAGGTTAATTCCACCATTACTATAGGGCCAAACTTTCCCGACTTTATAAAATCATAGGCAGCTGCATAATTTGCACCGCTTCTTCTTTGAGAACCTATCTGCACGATCTTGTTACTTTCTTTCACTGCTTTCAACACAGCACGTGCATCTTCCATTGTTTCTGCCAATGGCTTTTCAGTGTACGCATCTCTTCCGGCTTTTACTGCTTCAATACAATGTGTTGCATGTTGAAAATCTGCAGTACTTATAAATACTGCATCAACATCTTTTATATTATACAATTCATCATTGTTCATGCATGCCTTAATATCATGTCCCAGTTTTTCTTTCCATATACCAACGCCCTCTTCTCTCCTTTTCTTCCATATATCACTTACTGCAATCACATCAAAATTCAATTCCTTATAAAGGTTCATAAAAGAAGGCATATGCGCATCCTTGTGTCGGTCTGAAAAGCCCACCACACCTACATTTACACGATCATTAGCACCTATGATGCGGTTATAACTCTTTGCACTTAAGCCCAATGTACCAAGGTAAGTTGCCGCACCCGTTAATGTTGTTCTCTTAATAAAATCTCTGCGTGAATTGTTCATGATAGCAATATTTATAAGTTGAATTTTATGAGCCTGACTTTAGTTTAATAATCATACATTCGTTGCGTCGCACTCTTGTGCATACTGTTCGTTATGCAGCATTTTGCAATCGCCATTAAAGTTATATATTTTGCAAATTATAAAACCAGTCACTAAAGATAACAGAGTTGATAAATGAAAAACTTTCTTCCATTATTTTTATTTCTTATTGCAACAAATCTCCAGGCACAGCAAATAAAAGTTGTGCAGGTAAAAAATCAGCAAAAGGTTCTGGTTACTGTTGATGGTAAGCCATTTACTGCTTTCTGTTACCCCGATAGTTTGGAAAAACCTTTTCTCTACCCGATCTATGCAACTGATGGTGAAATAATAACAAGAGGCTTTCCTTTGCAGCCAAGAGCCAATGAGCCTGTTGATCACCCACACCACATTGGGCTTTGGCTTAATTATGAAAATGTGAATGGACTTGATTTCTGGAACAACTCTTATGCGATTCCTAAAGATAAAAAATCGAATTATGGCTGGATAAGAACTGTACGCATCGTATTTATGAAAAGTGGTAAAGAAGGTCAGTTAACTTACGAAGCAAACTGGACCGATATACATAATAATATTCTTCTTAAAGAATTAACCACTTTTATTTTCAACTCACGTGGCAATACAAATATTATAGACAGGGTAACAACGCTTACAGCCATGCAGGATGTAAACATGCCCGACATAAAAGATGGTTTTCTGGGTTTGCGTGTAGCGCATGAATTAGAAATACCTTCAAAAGAAGACCGTGATTTTACTGATGCAAATGGCATTGTAATAACAGTAAAAGCAAGTGCAGATACACTTCCATCCGGTAACTATATTACGAGTGCAGGAAAAGAAGGTAATGATGCATGGGCAACAAGAGCAGACTGGTGTATGTTGTACGGCAGGAAAGGAAACGACAGCATCAGTATCGCCATTATTGATCATCCGAAAAATGTTGGATATCCTACTTACTGGCACGCAAGAGGCTATGGTTTATTTGCCGCCAATCCTTTGGGGCAAAAAAATTTTAGTAATGGAAAAGAATCACTCAACTTTAGTTTGAAAAGAGATGAAGGTGTAAGATTTCGTTACCGCATTGTAATAAATGCGGCAAAGGAGCGACTAACAAACGAAGTTATAGATAAAATGGCAAAAGAATTTGCAGGATTATATTAGTTGTAAATTGCGAACCATAATTGTTAAATAAGATTGCTAACGATAAGCTTCCTGTTTTGATTGATCATCAAGATTCAGCAGTACAAGAGTGCGACGCAACAAAAGTTTCATGCATGCACTTATGTTTGGTTCACAAAAATGACTTAACGTCATAATTTTTTAAACGGTATTTATTTTGATAACTATATTTAATAAATAAATTCATCAGCACATGAAAACAAAAAGCCTTGGTTTAATAGTCGTTGTAGCACTTATTCTTGTTCTTGGCGGTTGCGGCTGCAGCAGTTATAATGGTCTTGTAAAAGGTGATCAGAGTGTAAAACAGGTATGGAGCAATGTAGAAACAAACTACCAGCGCCGTACAGATCTTTACAGCAGCGTTATTAAGACAATTGAAGGTTCTGCCAACTTTGAAAAATCTACTTTAAAAGAAGTAATCGAAGCAAGAGCAAAAGCTACGAGTGTGCAGGTTGATATAAACGATCCTGAATCGCTTGCCAAATACCAGGCGGCACAGGGTCAGTTGCAAAGCGCATTTGGCAGGTTAATGGCTGTTGCAGAAGCATATCCTGATCTTAAAACAACAAAAGCTTTCCAGGATTTTCAAACACAGATCGAAGGAACTGAAAACCGCATCAACATTGCAAGGCAGGATTATAATAAATCAGTAAACGATTATAACCTGCAGGTAAAAACTTTCCCGAATAGTCTTTTTGCAGGCATATTTGGCTTTAAAGAAAAAGCATACTACAAAGCAGATGCGGGCAGTGAAAAAGCACCTGACGTCAATTTCAATATTAAATAATTTCTTACCTCAAACGCATGTTTGGATTATTCAGGAAGAAAACGCATGAATTCTTTTCCGCACCGGAAAAAGAAAAAATCCTTGCTGCCATAAATGAAGCGGAACGGAACACCAGCGGTGAAGTAAGGGTTTATATTGAAAGCCGTTGCAGTTATGTAGATCCCATTGACAGGGCTATGGAGATATTTTATAGCCTGAAGATGGATGCAACAGAATTACATAATGGCGTATTGGTATACGTTGCCATGAAAGACAGGCAACTGGCCATTTTTGCAGATGAAGGTATTTACAAAAAAGCCAGCGCAGCTTTCTGGAAAGAAGAAGTATCAAAAATGTTGTCCCAATTCAACAAAGAAAATTATGCTGATGGTATTGCCACTGTTGTGAAAGAGATTGGCGAATTACTACATGCCAATTTTCCTTACGATGCCGATACAGATAAGAATGAGTTACCAGACGATATAGTTTTTGGAAAATAAATTTCTCAAAGGTCCTGTCGCAAAGCGGGACTTCTTTATAAAATGAAAAAACTTTTATTCATATTATCCTTTCTAATTGTTGCTGCTGTTGGTTTTGCGCAGGATCTTTTGCCAAAGCCAAATCCGCCGCGACTGGTAAATGATGTAGCGAATGTTTTATCGCCAGAGCAAAGAGATATTCTTGAGCAACGTTTGGTAGAATTAGACAACAGTTCTTCTAATCAGATCGCTATAGTTACCATCCCTGATCTTAAAGGTTATGACGTGGCAGACTACGCTAATAAATTATTTCGCTCATGGGGCATTGGAGGATCAAAACACAACAATGGTATTCTTATTCTTGTAGCGCCAAACGAAAAAAAGGTAAGAATAGAAGTTGGTTATGGACTGGAAGGCGCCATACCTGATATAACTGCCAAGAGCATTATCGATAATGATATTATTCCCAATATAAAGAACGGAGATTATTACCGTGCTTTTGATGAAGCCATCACTTCACTTGGTAAAGCAGCCGCAGGAGAATATAACGAACAAAGAAAACGAGATGACGGAGGTGGCGGAGGCGGTTCTATTATAGGCTTCATTGTTATTCTCTTTGTAGTTATTATGATCGTTAGCAGAGGAGGTGGTGGCCGCGGTGGCGGTGGAATGATGAGTCGCAGAGGCTATAGCAGTTTATTGTGGCCGCTTATATTCAGCAATCTTGGCGGAGGTAACCGCGGTGGCGGCTGGGGCGGCGGAGGTGGAGGCGGCTTCGGTGGTGGTGGTGGCGGATTTGGAGGTTTTGGTGGTGGAAGCAGCGGTGGCGGCGGTGCCAGCGGAGGGTGGTAATAATTTCAATAACATATTACAAAAGCCGGGTTCTTTTTATGAGCCCGGCTTTTGTATTTCTATTAAGCTTTACTTGCGTCGCACTCTTGTACAGTATAGTTTAAATGCATCTTTCATACAAGGACAATTTGTTGCTAATGCAGTAAGAATAAAGTACAGCTAATAGCTTACTTTTAAAGTAGCATGAAGATTAATATTTATAATGACACACATGAATTAGGTAAAGCAGCAGGCACTACTGCAGCCCAATTAATACGTGAAGCCATTAAACAAAAAGGATCAGCAAATATTATTCTTGCAACAGGCACCAGCCAGTTCGAAACATTAAATCAATTGATAACAGAAAAAGAAATCGATTGGAGTAAAGTTGTTATGTTTCATCTCGATGAATATATTGGTTTGCCTATTACACATCCTGCGAGTTTCAGGAAATATTTACAGGAAAGATTTATATCAAAAGTTCCTAAATTAAAAGCTGCACATTTAATAAACGGAGAAGCGAATCCACAAGAGGAATGTGAAAAAATAGGAAATTTAATTTCAAAGCATCCCATAGATGTGGCGCTCGTTGGTATTGGAGAAAACGGTCATCTTGCATTCAACGACCCGCCTGCAGATTTTGAAACTGAACAGCCTTACATCGTTGTTACATTAGATGAACAGTGCCGCAAACAACAATTGGGTGAAGGTTGGTTTAAATCATTTGATGAAGTACCAACCCATGCAATCAGTATGTCTGTAAAACAAATACTGCGATCAAAACATATTATCTGTTCAGTACCGGATGAACGGAAAGCAATGGCTGTAAAAAACAGTTTGGAAAAACCAATCAATAATTTATATCCTGCAACTATTTTGCAACAGCATGAAGATTGTACTTTCTATCTTGATAAATTCTCTTCAGCACTTCTTTCCAAAAAGACATTGGCATGAATAAGCAGCGCTTAAAAATATTCAATGGAAAAATTATAACACCAGATAAAATAATTGATGGTGGTGCTGTTCTTATAACCGGCGATACCATCACTGCTATAAGTGAATCAGGCATTGAGTTTGAAGATGCCATTGAAATAAATGCAAACGGCAAATATATTTCTCCTGGCTTTATTGATATACATGTACACGGTGGTGGCGGGCATGATTTCATGGATGGTACAGAAACTGCTTTTCTTAAAATTGCTGAAACACATGCACAGTATGGAACAACATCAATGTTGCCAACAACTTTGTCGGCAAGCAAAACAGAAATATTACAAACACTTGCTGTGTACGAAGATGCCAACAGGAATAACATCAATGGCGCACAATTCCTTGGTATGCATTTAGAAGGTCCATACTTATCCATGAACCAATGCGGTGCGCAGGATCCTAAATATATCAGAGATCCAAACCCTGAAGAATATAAAGAAATATTATCACGTTCATCATCAATAAAAAGATGGAGTGCCGCACCGGAATTAAAAGGAGCATTTGAATTTGCAAATTATATAAAATCAAAAGGAGTACTGCCAGCATTAGCGCATACTGATGCTATTTATGAAGAAGCTATGGCAGCATTTGAAAACGGTTATACACTTGCCACGCATTTGTATTCAGCTATGACTGGTGTTACCAAAAGAAATGCATACCGCTATGCCGGTGTGGTTGAAGCTGCATACCTAATTGATGAGATGGATGTGGAAATTATCGCAGATGGTATTCATCTTCCTGCGCCATTATTAAAGCTGGTATATAAAATAAAAGGTGCAGACAAAACTGCACTGATCACCGATGCTATGCGTGGCGCAGCCATGCCCGAAGGTGAAAGCATCTTAGGCAGTTTGCACAATGGTTTAAAAGTAATTATAGAAAATGGTGTGGCAAAACTCCCCGACCGCAGCTCTTTTGCAGGTAGTGTTGCAACAGCAGACCGGCTTGTAAGAAACATGGTAAACATGGCAGGCATTCCCCTGATCGATGCTGTAAAAATGATCACCGCTACACCTGCACGCATTATGAATGTATCAGATAAAAAAGGAACTTTAGCAAAAGATAAAGATGCTGACATTGCAATTTTTGATAACAATATCAATATTGAAATGACGGTTGTAAAAGGAAAAATAATTTTTAAACGTTAAAAAAAAGCTATATGGCCTTATAAAATTTCCTCCTGTAATTTTGCTATGAAATTACAGTATGAAACAGCTTTACATAAAAAATATGGTTTGCGACCGTTGCATTATGTCGGTAAGGCATCAATTGGATGATCTGGGTTTAGATTATAAAAACATTCAACTGGGACAGGTGGAATTAAGTACAGAGCCCAGTGAATCACAACTGCAAAGCTTTCGTGATAGTTTAACAATAAATGGTTTTGAATTACTGGATGATAAAAAATCAAAAACGGTTGAAAAGATCAAAAATGCAATTGTTTCATTGATCCATGGTAAGGATGCAGATGAGTTTAACCTGAAACTCTCAGCTATGCTGGAACAGAAACTGGCTATGGATTATCATTATCTTACCACATTATTTTCTTCGGTAGAAGGTATTACCATTGAAAAATATGCCATACTGCAAAGGATCGAAAGAGTAAAAGAACTGCTGATGTATGATGAAAAAAACCTGAGTGAAATTGCTTATGAAATGGGCTACAGCAGCACACAGCACCTTTCTCAACAATTTAAAAAAGTAACCGGGCTAACACCCACACATTTTAAAGAGCTTAAAGAAAACATGCGGAAACCTCTGGACAAAATATAACGGATAATTTATAACACCTCTTATACAATGTATAACACAGTGGCTGCTTACACATTGTATTTGGGCTTCATCAGCGTGGCACTTCTCTTCTACCTATTTAAAGACCAGTCTCACTCCTCCCTGCTTCAAAGCACTACAGCAGCATCAACATGCCGCATTGCGATATACAGCATAAGTGTGCGACGCAACGGAAGTTAAATGCCATGCTGCAGACGGGCACAGTAAATGTATTTACAAATAATTACCTGAGATGGCGAGTACCAGGCTGCATCAATGCTATGAGGCTCCTGTTGCGTCGCACTCTTGTACGTCCTCATCATTATTGATCGATGTCAGCAGGTTTGGCGTTAATCAAAATAATATACAATTACGAGCAGATAATATAACAGCTGGCAACCCAAACAACAGGACCTTTGTGAAAAGATTTTTTATGGAACAGGAATTAAGAATTGAAAAGAAAATCTCTGCCAGTAGAAAAAGTAAGACTGATTTTATTAAAGAAACATTCCCCGTATTAGATATGACCTGTGCTGCATGCGCAATAAGTGTAGAGTCTATGCTGAAATCTGTAGACGGCGTAAAAGATGCAGGTGTAAATTTTGCCAACCAGGATGCGTGGGTAGAATATAACCCGGCTGTTGCTACACCCGAACTTTTGCAAAACACTGTGCGCTCCATTGGTTATGACATTGTAATTGAAAAAGAAAACCAACAGGAAATTAAAGAAGCATCACAGCAAAAACATTACGAAGCAGTAAAGCAACGTACCATTTGGTCTTCCGTACTTTCATTTCCTATCGTGCTCATTGGTATGTTCTTTATGGAAATGCCTTATGCAAATTACATTATGCTGATATTGGCAACACCGGTGGTATTTTATTTTGGCCGCAGTTTTTTTATTAATGCATGGAAACAGGCTAAACATCGTAAATCAAACATGGATACACTGGTGGCATTGAGCACCGGTATTGCTTATTTATTCAGCGCCTTCAATACTTTTTTTCCTGAATTCTGGCATGCAAGAGGTTTACATGCACATGTATATTTTGAAGCAGCCGCAGTGGTGATCGCATTTATTTCGTTAGGTAAAATGCTGGAAGAAAAAGCCAAATCAAATACCTCATCCGCCATTAAAAAATTAATGGGCCTGCAACCTAAAACGGTAACATTGATTCTTGAAAATAATCAACCAAGGGAGATTCCCGTACAGCAGGTAAAAGTCAATGATTTGTTGCTGGTAAAACCGGGAGAAAAAATTCCCGTGGATGGTATTGTTGCAAGCGGTGAATCTTTTGTGGATGAAAGTATGATAACCGGTGAGCCTATACCCGTAGAAAAAAATGCAGGCGAAAAAGTTTTTGCGGGCACTATCAATCAAAAAGGAAGTTTTCAGTTCAAAGCAGAAAAAGTTGGCGCTGAAACTTTGCTGGCACAGATTATTAAAATGGTGCAGGAAGCACAAGGCAGTAAAGCACCTGTACAAAAACTGGTAGATAAAATTGCAGGCATTTTTGTGCCGGTTGTTATTGGTATTTCTATACTCACATTTATTATCTGGATGTTATTGGGCGGGGATAATGCATTTACACATGGTTTACTTACAGCAGTTACAGTATTGGTGATAGCATGCCCTTGTGCATTGGGTCTGGCTACACCTACAGCTATTATGGTTGGAGTGGGTAAAGGCGCAGAAAATAATATTCTTATTAAAGATGCAGAGAGTCTTGAATTGGCACATAAAGTAACGGCCATCCTTTTAGATAAAACAGGAACGATCACAGAAGGTAAACCTGAAGTGACAGATATGCTCTTTACAGAGGGCTTTGATGCGGATGAATTGCAACCAATATTGATGGCGATAGAAATGCAATCAGAACATCCGCTGGCAGAGGCAGTAGTAAAACAACTGAGATCATTTGCGGTATCACCCGCAACGGTTGATAAAATAGAAAGTATTACAGGCAAAGGCATATCAGCATTATACCAGGGTAAACAATACCTGGCAGGAAATAGCAAGCTCATAGAAGAAAACGGAATAACGATTGATGCGCTGCAGACCAGCCAGGTTCAGTTGCTGCAACGTGAAGCAAAGACGGTAGTATTATTCTCTGCTGATAAAAAACTGGCTGGTATAATAGCCATCGCCGATAAAATAAAAAAGACATCAAAGGAAGCCATCCAAAAACTACAGGCTGAAGGAATAGAAGTGTATATGCTTACCGGTGATAACAAACAAACTGCCGCAGCCATTGCTGCTGAAGTTGGCTTACAACACTATAAAGCCGAAGTGCTGCCCGCAGACAAAGCTGCATTCGTAAAAGACTTACAGCAACAGGGAAAAATAGTAGCAATGGTTGGAGATGGCATTAACGATAGTCATGCACTTGCACAGGCCGATGTAAGTATTGCCATGGGCAAAGGAAGCGATATAGCAATGGATGTAGCTAAAATGACATTAATTACTTCTGACCTCAATAGTATACCGAAAGCTTTAAAGCTCTCTGGGAAAACAGTAAACACCATCAAACAAAATTTATTCTGGGCATTCATTTATAATCTTATTGGGATTCCAATAGCAGCAGGAGTCTTATATCCCATCAACGGATTTTTACTTGATCCGATGATTGCAGGCGCTGCTATGGCATTAAGCAGTGTAAGTGTTGTAAGCAACAGCCTCCGGTTAAAATTTTCAAAACTTTTATAATGAGTTTTTTTAATACGCCCTTTGTAGATTCAATCATCAAATTGTTCAATTGATGCGAGCCGCAAGAATATTTTTTTCACTAAAAAATAATTTTGCACCAGTCTTTTAATATTTATTATGGCACAAAAAACAGGCCTTTTGCAAACACAGTATATTATCCTGCCGTAATATTATAACAGACAATAAAAGTATTACAATGGAAAAGACAAACAGCAGGTTCCGTTTATTAAGACACGCCACATTGTTGATTGAAATGGCAGGCAAAAAAATTTTAGTAGACCCCATGCTGAGTAAAAAAGAGGCGATGGCCCCGGTACAGAATGCTTCAAATTCAAACAGGATGCCTTTGGTAGATTTACCTGTTGACGAGCGGGAACTGAATACCATCCTGGATAAAACCGATGCGATACTCGTTACGCATACACATCGTGACCATTGGGATATTGCTGCGCAGCAACAGATAAATAAAGAAAAAATGATCATCTGTCAGCCTGAAGATAAAGTCAAAATACGCGAACAAGGTTTTAGCAATGTAGAGTCAATCGACAAGGTATGGCAGTGGAACAATATAAAAATTCACCGCACAAACGGGCAACACGGCACCGGAGAAATTGGAAAACTAATGGGAACGGTGTCGGGGTATGTACTTGAAAATAATACTGAAAAACTTTATATAGCCGGCGATACTATTTGGTGCCCCGATGTAGAAGAAGCTATTACATTACATCAACCCACCCATATTGTTGTTAATGGCGGAGGTGCTCAATTTCTGGAAGGCGGCCCTATTACAATGACCACTAATGATGTGATCAAACTATCACGGTTAACTAAAACAAACATATCTGTAGCGCATTTGGAAACAGTTAATCATTGTCTCCAGCGCAGGCCGCATTTCCGCGCAGCAATCGTAGAGCATAATCTTACCAACCAGGTGATGATCCCAAACGACGGGGAGTGGGTCACTATTTAAATGCCACAGAATTCATAGCTTAGGCTTTCTCTGTAATTATTACTTACCCGAATCTACCTCATGGTTTTTTATTGTACCAGGCAGTAGTTTTTAATGGCGGCATCGTTGCGTCGCACACTTGTACTATTCATCAGTATGCATCTAAAACTAAGCCTGAAAATTATATAACTTATCTCCCCTATTCTATAACAACCAGCCTGCCTGCTGTGCATAATTTTACAGTACAAAAAACAAAGTATATGCAAACACATTCATTAAAAATAAGTGGTATGGGCAGCCAGCATTGTGTGATGGTAGTAAAAAATATTATCGCCAAACAGGATGGTGCTACACTTGATGAGATTGAAATTGGTAAAGCCGATGTTACGATCGATGAAACTAAAACATCAAAAAAGAAGTAATAGCGGCTATTGAAAAGATGGGATATAAAGTTGAACAATAAAAAAAATTAAAAGATGGAAACACTAAAATTCAAAACAACGATCAAATGCACAGGTTGCGTAAATAAGGTAACACCATTTTTAAACGAAGCAGCCGGAGAAGATAACTGGGAAGTGGATCTGCAAAATGCTGATAAGACATTGACAGTTGCAGCGGGTGAAAAAACAACAGCAGATAAAGTTATTAATGCTTTGGAGCAGGCAGGTTATAAAGGAGAAAGAATAAACTAACAGATGATGGCAGGTTTTAAAGTTGATTTGGTTGAATGGTTAATTATATGCCGGGATTATTCCCGGCATTATTGTTACTAATGATCTTATATATCTGTCACTGTTGCAATAAGCAATGTATTTCTATAAAAACCACTCATCGTTATGCTGCTGTACAAGAGTGCGACGCAACAGGCGATGACAAAGGAACTGTTGCCGGGTACATAAAAAAATTTGCTTTGTATTGCTTATTCCATCACACACCAAAAGGATATGTTTCCGGCATTTGTGCACCATCAGGTTCTATATGCAACGGGTGCAATGCTTTGGTTTCATCCAGGTAAATAAATGCATCGTAACGCATAGGCAAAATAGTAGGCACATAATTTCCATATTGCTCATACCGGGGGTTATACACTACACCAATAGCACGGTGACCAATATGATTTTCCATAAACACATCAGTCATAAAATCATCCATCATTAGTAATTTATTTGCTGCACCGGCTTTATGTAATAAATATTCCCAGCTTCCCTTTTCTGCTTCTGGCATTTGTATGCTATGCATAGGAGCGCCCCAGCTTCGACCTGCCATTACAGAACCTTTGTATGAACCAAAGCCTACAAGTACTACGCCTTTTTCGTGGTGCTGCATTCTTGCCAGTTCACCAATATTAAACATGCCTTCATCAATCATATCTGTTGCCCTTGCATCGCCAATATGTGTGTTATGCTCCCATACAATTACTTTTGAATTGGGACCATGGAATGTCAGTAAACGTTCCAGTGTATCGGCCATATGCCTGTCACGAACGTTCCAGCTATGCGGCCCTCCTTTGATCATGGCACGATAATATTTTTCAGCATTCACTGTTACCAATGCATTCTGTTCTGCATTAAAAACATTTTCATGATCTGTATTGTAACTAGGTAATTTTCGTTGTATCTCTTTCAGTAAATGCACCACTTCATTTTCGCATAATTCAGGCACAAACTGCAAAGCCCTTGCATAAGCTTGGCCTTCATCTTTCTTATAAGGTTCAAAACAATGGTAAGCTTCTTCTGCAACTTTCAATGCAGCCTTGTCTGTTTTTTGCAGGTACCGCATAATACTTTCCATACTCTCCCAAAGACTATACACATCCAGACCATAAAATCCGCTTTTCTTATTAGCAGCTAATCCTATATTGTATTGTCTTAACCAATCAGCCAGGGCTATTATTTCCCAGTTAGCCCACATCCATGTAGGCCATCTGTTAAACGCGCGTAAAACTTTAAATGCACTTTTATTATCTGCATCATATCCCTTTATAAAACGATTCAACCTGTAACAATCAGGCCAGTCTCCTTCCACTGCAATAAAATTAAAACCCTTTTCTTCTATCAGCCGTTTAGTGATATGTGCCCTCCAGGTATAATACTCATGTGTACCATGACTTGCCTCACCCAGCATTACAATTCTTGAATCACCTATTCGGTTGAATAATGGTTGCAGATCAACTTTGCTTTGTAAAGGGTGCGCCTTTTGTTTGATGGTGCTTATCGCTGCATGTTCATCAAACAATACTTCTTTTGTAAAATAGCGTCGCATGATTTTATAATTTTTTTACTGATCTCTTTTATACAATCCAACCAGTTCACCAAATGCTATAATATGCTTACTCATTTCCTTTTCTAACTGGGGTTTTCTTGTGTTTGCAGGTAAATTAAGTAAAGCATCAAGGGCATATACTTTATAGAAATAATGGTGTGTACCCGATGGTGGACATGGACCAGAATAATCATATTGTTGAAAGTCATTCATGCCTTTTATGCCATGCACCTGGTTTTCTTTGATGTGATGCGTTACAGGAATATTCCAAACTATCCAATGTACCCAGGTACCAACAGAAGCATCGGGGTCATCTACAATCAATACAAGACATTTGGCTTCTTCAGGAATGTGGTCAATATCAAGCGGTGGGCTAATATTACTTCCATCGCAGGTAAATGCAACAGGAATCATTCCGTCATTATTAAATGCAGTACTGTTAACTTTTAATGGTTTAAAATCAACAGCTCTCGTAGCTTCATTATGTAGTGTAAAATCGCTCATGTTATTTTACATTTAAGGTCCCTCACCTGGTGGCGGCACTTCAAAAGGAGGTGGTTCAAATGGTTCTTCATTTGGTATTATATCCGGGTTTTCCTCCGGAATCTTAATTGGCTCTTCCGGGTCATCCGGTGGCTTTATCTCCGGATGTTTTTCCGGCACGGGTGTTTCAAATGGCTTACCCGGCTGCTTTTTCGTTGGCATAAATATTTATTTATTGTTGTGTTTAAGCATTGTATTATTTATTATCCGCTTATCGTTGTAAGCATTTTTTTTATTTACAAACTGCATTACTGCTATATAGCTGCTGTTGTGTCACTCACTTGTACGTTCGGCAATACTATTCAGCCATAACACTAATTGAGCAGATCAAACGATTATCAAAACAAAAGCATTTAATGGTACCCGGCAATGAGCAAGGTCAAGGTTTTGTTTGATGGTGGTCATTCATCCAGAATATTTGGACAGTTAGATTTGTAACAATAAAATTGAAATACTATGGCAGCACATAACCAAACCATCACCACTTTGCATAACCTGCTGAATTATGATGCAGGTAAGTTTACCAGTGCCGAAGCACAATTACAACAAATCCTGCCTGAATGGATAAATAAAGCAGGTTCTATAAAACTCAAAAACACATTGCAGCGCTATCTTGATTTTATAGGAACGCATGTTCAAAACATAGAAGGCTTTTTTGAAGAGGAGAAGATCAGTTCAATAAGTCTCACAAACCGTATCATGCATGCATATATAGAAGAAACACAGGAGAAGCTTTCTCATTGTGCAGATACAAAAGTTAGAGATGCGTGCCTGCTTGCATGTATACAGGCAATCAATCATTTTAAGATCAGTATGTATGGCACTGCTACTGCGTACGCCAATGCAGTTGGCATGGAAAAACAAGCAGCCATTTTTCACGAAGCTGAAATAAACGAAAAACAAATTGACGACCGCTTATCGCAATTGGCAGAGCATGATGTAAATATGGAAGCAAGAACAACTATTGTATTACCACGGTAAACAAAAAAAGATGGATCTGCAATATAACGGCGAGGTACACATTCCCGTTGATAAAACAACAGTAGAGGGTGAATTGATCATTCCACATAATGCAGGTGCTGTTGTAATTTTTTCACACGGCAGCGGCAGCAGCAGGTTTAGCGTGCGTAATCAAATTGTCGCAAAATTTCTGCAGCAAAAAAACTTTGGGACGTTACTGTTAGATCTGCTTACCAAAGAAGAAGACAGGGTTTATAATAATCGTTTTAATATTGACCTGCTTACAAAAAGATTAGCCGGTGCGACTGAGTGGCTGGAAAGATTCCCATCCGCAAAAGAATGTCGCATCGGTTATTTTGGCGCCAGTACAGGCGCCGCGTCTGCTTTAAGGGCTGCAACTATGTTGCCACAAATACAAGCCGTAGTTTCCAGGGGAGGCAGGCCTGATTTAGCGATGAACGATTTAAAAAAAGTTCAGTCGCCTACACTATTGATTGTTGGCAGTTTAGACATTGATGTGTTGCAATTAAACAAGCATGCCTATTTGCAATTAACATGTGAAAAGAAATTAGAAGTGGTGGATGGCGCCACTCATTTGTTTGAAGAACCAGGTAAAATGGATATTGTTTCCGGACTGGCTGCTAAATGGTTTGAAAAGTATTTGCATTCTGCAACACAAGAAACATAATATATAGTCGCATAAACGGCAATTCACGATAAAATAAATTTATATGTTCCGCGACAGAATAGAGGCAGGTTTATTACTTGCAGCAAAACTAAAAAAATATAGGAATGATCCAGGTATTGTACTGGCTGTTCCAAGAGGTGGTGTGCCTGTTGCTTATGCAGTTGCTAATGAACTAGGGTTTCCCATTGAAGTCATTCTTACAAAGAAAATAGGTCACCCCTTTAATAAAGAATATGCTATCGGTGCAGCAAGCCTTACAGATTATTTTGTTATTCCCCATGAAAACGTTTCGGATGAATATATTCAAAACGAATTGCGGCGCATTCGTAGCAGGCTTAAAGAAATGCAAGCGAGATTTATGGATGACAGGGAGCCTGAAAGCCTGCAGGGTAAAACAGTAATAGTGATAGATGATGGTATTGCAACAGGTAATACTCTGCTAAGTACAGTGCAGGTATTGCGTAAAGGCAAACCCGGTAAAATTGTAATTGGTGTACCGGTAGCACCAAAAAGTGCAGTGCAAAAATTATCAAAAGAAGTAGACGAAGTAGTTGCGGTACTTATACCTGATGAATTTTATGGCGTAGGTGCATTTTATGAAAATTTTGAACAGGTAACTGATGAAGAAGTAATGTTCTACCTCGATAAATTAAGAGAATTGAAAAAGGCAGGATAAAAAATTTTGACGTCGGTTAAATAACAATAATCTCTATTGAATCTTGAGTTTCTGTTCAAGTTCGATGATAAATGGAACCTGGCCTTCAATAATTTTTTCTTTCGCTTCGGCCATAGCAAACCAGCCTGCCTTATCAATTTCAGGGAACTCTTTTTTCTTTCCTGATTTTGGTGGCCACTCCATTTCAAAGCTATTACTCTTTATTTCACCAACGTCTGCATCTTTAAGTAAAGACCATGCGTAAATGGTCTTCCCGCTTTTTTGTTTTGCAGGGGTTAATTCAATAAAAGCTCCAGAAACTTTTATTCCTGTTTCTTCTTCCATTTCTCTTTTTGCAGCATCCAACGGATCTTCCTCTTCTTCAAATTCGCCTTTGGGAATAGACCATGCACCCAGGTCTTTTTTCTGCCAAAAAGGTCCCCCGGGGTGCACCAGCAATACTTCTGGTTCATTTGCATGAAAACGATATAAAAGAATTCCAGCGCTTCTTTTTGCCATCCGGTAAAGATATTTATTTCATTTGCAGGAGACGAATGAAAGCCGCATAGTATTGTTCAGTATAAGGGTGCGACGCAACATAAGTTGCCATGAAAATATCAGCTGACGGGCCACGAAAAATAGCTTAAAAAATAGCCAATATGAAAAGGCGAGATCAATGATCATTATTTTATCCATCATTGATTTTGAGAAATAATTTATGTAGAATACATTTGTTCTCCTTAAATTTTTTCGGGATGTAGCGCAGCCCGGTAGCGCATCACGTTCGGGACGTGGGGGCCGCTGGTTCGAATCCAGTCATCCCGACTTTACATAGGCGAATTATAAAAAACCTGCAATATTGCAGACTTTTATTTATACTGCTTTGGTACTGATCAAGATCAACTAAACTGCCAATACACATCATTCTTCAATTTCCTGTACCTGCATAATTTCACACTTAGAAATTATAATAACCAGTTAATATTTCATTTATGAAAAAGATATTACTTGCTTTCGATGGAAGCAATGCATCAGAAGGCGCTTTTGAATTTGCCCGCAGGCTAAATGAACTTAGCCCCATCTTACTAACCGGCGTTTTTTTACCGCAGGCAGAGCTTGCCAACTTATGGAGTTACGCAGATGGTGTAGGAAGCCCCTTAATGATACCATTGGTAGAACCAGGTGAATCCGAACTCATAAAAGAAAATATTGAACACTTTGAAGAACGTTGCAAACATAGTGGCATTGAGTACCGTGTGCACAAAGATTTTTTTGACCTGGCATTGCCCGAATTAAAAAAAGAAAGCCGCTATGCAGACCTGCTAATATTAGGCAGTGAAATATTTTATGAAAATATCCATGCCGGTTCTCCCAATGATTATTTAGAAGATGCATTGGAGGATGTAAAATGCCCCGTGATCCTGGTGCCTGAAAAATTTGATTTTCCTGAAAACATTATACTCGCTTATGACGGAAGTGAAGAATCTGTTTTTGCAATTAAACAATTTGCATACCTGTTCCCCGAACTGACTAAAAAAGAAACTTTACTGGTATATATAAGTAATGAGGCGGAGGAAGATTTCCCCGATAAAATACAAATAGAAGAGCTTGCAGCAAGACATTTCAATAATCTTACCATGTCTAAGCTGGATATACCAAAAAAACATTTTAGTACATGGGCCTCAGAAAAAAGATCTGCAATCGTGGTAAGCGGCTCATATGGGCGGCATGGCCTGTCGCAGCTTTTTAAAAAGAGCTTTGTAAACGATCTTATTGCAGAGCATTGGTTACCCGTTTTTATAGCACATAAATAATTATTTATTCAACTCTTGGGGGTTTAGTTTAGTGGGCTGGTGTCGACCAGCCCTTTTCTGTTTTACCACAAACGCTAAAACCATTTGCAAGCTTTAAATACAACAAACAGAAAAGTGTAAATATATCAGAAAGATATTTTCTTTTGAGCCCGGCCTTAGTGCTACTATGGGTTCCACTTGCGTCGCACACTTGTACTTTCTTTTCTTTATTCAGCAATGAACAAAGCGTTGAAATGTGCGACGCAACGAACGCTCAATAATAATTCTTCTGCCGGCTACACAACATAAAAAAATTATTCAAACGCAGTATAAATGCTGATGATAATCAAAGAAAGCATTGATCAGTATCAGCATTTACCGGATTAGTTACCAGTAGTTTCGTATACTAAAACACTCCGGTTATGAGTTCAACTATCCCACCTGAAATACGCGAAGTAATGGATGCGGTACACTATCGTCCTGCCGTATCAATCATTGTTCCGTTTGAACCAAAAATGGGTTTAAAAGCAGAATTGTCACACAGCCTTAAAATAGCTGCCGACAAGGCTGAGCGGGAATTAATGCAAAATTATCCTGGTGAAATGTCTGTATTGGTAATGGAAAAATTAAGGGCCATCCTAAAGAACCTGAATTTTAATACCCATAAAAAAAGTATCGCGATATATGTATCACCGGTATTTGAGAAAGTGTTGTACCTGGATATAGCGGTAGAGGAAAAAATTATCGTAGATGAATCATTTGAAATTCGCGACCTTGTTTACAGTAAAAAACAATTGCATAAATATCTTGTACTGCTGATGGATGGTAAAGAAAGCAGAATTTATCTTGGAAATTCTTCATCCTTTGTAAACATCGTATCAAATATATCTGAAGTTGATGCATATGTAAATGAGTTGCCGGAAAGAGTATCTAATTTTTCAGACATGTCATCCCGCAGGGAAATAATAATGGATAAGTTCCTGCATCACATTGATGATGGACTGGATATTATTCTCAATGCTTATCAATTACCGCTTTTTGTTTTAGGCCCCGAAAGAATGGTGGGGCATTTTAAAAACATTACCAAACATAAAGCAGCTGTTATAGAATATATTTATGGCAACTACGAGGCCTGTACCTTATCAGAATTAAAAGCCATTCTTGAACCACACATAGCTGATTGGAAAACAGTAATACAAGCAGATCTCTTAAACCGGATGGAAGAAGCTATGGATAATAAAAAACTAGCTGTTGGCATGCATAATGTTTGGCGTGAGGCCATGCATAATAAGGGACGTTTGCTGGTAGTGGAAAAAGATTATATGTATGCAGCAGAACATGGAAGCAATGAGGATAAGATATATAAAATAAATGAGCCCTACAACAAATTTTCTTACATAAAGGATGCAGTAGATGACGTGATAGAAAAAATACTGGAAACCGGTGGGGATGTAGAATTTGTTGATAAGGATGTATTGAAAAAATATGGGCATATAGCGCTTATTCAACATTATTAAATATACTGTTTATGAAAACGATTCTGGTTGCTACTGATTTTTCTACTGCCGCTGCAAATGCTGCACATTATGCCGCTGAAATGGCTTTAGCCATTAATGCAGATTTATTTTTGCTGCATGTATTTCAAATACCTATAAATTATCTGGAAGTGCCTGCAGCCCTGAACGAAGCGCAAATGACACTTGATCCTGAAAGATCGCTTGCACAACTTAAAGAAGAACTCACCACTAAAACAAAAAATAAAATACCTATTGAAAGTGAAATAAGAACGGGCATTTTTTTTACCGAGTTAAATGCCGTTTGCGAACGTATAAATCCTTATGCCGTAGTAATGGGAAGCCAGGGTACCACAGCAGCTACGCGTTTGCTTTTGGGGGGGCATACAATATATGCCCTGAAAAATTTGATGTGGCCGCTTATAACTGTTTCTCCGCAGGCCACATTCTCGTCCATAAAAAACATAGGGCTTGCATGCGACTTTAATAAAGTAACCGATACAGTACCTGCTGATGAAATAAAAAAACTAGTAGAAGATTTTCATGCTAAACTTCATGTACTTAATACAGGCAGGCAAAGAACATATAATCCCGAAATTGTTTTTGAATCAGGCACACTGCGGGATCTGTTGAAAGATATACAGGCAGATTATCACTTTATACCCGGCGATGATAAGGACCAGGCAATTATAGACTTTGCAGAAAAAAACCATATAGATTTTTTGATCGTACTTCCAAAACGACATGGCCTGTTTGATAAACTGGTGCATAAAAGTCATTCGAAACAATTGGTATTACACAGTCATGTTCCGGTAATGGCATTACATAAATAAAATTAATATTACCTTTTCTTTAAAACACAAGTAAAGAATTTTAGGTACCAGGCTTACGAATTGATATAAGACTTTTGTTGCGTCGCACTCTTGTACATTTATTTCTTTATGCAGCATTTAAACAACTATAGTTATCATGCAATCATACATAAAAAAATTCAGTGAAATTAGTATAGCTGATATAGTTACAGTGGGCGGTAAAAACGCTTCTTTAGGTGAAATGTATTCCAAACTTTCTTCAAAAGGTATTGCTGTACCTAACGGTTTTGCCACTACTGCTTTTGCGTTTGAAAGATTTTTATCTTATAATGGTTTGTACAAACCCATACACGAAATATTAGCACATCTTGATAGAGATAAATTTTCAAATCTTTCAAATATTGGTGCACGCATTCGGGATCTTTTACTCAAAGCTGCATTGCCCGATGATCTGATGCAGGCAATAACCGATGCATACAAAGAGCTTGAACCAGATGATAATGCAGCAGTTGCCGTTCGCAGCAGCGCAACTGCAGAAGATCTTCCACAAGCAAGTTTTGCAGGTCAGCATGAATCTTACCTTAATATTAAAGGTGAAGATGCTTTGCGCAAGGCGGTTAAAAAATGTTTCGCATCTCTGTATACAGACAGGGCCATCAAGTATCGTGAAGACAATGGCTTTCCACATGAAAAAGTTGTACTGTCTGTAGGTGTGCAGAAAATGGTGCGCAGTGATAAAGCTTCATCCGGCGTGGGTTTTACGCTGGAACCGGAATCTGGCTTCCGGGATATTATTCATTTAAGCGGCGTATGGGGCCTGGGTGAAAATATTGTGCAGGGCACCGTAACACCGGATGAATTTTTTGTTTTCAAAACAACCCTGTTGCAGGGAAAAAAAGCTATTATCCAGAAGAAGCTGGGAGAAAAAGCAAAGACCATGATCTATAGCGATGATGAAAAAAATCCGGTTGTCAATATTACAACGCCAAAAGAAAAGCAGGAACAATTTGTATTAAGCGATGATGAAATAACAAAGCTTGCCAAATGGGCGCTGATCATTGAAAAGCATTATCAAAAACCAATGGATATTGAATGGGCCAAAGACGGGCTTACTAATGAATTATTTATTATACAGGCAAGGCCGGAAACTGTTCACTCACAAAAAAATCCATTGCTGGTAAAAGAATATAAGTTGCTCGATAAAGCTGAAGCCATAACAACCGGTGAAGCCATTGGTTCTAAAGTAGCAACAGGTATAGCAAGGATTCTGCAATCACCACATGAATCATACAAATTACAGCCTGGTGAAATTGTAGTTACAGATCTTACCAGCCCGGACTGGGATCCCATTCTAAAAAATGCCGTTGCCATCATTACCAATAAAGGCGGCAGAACAAGTCATGCTTCTATTGTAGCAAGAGAATTAGGAGTGCCCGCCGTCGTTGGTTGTGGTAATGCAACAGAAAAAATTACGGATGGATCTGTTATAACGGTATCCTGCTGCGAGGGAAAAACCGGTTATGTATATAACGGGAGATTAAATTTCAAAGAAACAGCGCTTGATTTCTCCAACATCAAAAAACCAGAGAGCACCGATGTAATGCTGATTGTTGCAGACCCTGATAAAGCTTTTAAACTTTCGTTCTATCCAAACGATGGTGTAGGATTGATGCGCATTGAATTTATCATTACTCATTCCATACAAATACATCCGATGGCCCTGGTAAAATTCAATGAACTAAAAGATGCAACCGTAAAACAAAAGATAGAAGAACTAACACATCATTATCCGGACAAAGAAAAATATTTTATAGATAAACTGGCAGAAGGTGTAGCCAGCATTGCAGCAGCATTCTATCCAAAAGATGTTATTGTGCGTATGAGTGATTTTAAAACCAATGAATATGCCAATCTTATTGGTGGTAAAGATTTTGAACCAATTGAAGAAAATCCCATGATCGGTTTTCGCGGCGCATCAAGATATTACAACGATCTGTATAAAGAAGGCTTTGGACTTGAATGTAAAGCCATTCAAAAGGTAAGAGATGAGATGGGTTTAACAAATGTAAAAGTGATGATCCCATTCTGCAGAACAATTGATGAAGGCAATAAAGTAATTGCCGTAATGAAAAAATATGGCCTTGAGCAAGGTGTAAATAATCTTGAAATATATGTAATGGCAGAGATACCCAGCAATGTGATACTTGCAGAAAAATTTGCACAAATATTTGATGGTTTCTCCATTGGCTCAAATGATCTTACTCAACTTACTTTAGGTATAGACAGGGATTCTGCCATTGTAAGCAATTTATTCAGCGAGCAAAATGAAGCTGCAAAAGAAATGATCGCCACGATGATAAGTAAGGCTAAGCAGGCTGGTGTTAAAATAGGTTTGTGCGGCCAGGCTCCCAGCGATTTTCCGGCGTTTGCACAATTTCTTGTACAGCGGGGTATTGATAGCATTTCTTTCAATGCGGATGCATTGCTGAAAGGGATTGAAAACATTAATAAAGCTGAATCAACTTTAGAAGCTGCTTATATTGATGATGAAGAATTATAAAAATACTTTCATGATCGATAAACTGAATGATCAGGAAATAGAAGAAGTGCTAAAAGAAAATATATTGGGTCGCATTGGTTGTAATGACGGCCTGAAAACTTATGTGGTTCCTGTCAATTATGTATATGATGGGAAATTTATCATTGCCCATTCTGTTGAAGGCATGAAGATAAAAATGATGAGAAAGAATCCTGATGTATGTTTTGAAGTAGATGAAATGAAAAGTTTTACCAAATGGAAAAGTGTAATTGTATGGGGGCAATACCAGGAGCTTACAGATAAAAGGGACAGGTATTATGCTATGAAATTATTTGTGGACCGAATGATGCATATGAAAATAAGTGCAACGGCAATATTACCTGAAACGGAGGGAAATATTGCTCATCCGCAAATGCAGGAAAAGATAAGGCCTGTTGTTTACCGTATTGTTATTACGGAAAAAACAGGACGGTTTGAAGATGAATAACCATTAGAGGCGCACATGCACAGCAGCGAAAAGAAACCTGAAGAGTGCGACGCAACGAAGCTTAATAGCAGCAATACAGTTTGGCCAAAAAAACATTACATTGAGTGTTGAAAGTAAATAGTACACTCATCATTAAATCTTTTGTAACCTGATGCCAGGAAAAGTAATTGAGTTGGGAAATGTAATAGGGTTATCAGGATCAGAAGTTCCCAGTCTGCAACTGCAGTATGGAAAAAATATTTTTCATGCAGAACCATCCCGTGGCTTTATTCATATTGTATGGGACGTTGTAAAAGAGCCCATGTTTATCCTGCTCTTTGTTGCCTGTTTATTGTATTTTATTTTAGGTGAAGTAAGTGAAGGTATTATGATGCTGGTAGCCATAATCCTGGTAACTGCTATTTCTCTGTACCAGGAAGTAAAAAGCAGCAATGCATTAAAAGCACTACAGGAATTTACAGAACCGAAAGTAACGGTGATAAGGGATGGCAAAGAAATTGTAATTGCCGCAGAAGAATTGGTTCCCGGCGATATTATGTTGCTTGATGAGGGAATGAATATTCCTGCAGATGCGATCATTCTACAGGCCAATGATCTTACTGTAAATGAATCGATCATCACCGGTGAATCTTTACCTGTAGATAAAAATGAAACAGAAAATTCGAATGCCCTGTTTCAGGGCACAACTATTAATAGCGGCAAATGTATTGCACAGGTAACTGCTACAGGCAATAATACCACACTGGGCAAACTAGGTAAAACAATTGGTACCTATCAACCCCCTAAAACCTTGCTGCAACAGCAGATCAATAAGTTTGTACGCCGTTTTGCCTTATTTGGCTTCCTTGGTTTTTGTATTATCTTCTTTGTAAATTATTTACATCACCGTGAATTTGTGACCAGCCTGTTATTTGCCTTAACATTAGCCATGTCTGTGATACCTGAGGAGATACCAGTTGCTTTTTCTTCTTTCATGGCATTGGGCACTTATAAGATGAGTAAACTGGGCATAATCTCACGACAACCGCAGATCGTTGAAAATCTTGGTGCGGTCAGTGTTCTTTGCTTTGATAAAACCGGTACACTTACTGAAAATAAAATGCAGGTAAAAACTGTCTATGATTATAAAAGCGACGCATTGCTTGAATTAGATCATGACAACCAACTGCAGGATGATGAAGTACTCTATTATGCAATGCTGGCCAGTGAAGTGAATCCTTTTGACGCAATGGAAAAAGCAATTTTAGAAGCATATCATTTATATACAAATGCCGGAATATATCATCCGCTGAAGATGATCTATGAATACCCGCTGGAAGGGCAACCACCTATGATGACGCATGTATATGAACATGACAACACAAAGGTTGTAACAGCAAAAGGCGCTGCGGAACGCATCATTAATATTTGTCATTTAAATGAGAATGATAAAAAGAAAATTTCAGCATATGTAAAATTGCTTGCCACCAAAGGATACCGTGTTATTGGCGTAGCCGGCGCTGCTCATACGGAGCAGTTATTCCCATCTTTACAGGATGACTTTAACTGGCAGTTCAAAGGCTTGCTGGCATTATATGATGCCCCAAAGAAAAATATTGCAGCTGTACTTCAACAATTTTATAATGCAAAGATTGAAGTAAAACTGATAACAGGAGATTACCCCGAAACTGCCATGAATATTGCTGGCCAGGTTGGTTTGGTCAACCATCTTAATAGTGTTACCGGCGATGAGGTGATGAATATGACACAAGACTCTTTAATGCAGCTTGTAAAAAACACCAATGTATTTGCCCGGATGTTTCCAGATGCTAAAATGAAAGTGATTGATGCAATAAAAGCTAACGGAGAAATTGTAGCCATGACAGGTGATGGCGTTAATGATGGCCCCGCATTAAAATCTGCAAATATTGGTATTGCGATGGGGCAAAGAGGAACAGAAATTGCACGGCAGGCAGCAGATCTTATTCTTACTGATGATAACATCGAAAGCATGGTAACGGCTATCAGAGAAGGAAGAAAAATCTTCAGCAATTTAAAAAAAGCGATCCGCTATATTATTTCCATTCACATTCCTATAATTCTTACAGCTTCGCTGCCGCTTATATTTGGATGGGTCTATCCCAACATCTTCTCTCCTGTTCATATCATTTTTATGGAATTGATAATGGGTCCTACCTGTTCAATTTTCTTTGAAAGAGAACCGGTAGAAAAAAATATTATGCAGCAAACTCCGAGAGAAAGAAAAGATAGTTTATTTACAAAAAAGGAATTACTGGTAAGCTTTGTGCAGGGAATTATTATTGCTGCAGGAGCTTTAGGCCTTTATCATTATTTTATGAACAATGGCGCCACGCTTGAACAAACAAGAACCATTGTGTTTACCTCACTTATTGTAAGCAATATATTCCTCACGTTTGCAAACCGTTCTTTTTCCAGAACTATTTATTATACCAGCCGTTACAAAAATAATCTCGTTCCTGTTATACTTATTGTGTCGGTTTTATTCCTGCTTTCTTTGCATTTTATTCCTTTTGTACGCAATCTTTTTCAACTCGCAGCAATTACGCAAGTTCAGTTCTGGCTTTGCTCTGGCGTGGCATTCGTATGTGTAATGTGGTTTGAAGTATATAAATCATTTTTTAAAAACACTGTTACCACCAGTTAAAAACATTGCGCATAGTCAGGCCAGTGGCTGACGTTAATCATAAACATCTTTCCTGCTTTTAAAGAGCTTAGTAACATGAAATAATATGCATGTGCCGGAATTTTTTATGTACCAGGCACAGGAATTATTATTGGGCTTCGTTGCGTCGCACACTTGTACTTATAGTTCGGAAGTCAGCAAGAAAATCGGATGAAGTAATAGTCTTTCGGCCTTGCTGACTTTTATTCAACAGTATAAGTGAGTGACACAACAGGCGATGCCATAAAAGACAATAGCCTGTAAAATAAATTATTGATGAATGCCACATTCCGTTAAAAATAAAAAAGAGAGCTCGAATTATTTTGAAGCGATTTTCAATTATGCTACTATGGGTATTATAATTGTGGATTTTTCAGGAACTATTACAGCCATTAACCCATTTGCATTACAGGAATTTGGCTATGCCGATGATGAATTAACCGGCAGACCAATTGATCTGCTTATCCCGGAGCGTTTCCGGAAAGACCATGCGGTATATCATGTAGAATATTTTAAAGACCCAAAAAGCCGGCCGATGCATTCTGGCAAAGACCTGTTTGCCATTAAAAAAGACGGTACAGAATTGCCGGTAGAAATAACCCTCAGCTATTTTAACAAAAACAATGAAAAATTTGTAATGGCTTTCATTAATAATATTTCCGAACGAAAACAAGCGGAAGCAGAAATAATAAAGTTACACGATGAGCTGGAATCTACCGTAGAGCAACGTACACTGGAACTTACGCATGCGATGCGCCAGTTAGAAATTTCAAAAGAAGAACTTTCCCGGTCATTAAAAAAAGAAAAGGAGCTTAATGAATTAAAATCGAGATTTGTTACTACAGCATCGCATGAATTCCGCACACCGCTTAGCACTATATTATCTTCAGCCTATCTTATAGATAAATATACAACTACAGAAAGTCAGCCAAAACGGGAGATACACCTGCAGCGAATTGTTTCTTCTGTAAACATACTGATAGATATACTGAATGATTTTCTTAGTGTAGGTAAAATTGAAGAGGGTAAGGCAGAGGTAAAGATTACCCGGTTCAACATCAAAGAATTAACCGCAACTATAAAAGAAGAAATAAAAGATAACCTGAAAAAGCAGCAGCAAATAACGTATCGGCACGAAGGCGATCTTTTTGCACAGCTTGATGCATCTTTCCTGAAACATATCATCATGAACCTGGTTTCAAATGCAAGTAAATTTTCTTCTGAGACAGGAATAATAGAAATAAAAACCAGTTGTATTAATAACAAAGTAACTCTTTCCGTAAAGGATAATGGTATAGGCATTTCAAAAGAAGACCAGCGTCATCTAACGAAACGATTCTTCCGCGGCACCAATGCAGTAAATATACAAGGCACAGGGCTTGGCCTGCATATTGTTTCCAGGTATGCCGAGCTGATGAACGGCACTTTACAATGTAAAAGCGAACTGGAAAAAGGGACTGAATTTATCATAATTTTTTATACGCAAAAAAGCTAACATGAAAAAGATCTTAATAATAGAAGATAATGAAGATATACGCAGCAACACTGCAGAAATACTTCAGTTGTCAAATTATAAAGTAATTGAAGCAGCAGATGGAAAAACCGGCATAGAAAAAGCCATTGAGCACAAGCCAGATCTTATTATCTGCGATATAATGATGCCCGGTCTTGATGGTTATGGCGTGCTGCATGCAATCCATAAAAATGAAGCAATAAAAAACACGCCCTTTATTTTCTTAACCGCTAAAACAGAACGAAGTGATTTTCGCAAGGGTATGGAACTGGGTGCTGATGATTATATTACCAAACCTTTCAGCGGAACTGAGTTATTAAATGCTGTAGACAGCCGGTTAAAAAAACTTGATCAGTTGAAGCAGCATCTAGCGCCTGGTCTGCAGGGATTGGAACAATTAATGCAGGCAAGCACAGGCAATACTACACTTAGCTCTTTTACGAAAGACAGAGACACCAACAAATATAAAAAGAAACAAACTATCTATGCGGAGGGCAACCACCCTAACAAGTTGTATTATATTTTAAAAGGCAAAATAAAAACATACAAGAGCAATGAAGATGGAAAAGAACTGGTAACCGGTTTATTTGGTGCCGGTGAATTTATAGGCTATATAGCATTGCTTGAAGGCGCTACTTATAAAGACACAGCAGAGGCAATTGATGAAACGGAACTGGCTGTAATACCTAAAGAAGATTTTGACGAACTACTGAATAAAAATACAGCCGTCTCAAAAAAATTTATGGAATTGCTGGCTGGCAATATTTCTGAAAAAGAAAATCAGTTGCTGGGTCTTGCTTATCATTCACTGAGAAAAAAAGTTGCTGATGCACTTTTAATGCTCAAGAAAAAATACCATCATAATAAAGCAGAAAAATTCACCATCGATATGAACCGTGAAAGCCTGGCAAGCATGGCAGGCACCGCCACCGAATCTTTTATCCGTACACTTAGCGACTTTCGGCATGAAAAGATCATAGACATCACAGATGGAATTATTACTATTACTGACCCATTAAAACTGGAACAGATGCTCAATTAAAAAAGCAACTATAATTAGTTATTTGATAAACAATCTCAATTTCTGCGTGCCGGGTTACACTATATTTTCTGAAAGGTAACTATTGAAATCATGTTTAAGCCTACCAAATTGTTTCTCCACATCCATCATATCAGCACGCAATTTGTGCAGCTTTCTGCCAACTTCTTTTACGATCTTCCCGTCTTCAAACACTTCACGCATCAACAGTTTATCCAGTTCTGCAACATTATTACGCAGTAAATTAATACATTCATCTATTTTTATAAAACGTGTTTGAAAATTCTCAACACTATCAAGCAAATCATTATTAAATCCATCTCCCAAAACTTCAGCGACCCTGTTTTTCAAATAAACATTTTCATCCATCATAAAAGCAAGTAACCTTTTCCAGGCATCGCTTTCATATTGCAACTGTGTTAATTTCAACTTAAACATAACATCTGGTTTTAATAAGGTATCGATCATATTTCACAATGCCGGTCTTTTTTTTTGAACCACATCTTAATTGTAAAACTATATTTTTTAAAAACCCCAAACCAAAACACTTATCAGCGTTAATCATGATTGTGATCACCCGGCAATAGAAAAACCCCGTCAAACCAGCAGACGGGGTAAAAGACTATAGGGTTACAGGAATAGCAACGGCTCTATAGGGCCATGTAAATAGCAATGATTATTTAACGGCAATTTGTTTTGCAGCAGTTTTTTTTGCTTCTTCTTTACGCGGCAAAGAAATTTTAAGCACACCATCTTCATACTTTGCTTCAATCTTTTCTTTATTTATTTCTTCAGGCAAAGTAAAGCTGCGGCTAAAAGAAGAATAATTATATTCCTTGCGTGTAAACTTTTTGTCTTTTTCTTCTTTATTTTCTTCCTTCTCGCTGCTTATGGTAAGCATGTTACCATCTACATCAATTTTAAAATCATCTTTCTTCATACCGGGTACCGCCAGCGATACGAGGTAATCATCTTTCTGTTCTACAATATTTACTGCAGGCACATTCATTGTACGGCCCAGCAGGCCACCACCATCAAACCATTCGTTCCATGGTTTAAAAAAATCATCAAATACAGATGGCATTCTTTCGCTTAGTTTAGCTAATGCTTGAGTTCCCATAAAACCTCCTTGTTTTTTGTTATTTTAAAATATACTTGTTTATTGAGCAAATGTATTTCGCAGTGTACAGACAATCAAGGACTATGGTCAGCGGATGCAATGAGATTAATCAGCAGTAAGAAAAATTTTTTTGAGCCAGGCGTTCATCACACTGCTCATCTTACGTTGCGTCGCACTCTTGTACTGAAGAAGATATAGCACCGTGAAAAGTCAAAAGTGAGAAGTGAAAAGGGTTTTCGATTTGTCTTTTCATTCGTTTCATAAAAATTCAGAAAGTACAAGTGTGCGACGCAACAAGTGCCATATGGCAGCACTACAGTTTGGTACATAAAAAATGTATTGAACTGTTCTTAGCTATAAAGTTTTTGATAATATTCTTTTACCATGCGGTTGCTGTCGAATTGAGGAGCCACATCTCTTAAACCATTCTTTATAATTTCTATCCAGCGGTTAGGATAATCATAATACATGGGAAGCACTTCTGTTTCGAGCAGGTGATACAGACTTTCTGCATCCGCATCATCCTGTATGTGATCGGGCAAACTAATATCGCATGGAGGAACTATAAAACTGTTTATTTTATCTTTTGCAAATTCAGGAAACCAGCCATCTGGTAATCCAACATTTACAGTGCCATTCATGGCAGCAGCTATACCACTTGTACCGCATGCTTCATGTGTAAGACGCGGAAGGTTAAGCCAGATATCTGCACCCTGTTTAAGCTGGCGGGATAATTTTATTTCATAACCCACCAGAATAGAACAGTTGGTGTATGTTTTGCAAACGTTTACAATCTTATCGAAAACGCCGATGGCTGTATAGTCCATTGGGTAAGGCTTTCCAGCCCATATGATCTGCACGGGTCTTTCTTTATCTGTAACCAGGCGATGAAATCTTTCCATATCGTGCAGTAAAAGATCTGCCCGTTTATACCCTGCAAATCTTTTTGCAAACACAATGGTACAGATCTTCTCATCATAAATTTCTCCGCATTGGTCTGCTACTATTTCAAACAGGTTACGCTTGCCTTCTGTTTTTTTTTGAATGATAGCGTTATCATCTTTTTTTTCTAATGCCTGGTACATATCATCATTGTGCCAGTACGTGTAGTTCTGTCCATTTGTAATAGCAATGATATCGCAGATACCTTTTTCTTTTGACCACAAACCACATAGAGTACGCTGGTGCATTTTTGAAACAGCGTTTGCTTTTTTGGCCATTCTGAGCGCCGTTAATGTATGATCCAATTCTCCATTAAAAGTTTGTGAAATGGCTTTTATTTCTGTAACCGGCACATCACAAAAAAATCCCATTTTCTCTAAAAGACTGATACTTGTTTTTTGATTGCCGGCTTCTTCAGGTGTATGATTGGTAAACACCAATCGTTTCTGAACTTCCTGCAGGCTTTTATATTTATTGTATAAATAAAAGGCAAGTGGTAATGCATGTGATTCATTCAGGTGGTATATCTCAGGTTCCCAATTCAATACCTCAAGTAATTTGGCGCCACCTTCACCAAGCAGGATAGCTGCAGCAATTACTGTTTCAGGATTTGCATCATATAATTTATGAGAAATGGTTTTAGCGAGGTAATCGTTTTCAGGCAAGTCAGTACTAAGAAAAAAAAGTGGCGCCGTGTTAAAGATAGCGGGTGGTAAATAAAAAGCTGTTACCCATACATCATGCCTGGATACTTTGATGGTAAATTTTATATCTGTGGGCTCGAGGAATCCATAAATTTTTTCTTCGAACAATACATCCATGGTCTGGTCCTGCTTACGTACCTGGTCGTAATAGCCATATTTCCATAAAATACCGATGCCCACTATATTTTGCTTTAATTCAAAAGCACTGCGCATGTGAGACCCTGCAAGGAATCCCAAACCTCCTGCATATGTTTTCAAAGGCTGGTGAATGCCATACTCCATGCAGAAATAAGCCACTCTTTTTTTAAACTCAGGATTTGCAGTGTAGGGAAAGGTGAATGAAAAACTCATGTAATAAATGGGGTATTAGTAAACAAATACCTGGTTGATGGCCGAACCGGAGCGTTTACCGTTTTTAGGTATATAGAAACTTAAAATACCCTGCCTGTATTCAGCACTTATAAATTCAGTATCTACATTGCCTGGCAAAATAATTTTTCGCGCCAGGCAATCGGATTCAAATTCATGTATTTTGAGTTTCCTGTTACGTTCTTTCTCCTCTTTATGCAGTACCATAACAGATAAGATATTATTCTCTTCAATACGAACTAATATATCTTCCCGTTTTACACCGGGTATAACCATTTCAATCCTGAAGCAATCTTTAAATTCATCCATATTTACAGGTGGTTTTGCAGCGTCTTTACCGGTAATTTTTAATTCTGCCAATAATAATTCTATTTCAGGCATAGGAATATATTCTCCCGGATAAACGTTGCACGGTTTCGCAAATGATATATTATCTGTCATTGGGAAATGTATTAGTTTGGTGAAGATAGCATAATGATCAGCCCGTTTTAATGATGATGATTACCGGAAACCATGATTGGTATCATTGCCTGCTTCTGATGGATGCATGTATGACTTTCTTAGCTTCTACAACTACAAAAACAACCATTGAAACAGCAATACAAAAAACCAAATCCTTTATGGATAAGGGCTCAGTTTTGAATATCATATTCAGGAAAGGAAAGTAAATAATAGCCAATTGCAGGATAAATGTAATAACTACTGTAAAGATCAGTGCCCTGTTTGAAAAAATTCCCTGACGGAACAGAGATAAAGTTTCAGATCTTATAGCCATTGCATATGTTAACTGGCCCAGGCAAAGAACAGTAAATACCATTGTCTGCCAATGCGAATCATTAACATGTATAGCGTAGGCTTGCGTACCTATGGTTAATGATGCCAACAAAAGACCAACCCACAGTACATGAATTCCCAAGCCGTCATCAAAAATGCTTTGCTTAGGATTTCTTGGCGGACGATGCATAATATTTTCTTCTGCTGATTCTGCTGTAAGAGCCAACCCGGGCAGACCATCTGTAACAAGGTTAATCCACAAAATATGAATGGGTAATAACGGAATAGGTAAAGAAAAAAAAGGAGCCAGGAAAATTGTCAGTATTTCAGCAGTATTACCCGTAAGAACGTAACGTATAAATCTTCTTGTGTTATCGAAAATTTTTCGCCCCTCTTTAACAGCTTTTACTATGCTGGCGAAATTATCATCTAACAATATCATATGTGCAGCCTCTTTTGCAACATCTGTTCCCGTTATTCCCATCGCTACACCAATATCAGCACGTTTTAAAGCCGGTGCGTCATTTACACCATCGCCGGTCATGGCCACATAGGCTCCTTTTTTTTGAAGCGCTTTTACAATATTTAGCTTTTGCTCCGGTGACACCCTTGCATAAACTTTAATATCATCTACTATCTCCAGCAGATCACGGTCACTCATACTACTTAATTCTGCCCCGGTAATAATTCTATCATCTTCTGTTTCAATAATATTAAGTCGCCTGGCAATAACTGCAGCAGTAACCGGATGATCTCCGGTAATCATTACAGGATTAATACCTGCTGTTTTACATTCCTGTACAGCCTGTCTGGCTTCTTCCCTTGGAGGATCGATAAGTCCGGTTAAACCTTGCAGGTTTAGCTGCTCTTCGATTGTATCCGGGGTAATAGAAGCAGGTAACACATCAAATTTTCTTGTTGCAAAACCTAATACACGCAATCCTTTTCCCGTCATATTATCCAATGGTTTCTGCCATTTTTCAACAGAGGAAGGATCTTTTATTTTTTGTAGTAAAACTTCTGTGGCACCTTTAGTAAAGGCAATAAATTCATCACCATAACGGTGAATGGTGGTCATACATTTTCTTTTAGAATCAAAAGGAATTTCTGCTACACGTGGATATTGTTTTTCCATTTTAGTTTTATCATACCCGGCTGCTGATGCAAATTCAAATAAAGCAATTTCGGTAGGGTCGCCAATCAGGTTATTGTCCTTATCTCTGTACACATCATTATTTAATGCCATTGCCAACATAAGCAATCGATATTCATTGCCTGAATATTTTTCAGATGTGTTGCAGTTGTCATAAATAGAAAAATCATTACCTGCAATTTCTTCCACTGTCATTTTATTAAGGGTTAGCGTTCCCGTTTTATCTGTACAGATATAGGTGACTGACCCTAATGTTTCTACGGCTGGCAGCTTTCGTATCAACACATTTTTTCTGACCATTTTTTTGGCGCCTATTGCAAGAGCAATCGTTATCACAGCCGGCAAGGCTTCAGGTATGGCGGCCACAGCAAGTGAAAGTGAAGTCATTAACATGAGTATCACATCCTCCCCTTTCAGAAACCCGATAGCAAATACAACAAAACAGATGAAAAGGATTATATAAGCAAGATTTCTTCCGAAGGAAGCCAGTCTTTTTTGAAGAGGTGTCTGCACTTCCGGCTGCTGAAGTAAACGGGCTACTTTTCCTAATTCGGTATTCATACCGGTAGCAATAACTACTCCCTTTCCGCGTCCGCCGGTTACAAAAGTTCCTTTAAAAGCCATATTTGTATAATCTCCAAGCGGAAGCACCTGTGCGTTTAGTGTATCAGTTTGTTTTTCTACAGGTAATGACTCGCCTGTAAGAGAAGCTTCATTTACTTTCACCTGTACGGCTTCTATTAAACGTATGTCTGCAGGAAGAATATTTCCCGCCTCCAGTAAAATAATATCACCGGGCACAAGGATATCTGAAGGCATTGAAAGGATGGTATTATCCCTGAATACCTGAACGTTTGTTGCTGTCATTTTCCTTAAAGACTCCATTGCTTTTTCTGCGCGATATTCCTGTATAAAACCAATGACAGCATTGAGGATAACAATCGCAACAATAACAAGCGTATCTGTAACATCTCCAAGCAAACCTGAGATAATTGCGGCAACTACCAGTATAAGTATCATAAAGTCTTTAAACTGCTGCAGCAATAAAAGCCATGCAGATCTTCTATGTACCTGGGTTATTTCATTAGGTCCATATTCCAGCAGCCTTTTTCCGGCTTCTGTAGTTGATAATCCTTCTTTAGAGCTACCGGTTATTTCTAATACTTTGTCAATATCTTCAAGATGCCAGTTCATCATAATATTAAAAATTTACAGGCTGATAAACCTTTGAAAAGAAAGCTATAACAGTTTATTTCATTGCTGATAAAGATATACTGATAAAGTGCTTGCGACGCAAGGGACGATGACATCTATACAACAGTTGGTATTAAAAACAATAAAATATTCTATCTATATTTATAATGCCCGCATACTTACTTTCATCTGTTTTCTTTCATTTATTCTGAAGAAAATTATTTTCAAAATATCTGCAGTTATAATATAAGCAACCAAAATAAGCGTAATAGTTATCAATTGTTGTGTATGGGCTACAGAAAAGCCTAACAGATCTGCAAATGGTGAGAGCGGAAGATATATGGTAATACAAAACGCAATTATTCCTGTTATCAACAATAACCTGCCCGGTTTGCTTTTGATAAAAGATTTTTTAGTGCGTATAATAAAAAGTATCAACAGCTCGGTAATAGAAGATTCTAAAAACCATCCTGTTTGAAATGCAGAGCCGGAAAGCCTGAAATAAAAATAGAGAAAATAAAAAGTTATAAAGTCGAACAGTGAACTGTGCAATCCAAAAACAATCATAAAACTACTGATCATTTTGAGGTTCCATTTACCGGGCTGCACAAGATCTTCATCGTCTACATGATCGGAGGCGATGCTGAGAAATGGAAGATCTGTAATAAGATTGGTGAGTAATATCTGTTTGGGAAGCATTGGCAAAAAAGGAAGAAAGAGCGATGCACCTGCCACACTGAACATGTTCCCGAAAGTTGCGCCTGTAGTTATGAAAATATATTTCATAGAGTTTACAAAAGACCTTCTCCCCTCGTATACACCATCAGCTAATACAGATAAGTCTTTTTCCAGCAAAACAAAATCAGCAGCTTCTTTTGCTACATCCACTGCGTTGTTTGTAGAAATACCGATGTCTGCAGCGTTAATTGCGGCGGCATCATTGATACCATCTCCAATATATGCTACAGTAAGTTTTGATTTTTGCAATGCCTTAATGATAAATTCCTTTTGCTGCGGCTCAATTTCTGCAAAAATATTCGCGGCTTTTGCTTTTACTACAAAAGCCTCTGGTGTAAGCTTGCGCAATGCTTCTCCGGTAACTATTACAGGATTCTGCATACCGATCTTTTGCGCTGCATGCGAAGCTGCATAACGGTTATCTCCTGTAATGATCTTTATGCTGATATGCAACTCTTCTAAACGCTTTATAGATGCAAGCGTGCTTTCCTTTAAAGGATCTTCGAGTAGTATAAAACCAAGAAAGACTAATTGCTGCTCGTCATCCCTGGCTATTTTATCTTTTTCTATTTTCCTGTATGCAAGCCCCAGAACCCGGTACCCCTCTTCACTAAATGAGATATACTTATCTGCCAGCAGTTTTCGTCTTTGTTCATCAAGCGGTTCTGTTTGTTCATTTTCAGTTTCAATCTTATCACATATTTCCAATACATTATTGAAAGCGCCTTTAGTAATAAAAAACTTTCGCTCATTAAAATTAACAGCGACGCTTAGTCTCTTACGTATAAAATCATAAGGTATCTCGTTGATCTTTTTATAACCATTGATGGTTATGTTTAATGACTTTATCGCATCATCTATTGGATTACTAAATCCATTCTGTAATGAAGCGTTTAAGAAGGCATACAGCCTTATGCGCTCATTTGTGGCACCATGTGCATCTACAATATCTTTTACCATAACATTTCCTTCCGTTATAGTTCCGGTCTTATCCGTACAAAGCACATTCACTTCACCAAAGTTGAATATGGAAGAAAGTTTTTTTACAATCACTTTCTTTTGCAGCATTCTTTTTGCCCCGGCTGACATAGCGAAAGTCATAATAGCAGGTAATAATTCCGGCGCCATGCCTACAGCCAGCGCCAAAGAAAAAAGTACAGAATCAAAAAGTGGTTTATGAAAATATAAGTTTACTACCAGGATGATCAATGATAAAATAACAGTAATGCGCAACAGGAAAAAGCCAAAATGTTTGATACCTTTTTCAAAAGCCGTTTCAGTTGTTTCAGTAAGGCTGTGTGCCATATGTCCGAATATTGTGTCATTCCCTGCCTGAAATACAATAACAGTGGCAGTTCCACTGATAACATTGGTACCCTTCCATAAGCAATTGCTTTTTTTTACAAGTGGTAATTCATCTGCAATCTGCCCGGCAATTTTCTCAACCGGATAAGACTCACCGGTAAGTGTACTTTCATTAACATGTAACTCATTGCTTTCAATAATGCGGCAATCAGCGGGAATAATATCACCCGCATCCAATATTAAAATATCACCGGCTACTATTTGCTGTGTCGATAGTTGTAATTCCTGTCCATCACGTAATATGGTATGTTTCATAGAAATCATACCGCGCAGTTTTTCCATGGCTCTGCCTGCATTGAGTTCCTGGAAGAATCCCAATAACCCTGTGGTTACTAAAATAAAAAGAATGATAAAACTATCTGAAGATTGCCCCAGGATAGCAGACAGAATTACTGCAATCACCAACAACAATATCAATGGATTTGTAAACTGCCGTATAAATAATTTTGCCTCTTTTTTAAAGCGGCTTTCCGTACGGGACAACTTTGCCTGTTCTTTCATTCTTGTTTCTGCAAGTGAAAGCGATAAACCTTTCTCACCAGATTGAAGCTGCATATACAGTTGTTCAAGTGGTATCGATGAAAATTGCTGATCTGCCATTTAACGGTAAGGTTTTTATACCAATTATATTTTTATGTTACAAACCCCATTATTGCTATCATCTTCGTTGTGTCACTCACTTGTACGTTCTGTAATTCTTTTCAGCAATACGGTTCTTATATTAGTCACGATTCGATTTAATACGGTAAACCAGAAACATATCATGAAGCTTCCTTTATTTTTTTAATTTTTACAATTAAAAAAATTGCAATTGTCAATATAATGGCAACAAATATTATATGCTGCCACAATGCTAATTCATGCAATACAGCATTCAACTGTTTCTGAAAAAAGATACCAATAAGCATATATACGGTAACATAAAAAACTGTTACAAGAGAATTAATAAAAAGAAAAAGCTTCCACGAAATACCTGAAGCAGCAGATATTACAGGACTCAGGAAACGAAGCTTTGGTAACAATGCCATTACGATAAGTGTTTTAACTGCATTTTTTTGAAAATTCATTTTAATCTTATCTGCAAGGTGTTTGTTTACTTTTCCGGTAAGTTTTTCTACAAGTTTATTACTCTTTAAAGAAAGATAGAAAATTAAATTATCAGCTGTAAGCAAACCGGCAATAGCGATAACACCACAAACTACTGGCTCTAATTTTGTATGCATTGATGTATAGCCAACAGTTATCAATGCCACTTCTTCCGGAACAGGAGTAACCTGTTCAATAAAAGCAAACCATAAAAATATACCAATATAAGAAAGATGATAAATATAGTCTGGCAGCGATGACATACTTAAAAATGCATTTACAGCTTTAATTGATATGGCTTATCTGTATTGATCCTTTATTCGATATGATGCCAAAATCAATACAGATGAAACGGATTACGGATTCTTCTTTTATTTTGTTCTGGTATCCGTGAATTTCATTTGCAACGCAGGGAACGCTGCCAAATGTATCAAAAGCAGGTATTATAAATATACTTTACAATCAACACAGCAGATGATAGCTGTCATTTATTTTCTGATATATGGTTAATAGCTTTAGCCTTAAAATAATTTTATGGAAAAAATATTTGAAGGTAAAGTTGCGCTTGTAACCGGAGGCAGTTTTGGCATTGGCCGTGCAACGGCAATTGCATTTGCAGGAAGGGGTGCAAAGGTGGTTATAGCAGATATGCTTGATGATAAAGAAAACGATGTTGTAAAATTTATACAAGGCGAAGGCGGAACTGCTGCATTTATTAAATGCAATGTCTCTGTAAGCGCTGAGGTTGGAAAGATGACAGAACAAATAATTTCAACTTTCGGGAAACTTGACTTTGCATTTAATAATGCAGGTGTTGAAGGCGCTACCGCAATAACACATGAGTGCAGCGAAGAAAACTGGGACAAAACACTTGACGTGAATTTGAAAGGAATTTGGTTATGCATGAAGCATGAAATTCCATACATGCTAAAAAATGGAAAAGGAGTTATTGTCAACTGTGCATCTGTGGCCGGCTTAAATGGATTTGTTGGCCTGCCCGCCTATGTTGCAAGCAAACACGCAGTTGTTGGTTTAACCAAAACATCAGCGCTTGAATACGCCAAAAATAATATTCGTGTAAATGCAGTTTGCCCTGGTGTAATTCATACAGCAATGATAGATCGGATTACCGGCAAAGACAAAGAAGTGGAAAAGCAATATACAAGTATGGAACCTGTTGGCCGTATGGGTACTCCTGAAGAAGTAGCAGAAGCAGTGGTATGGTTATGCTCTGATGCAGCTTCTTTTATTACAGGTATTGCAATGCCAGTGGATGGCGGATTTAATGCATAGCAAAAGAAACAGCAACAACGTTTTCTTTTGATCATCAACCATGAATTTATCTTTAAATTATCAGAGCGTATGCTTTGCACAGTGCATCTTTTTTTTATTAATCTATAAAATTAAACCGCAGCTATGCAGCTTCCTGTAACTATGCGTGCAATGATTTTTGAACGATCAAAAAACCCATTGGTACTTAAAACAATTCCGATACCGTTTCCTTCACAACGGCAGGTTTTAATAAAAGTAATTGCATGTGGTATATGCAGAACTGATTTGCATATAATTGATGGCGAACTTACGCGGCCTAAACTTCCGTTGATACCTGGGCATGAGATCGTTGGCATTGTTGCACAAACCGGGGATAATATAAAAAATTTAAAAGAAGGTGATCTTGTTGGAGTTCCCTGGCTTGGTTATACCTGTGGCACCTGCAAATATTGTTTAAATGAACAGGAAAATCTTTGCGACAAGGCAGGCTTTACAGGCTATACAATTGATGGCGGATATGCTGAATACACTGTTGCCGATGAAAAATATTGCTTTCCTCTACCCTCCCTGTACGGCAATGCCTCAGGTGCACCGTTGCTTTGTGCAGGACTCATTGGTTATCGTTCATATAACATGATCAATAAACACGCAATCAATATTGGCATCTATGGCTTTGGTGCAGCGGCACATATTTTAATACAGGTTGCGAAATACCAACACAAAAAAATATTTGCTTTTACAAGAGAAGGCGATACAAAAGCCCGGCAGTTTGCATTACAACTAGGTGCTGCCTGGGCAGGAGATTCGTTACAAACTACTCCTGAAAAACTTGATGCTGCCATCATCTTTGCTCCTGTTGGAAGCCTTGTGCCTAAAGCATTACAGGATGTTGACAAAGGTGGAATGGTTGTGTGCGGCGGCATTCACATGAGTGATATACCTTCTTTTCCCTATCGTATTTTATGGGAAGAAAGATCTGTTCATTCTGTGGCAAACCTTACAAGAAAAGATGGAGAAGAATTTTTGAAGATCGCACCGTTAGTCCCTGTACAAACAGAGATAAAAACTTATCCCTTGGCGCAAGCCAATGAAGCTTTAAATGATTTAAGAAACGGGAATATACAGGGCGCTGCAGTGCTGGTAATGCAGTAATATTTTTAGTAATATTTTTGATACCGGCTTTGGCAAGTATAGCATCGTCCCTTGCGTCGCAAGCACTTTATCAGTATATCTGTTATTAGCTTGTATGCACCTTATCAATAGCAACTCAACTATTCTATTGCTTTTCAAACCTGCCAGTAACTTTTTTTATTTTTATTCTGTACATCACGTGTTTAACTCTTGTACTGTCATCTACTTTACCTGTGGCTGCATGTTCATGTACATGTATAGTGCTGCTTGTCATTAATGAAAAAACGCGACCGAATAATACCTCACGGGCTTCATCAGCTTCTTTATTTTTCAGCTCTTCAAATTTTCCTAATACAACCACACTCTGCCAGTTCCGCATATCTGTCATCATATCCACTTCAAAACATACATTCGGATTTTTACGAAGTATATTCAGCTTCATGCCTTCATTCGTCTGCCCATAAATGTATGATCCGTCATAAGTATAGGTTACCGGTACAATATAAGGCTGTTTGCCATCTGTACAAGCCACTCTTCCAATCACCTGGCTGGAAAGTACATTATTGATTTGCGTTTCATTTAGTGTTCCTAGCATTGTCTAAATTTGAATTCTTATTATAACAAATCTACCCAGCATCACAGTCTTTACTTATGATCACCATCAGCCAAAAGATTGACTGTGCTCATAATTGAGAAAGTCAAAAAATAGAAAAGCTATAATAGTTTTATAATATTACCTGCGACTTAACAGCACGTTAATTGGTTTCCACTCTTCAATATTATCACTAATGATCTTAAGAATGGCTACAAACGGAATGAACAGTATCATTCCCGATACACCCCAAACAATACCACCTGCAATAATTGCGACCAACATAGCAAATGTACTTACATGCAATTGCGTGCCTACCACTTTTGGAAAAATTACATTAGCTTCAAGGTATTGAACAAAAGAAAATACAGCAATCACTCCCACCGGATACAGGATATTTCCTGTCTCCAGCCACACTACTGATATAGGCAATAAAGCGCTTATAAAAATACCGATATAAGGAATGATGGTCATAATGGCACAAAGCATTCCAAAAAGTACGGGATGTTTTACCCCTAATGCAAATAAGCCAATGCTATTAAGTATACCAACTATAAGGTACACTAAAACCATTCCCTTTATGTAGTTAAAATAAGTGTGTATTGTTTGCTGCAGGATATTATCAAGTTGGTGCTGATAATTACCTGGTGTTATCAACTTGATATACTGAACAAAAGTTTTGCGGTGATACATAAACAAAGCAGTATAAACAGGGGTAAGAAAAAGAATAAACAACGTATTGATCGTTGTTTGAAGTGTTGATTGCAGCACACTGCCGATCGTTCCGGAAAATCTTTCAACCCAGTTATTTTTCAGATCAGTGGCTACCCCAATATTATTGCTCATCCAGGTCTGCATTTGCTGAACTGATACTTCCAGTTTGCTAAGTATAGCAGGTGCATCCTCGCTAAATACATTTAATTGCCATGCCAGTAATATAAATAATGAAGAAAAAAGAAGCGTTATTATCAGCAGGCAGGCAGCAATAGCAAGGTATCTGCTCCATCCATGCTTTTCAAACCACTTACATACGGGATACATAACAATAGCAATCAACAAGCCTAAAAAAAGCGGAATAAAAAGTGTTTTACCAAAATATAATATAATAGCAGAAAAAAGAATGATCTGCAAATATCTTAAAACTGGCCAGCCTGGTTGTGTAATAAGTTTCATCATTTTACCGGTGCAAATTGATCAAATAAAAAATGCATAAAACTGACGGAAGTGAACAGTTTGGGTGATAGAGATCAGTTTTATTTCCAGATGTACCTGTTTATAAATGCCAAGCCCAAAAACATGATCACCGCTGCAGACAATAAAAAATAATTAATATAAGCAATGTTATTATACATTATACCATTAACACCCTGCAGCATTAATAATATTTCATTGATAATAATACCGGAGACAAATAAGATCAACCCTTTTTTCAATATAGACAAATATTCTATTTTGGTTATAGTAAGAAAGTACCCAATTAAGAAAATAGAAAGCACACCCAGCAATACAAGGTGCAGATAACCTATAACGATAGGCCTGAATCCATAAGCCACCATATTTAATGAAGGAATAGTTGATCCTGCCTGCAATAATAATTTTATACCAAGTGCTATGCAACTCAATATCCATAGCCATTTCACCGGGTTGCTTATGATATTTGTAATGTCTGTTGCATGCTGTTTTATATGCTTAATCAACATAATAAAGCCAATTATTTGTGCAGCTCCCGAAGCAACGACCAAAACATAAAGCCATAAAGGCATAGGCAGCCATAAAACAGAAAGAAGATAAGCAGGTATTGATGCGGCAAAAAATAACCAGAACATTTTTTTTGATGAGTTTGTATTTACTGCAATGTCTCGATCAATTAACCACTGTATTAACAAACCCATCGCTGTAAAGAAGAACCAGCCGTTGTATTGAAAATGCAGGAAAAAATAAACTGCCGCCAGGTACCATTCCTGCGATGCGATCTTATTTGCCATCATGTACCCTAAAGCAAATGCGCCAAGCGAAGAAACTGCATTGAATACTAATGCGGCTTTAAACCAGTAATGACTGATACTTTTTAGCGGTAACTTATTCAGGTCTCTCCAAACTACGAATGCAAATACGTAGGCATCAAACACAGATAGTGTAGAAAATGAAATTGATACGGCAGCATAACCCTCAAATGGAAAAGAAAAGAGCATACCATAAGCACTGATAAGGTTTATCCAAAGCAGCGCATTATATTTTCGCAAATCAAGGTCTCTCTTTTTGCTTTGAAGGTATTGAACAATAAAAGCCATCAACAATTGCGAAAGCCAGCCTGAGAAAGCGAAATGAGAATGTGCATGCAGTAAAAATTTTTGATCAACAAAGGGTAAAGCGAATGCGATTTTGTATCTTAAAATAATTCCAATAAAACTTACGATCAATAAATTAAGAAATGGAATTTTCATCCAGGTTGATAAAGAAAACTGCTTCATAATTTTTTTCTTGTATGTCGCCAAATGTTATACAGATTAAAGGATTGCGACGCAACAGTTGATGCTACGAAGTGGAAGAGCTGGTATCATAAAAAAACTTTTCCTTTTTCTATATGCAATTCACCACGCTCATGTAGTTTACGCATAATGCGTATTACTGTTTCCGTGCGAAGCCCCGTCATGTCTGCAATTTGCTGTCTTGATAATTCTACTTTGTAAGGCTCATTATTTCTGCAATTATTTTGTTGCTTCAATAAATGCAACATGGTTTTTATTCGGTGCTCAGGCGTTTCACCTGCAATTTCTTTTGAAAGGATTGATTTATTATAAATGCGTGCCGCAAGTATTCTGGTAATACTTAAATGTATATCAGGATATTCTTTGAGTATGTACAAAAAATTTTCTTTGGTTATGCGCATCACCACACATGCTTCGTTTGCAATTGCAGTTGCAGGATATGGTTCATCCAAAAACAAAACAGGCTCACCAAAACTTTCTCCCTTTTTAAATATTCCTTGTATAAACTCTTTGCCATCATCATTGATATTAGCCATACGCACGGTTCCTTCCATTACCTGGTAATAAAATAAAGGCTTATCACCTTCAAAGAAAATAGGCTGATTCTTTTCATACTTTCTAAAAGTTCCGCCCCATGCAAGTAACAGGTCTTGTTGTATCATGTAAACGCCGGATAAAATTGCTTATATCATATTAAATGCAAATTTTTCAAAATAAATCAGCATAAAATATGACAAGAATCATGTATCAATTTTTTGTGTTTTATGATTGCAATCATATCCTCAAGCTATTTCCTGTTCTAATCTTGTACTCCAAAATCAAACTCAAAACACAAATTATGAAAAAGGTATTCGGCATATTCATCGCAGGCTTCTTATTATATGCCTGCAGCGGTGGTACAAAAGAAAACAATGCAAATACAACTGCAAATTCAGATGCAGTAAGTGCAACTGATAACAGTGCAAATCCTTCGTACGATCCCAAAAGAGGCGAAGGCAAGTTTACGAAAGTTGATATTGGTGCAACGCTTGATGCAACAATGGCTGATGCAGGTAAAAAAGTTTATGATGTAAAATGCTCTGCCTGTCACAAACTCACCACTGAAAAACTGGTTGGTCCCGGCTGGTCTGGTGTTACTTCAAGACATGCGCCTGAATGGATCATGAATTTCGTGACCAACACAGATGCAATGATAGATAAAGATCCTGCAGCGCAGGCACAGCTTGAAATTTGTTTGGTAAGAATGCCAAACCAAAATCTTTCCGATGATGACGCAAGACATCTTTTAGAATTCATGCGCAAAAATGATGGTGTAAAGTAAAATGTTTTTGAACCCTGCTGCAATGCTATGTAACACTTGTTGCGTCGCACTCTTCAGCGCTTAGCACATCATTGCGCAATTAATAATAACATCACTAATATCTAAAACGATCAATATGAAAATAATAAAAACAGGTTTGGCAGTAACAGTTGCACTGGCAACTTTGCTTGGCTTTGACTCCTGTAAACCTAAAAATGCGGCAAGCGCTGTAAGTGGCGATGCTGCAGCAAAAGCATACGTTGCCCCGGGAAAGTATGATGAATTCTACAATTTTGTTTCCGGAGGTTTTAGCGGACAATTGGCTGTATATGGATTACCATCCGGCAGGTTGTTCCGCACCATCCCTATTTACTCACAAGATCCCGAAAGTGGCTGGGGCTATAGCGAAGAAACAAAACCCATGCTCAACACATCACATGGTTACATACCATGGGATGATTCTCACCACGCAGAACTTTCTCAAACAAATGGAGAAATAGATGGTCGCTGGATCTTCGTAAACGGCAACAACACACCACGTGTGGCACGTGTAAATCTTTCAACATTCCGCACAGATGAAATTCTTGAAGTGCCCAACAGTGCAGGTAACCACAGCAGTCCATTTATAACATCCAACACAGAATATGTTGTAGCTGGTACACGCTTTAGCATACCAATGGATAATGCAAATGGAGATGTGCCTATTAACACCTACAAACAAAATTTTAAAGGCACCGTAAGTTTTATCAGCGTTGATAAAACAACAGGTAACATGAAAATTGCATTCCAGATTCTTTTGCCAGGTATTGACTTTGATCTTGCCCATGCAGGTAAAGGACCTTCAGAAGGTTGGTTCTTCTTCTCCTGTTATAACAGCGAACAGGCAAACACTTTACTTGAAGTAAATGCTTCACAAAAAGACAAAGATTTTATTCTTGCTGTTAACTGGAAAAAAGCAGAAGAATATCTGGCACAAGGCAAGGCGCAAAAGGTTACAACAAAATATGCCCACAATATATATAGTGAAAAAACGCACTCTGCAACTTCAACCATAGAAACAGAAGTTAATATGCTTGACGCAAAGAGTCTTGAAGGCATGTGCTATTTTATTCCATGCCCAAAATCTCCACACGGTTGCGATGTTGATCCAACAGGTGAATACATTGTTGGTTCAGGCAAGCTTGCAGCATTGATTCCTGTGTTTAGCTTTCAAAAATTACAAACTGCCATTAACAACAAAGACTTCGAAGGAAATTATGGCGGTATCCCTGTAGTTAAGTACCAGTCTGCATTGTACGGCGAAGTACCAAAACCAGGTCTTGGTCCTTTACATACAGAGTTTGATGGCAAGGGAAATGCATACACTTCATTCTTTGTTTCTTCTGAAATAGTAAAGTGGAATGTAAAAGATTTGAAAGTATTAGATAGAGCCCCAACTTATTATTCTATTGGTCACTTGTGTGTGCCCGGTGGTGATTCTAAAAAACCTAATGCAAAATATGTTATTGCTTATAACAAAATAACAAAAGACAGGTATTTACCAACTGGTCCTGAACTTACACAAAGTGCACAGCTATTTGATATCAGTGGTGATAAGATGCAATTGATACTCGACTTTCCAACTGTTGGTGAACCGCACTATGCACAGGCTTGTCCCGCAGATCTTATCAAAAAGAACAGTGTGAAGTTTTTCAAAATAGAAGACAATGCCAATACATATGTTTCTAAAGGTGAAGGTGAAACAAAAGTGGTAAGAACAGGAAAGAGAGTAGATGTGTACATGACCGTTATTCGTTCTCATATAACTCCTGATAATATTGAAGGCATTAAAGTGGACGATGAAGTTTATTTCCATGTTACCAATCTTGAACAGGATTGGGATATACCACACGGTTTTGCCATCAAAGGAAACAACAATGGAGAATTACTTGTAATGCCCGGCGAAACACAAAGTGTAAAATGGTTACCCGCAAAAACCGGTATCTATCCAATGTATTGTACAGATTTCTGTAGTGCACTGCACCAGGAAATGCAAGGCTACGTAAGGGTTTCAGCTGCAGGTAGCAATGTGCCACTTTTGTTTAGCACGGGTAAAAATCTTCCCCCGGCAGATAGTACAGCAAAATAATACACATGAGAAAAAGGAGTAAGTCAGTTACTTACTCCTTTTAAAAAGTTCATTGAAAAGTTTTTTTATTATGAGCCCTGCAATAGTACTTGTAGCATCGTTGGTTGCGTCACTCACTTGTACATTCAGAACTATTTTGAACAATGTGAAAAGCGAGAGGTGAAAAGCAAAACATTTCTGCACGTTTATTTTTCACTTTTGACCTTTCACTTGCTGATATATGCAATACAGCACAAGAGTGCGACGCAACAACAGCCGTATAGCAATCCTGCTGTTGGTTTCATAAAAAACTTCACTATCAAAACAATTAACATGAAAAAGATTATAAAAATATTTTCACTCGCTTTGGTCACAGGAATTTTTTCCTGCAACAACAATGCAACTGAAGATGCAACAAACACAACAGCAGCAGTAAGCACAGAGCAGGCTGCAACAGGCGGACAGGAAAATGTGCAGGACGATGAGTCTGAAAAAAATGTTGTGAAGATTGCAATGGGCTCAAAAGATCATACAACACTGGTGGCTGCTATTAAGCAGGCAGACCTTGTAACATCCCTTTCCAATGCAGGGCCATTTACAGTTTTTGCACCAACCAATGCAGCATTTGATGCACTTCCGGCGGGCACTGTAGAGGGTTTGATGAAAGATGATAAGAAAGCAGACCTCCAAAACATTTTACAGTATCATGTTTTTCTATCAGCATTAAAAGCAGAAAGTTTAACAGACGGTCAAACACTTGGAATGGTGAATGGAGATAATGTAACAGTTAGTGTGAAAGATGGTAAAGTTACATTGAATGGCAATGCACATATTGTTGCATCTATTCCTGCATCTAACGGTATTATACATGTAATAGATGCAGTGTTATTGCCGCCTGCTAAAAAATAAACATGATCTAAAGCTGTTAGGTTTTTAAAACCAAACAGGTCTGAAAGAAAAGTAAAAATTATTTTATGAAAAAAATGTTGCCATTGTGGATGCGTGTGATAATATTTATTTGCGCATTGGCACTTGTTGGTGTATTGTTTATGCCGTTCTGGAGAATAGAGCTGGATGCACCGCAATATCCTGAAGGTTTATTATTACAGATCTATACCGGCAAACTGGGTGGGGATGTTGACATCATTAATGGCCTCAACCATTATATAGGAATGAAGACCTTACATGCAGCAGATTTTTTTGAATTCAAAATATTGCCATATCTCACTGCAGGCTTTGCCGCACTGTTTATATTTACTGCATTCAGAGGGACCAGCCGTGCATTGCGTTTTTCATTTATCGCATTGCTGGTATTTGGTGTTGTTGCTATGACAGACTTTTGGAAATGGGAATACAACTATGGTCACAATCTAAACCCTGAAGCAGCTATCAAAGTTCCCGGCATGGCTTATCAGCCGCCATTGATCGGTTATAAACAACTGCTGAATTTTGGAGCATATTCTGTTCCTGATATAGGTGGATGGATCTTTATTGCGACAGGCGTTATAATTGGTGCGTTAATGTTTTATGACATTATCTTAAAAAAGAAAGAAAAAAAGGTTTTAAAAGTGAGTTCAAAGATGGCTGGAATAGTTGCCGTAATGTTTGCAATTTCTATTACCTCATGCAATACACAGCCGCAGGCAATTGAAGTTGGAAAAATGAATTGCGACTTCTGCAAAATGACAATCATGGATACAAGATTTGCATCAGAACTTATTACTACAAAAGGCAAGATATACAAGTTTGATGATACGCATTGCCTGCTCTCCTATTTGCATTCAGGTAACATGGAAAAAAAAGAAATAAAAGAAATTTATTTTGTTGATTACAGTAATCCAAAGGAATTTATTCCATCAACTGCTGCATTTCTTTTAAAGAATGAAATATTGCATAGTCCTATGAACGGCAATATTGCTGCATTTGGCAATACTGATGAAAGAGCAAAACTGCATGCACAAATAAACGGAGATACTATTACCTGGAGCGATCTATATAACTAATAATGCGAAATATTTTTATCATATTATTTTTCTTTACTGGTAATCTTTTATCCATAAATGCTTTTGCTTCTACACTTCATATTGGCACCAAAGAAAAATTTTCTGCAATAAAGCAAGCGCTTGGGATTGCTAAAGATGGCGATACATTAATAGTGCATGGAGGGGAATATCATGAACAAAATATAGTTATTGATAAGAAAATTTATTTGAAGGGGATAGACAAACCTGTGCTGGATGGTGATGGGAAATACGAAGTACTAACAGTGCATGCGAACGATGTTTTAATTGAAGGGTTCACCATCCGGCGCACAGGTTTTTCCAGTTTGAATGAATTGGCTGGCATAAAAATTTACAATTGCAGGAATGTAACTGTTACGCATAATACTTTTAAAGAAGTGTATTTTGGTATTTACATACAAGGCGCCATTAATTGTATAGTAAGAGATAATGAGTTAAGTGGTAATGGTGGCACAGAAACAACCAGTGGCGACGGCATTCATTGCTGGAAGAGCGATAGCCTGCAGATCACGCATAATACTATTCATCAATTTAGAGATGGCATCTACCTTGAATTTGTTACCTCATCACTTATCTGGAGAAATACCAGTGAAAAAAACATACGTTATGGCTTGCACTTTATGACGGCGCATAACAATGCTTACATCACCAACATCTTTCGTTTTAATGGTGCAGGCGTTGCGGTTATGTACACACATGGCGTAAAGATGTTCAACAATTATTTTGAAGACAATACCGGGGATGCAGCCTTTGGTTTGTTACTGAAAGAAATTTCCGATAGTAATATTTCCGGCAATCATTTCATGAATAACACGAGTGGTATTTTTATGGAAGGCGGCAATCGCATCGTGGTGCAACGCAATCTTTTCAAAGGTAATGGGTGGGCTTTAAAGATAGAAGCCAACTGTTCAGATGTTGCTGTTAGTAATAATAACTACCTGGCCAACACATTTGATATAAGTACCAACGGAAGCCTTGTATTAAATACGTTCAACAATAATTACTGGGATAAATATGAAGGCTATGATATTAACAAAGACAATATTGGCGATGTTCCTTACAGACCTGTAAGCATGTATTCAATGCTGGTAGAACAAAACCCAACATTAATGATGCTGTACAGGAGTTTTATTACAACATTAATGGATAAAACAGAAAAAGTATTACCCAGTCTCATTCCCGAAGATTTGATAGATAACAGGCCACTCATGAAACCATTACCATTATGATCATCGCAAACAATGTAAATAAATCATTTGGCAAGCTGCAGGTATTGAAAGATGTATCCGTTAACTGCGAAGAAGGGCAATGCATTGCATTGATTGGTCCTAATGGAAGCGGTAAAACAACTTTTATAAAATGCCTGCTGGGTATGGTTGTACCCGATAATGGCTTTATCACTTTTAAAGGCAGCAACATTATACACGATTGGGAATACAGGAAACATATTGGTTATATGCCACAAATAGGCAGGTATCCTGATAACATGACCATCGCACAGGTTTTTGAAATGATGAAAGACATTCGCAAACACAAAACGAATATTGACGAAGAACTGATTCATGCGTTTGGTCTTGATAAACTAATGCAGAAACGTATGCGTACCTTATCTGGTGGTACCAGACAAAAAGTAAGTGCCGCACTTGCATTCTTATTTAATCCTGATGTATTGATATTAGATGAACCCACTGCAGGGCTCGATCCCGTTGCATCAGAAATTTTGAAAGAAAAGATCATCGCAGAAAAACAAAAAGGTAAACTTATTTTGATCACTTCTCACATACTTAGCGAACTCGATGATCTCATTACGCAGGTTATGTATTTACAGGAAGGTCAGTTACGTTTTCATAAGTCCATTGAATTATTACGTAAAGATACAGGTGAAGAAAAACTGGCAAAAGCAATAGCAAGAGTGATGCAATCGTGAAACGTGAATCGAGAATAAATATCAGTTAACAGTAAGCTTCTTCAAAGTCCCTCTCCTTTGGAGAGGGACTTAGGGTGAGGTTAAAACAAGGTAAATGAAAAAAATCATAAAATATGTAATGCTTGACATACTGCGCAGCAAGATCATCATTGGCTATACTTTGTTTCTGCTTGCGGTATCATTAAGTGTCTTCAGCCTGGAAGACAGCAGCAGCAAGGGTTTAATCAGCCTGTTGAATATCATCCTCATAATTGTGCCGCTTGTTGCCATAATATTTTCTACCATTTATGTCTACAACAGCACTGAATTTATTGAGCTGCTGGTAAGTCAGCCTGTTAAAAGAAGAACCTTGTGGCTAAGTATTTTTATTGGTCTTTCCTTTGCATTTCTACTGGCATTTTTTATCGGCGCAGGCATTCCCATTTTATTGTATCAGCCCGATGCCACAGGAATAACAATGCTTTTAACAGGCATGCTGCTTTCCGTAATTTTTGTTTCCATTGCATTACTCGCATCTGTAAAAACAAGAGATAAAGCCAGAGGCATTGGTCTATCCATTTTATTGTGGTTTTATTTTTCCATCATTTTCGATGGGCTGGTTTTATTTATATTATTTCAATTCCAGGATTACCCTATGGAAAAACCCATGCTCCTTTTTTCAGCCCTAAACCCAATTGATCTTACCCGGATACTTATTTTATTACACATGGATATGTCAGCACTCATGGGTTACACAGGCGCTATATTCAGAAATTTTTTCGATAGCGCAACAGGCTCTGTAATTGCTTTATTCATTTTATTGTTGTGGGCATTTTTGCCATTGTGGTTTTCTGTAAGAAATTTTTCCAGGAAAGATCTTTAGATATTTTGTTTACGGGCTACGGTGCAGGTGGCATCGCCGGTTGTGTCACTCACTTGTACATTCGGAAAAGCCGTCGACAGTTGACAGTCGACTGTCGACAGAGGGATAAACAGTACAAGTGTGCGACGCAACGAAAGTATCATAGCATTACTAAAGCATGGCTCAAAAAAAATTATTATTATGAAAGTAGAAAATATTTACCAGCAGGCAATACATGATAGCATTAGTAAAAAGCAATTGTATAAAAATGAACGTTTCCATGTTTTACTGCTGCAAATGAAAGAAGGCGAATTATTAAAAACACACACCTCTCCCACAGATGCATTCTTACTGGTATTAGATGGAGACATATTATTTTTGCTGGTAGAAAAAGAATACCTGTTGAAAAAGGGTGACAGCTTTACCTTTAGGGCGGGAGAGAAACATGCAGTGCAGGCATTAACGGATACTTCTTTCTTACTTGTAAAATAAATGCTATGAAAAAAGACATTGAAAATATTGAGGATATAAAACTTTTGATAAACAGCTTTTATGATAAAGTGAAAGCAGATAAAACCATTGGCTATATATTTAATGATATTGCTAAAGTAAATTGGGAAAAACATTTACCGGTGATGTATAATTTCTGGGAGAATGTAATATTTTTTACCGGCTCTTATAATGGCAACCCAATGACGGCGCATGTTAAGATGCATAGCATAGTGCATTTTACTACAGATCATTTTGAGCAGTGGATAAAATTATTTACATCTACCGTTGACCGGCTTTTCGAAGGCGACAAAGCTGAGCTTGCCAAGCAAAGAGCTATAAGTATAGCCACAGTTATGCAATTGAAGATATTACACGAAAACAGCCCGATACAACAGATAAATAAAACATAGTTCCCTGCTTCATAAACTCACATGAATTATTCTGCCGTTTATGCTGTAATTTCCCTGTAAATTATATTTGTAAATAACAAGGGAATGAATCAGTATGAAGGATAATAACGACAAGCAAATTGTTTCAATTTCTGTTGACGGCAGTCAGCAGCTGGAAGCACTTTTTAATTTTGCTTCCATTGGTATTGTTGTAACGAACCATAACGGTGAGATTCTTAACTTTAATAAGTTTGCAGAGAACCAGTTTGGCTACACGAAAGAAGAGATAGTAGGGAAAAGAGTTGAAGTACTCTTACCACAGGCAATACATTCGCGGCATGTAAATTATCGCCACCAGTATTATGAACATCCTGAGCCAAGAGTAATGGGCCATGGCAGGGATCTTTATGCAACCAATAAGAATGGCGGTACTTTCCCCGTGGAAGTAAGTCTTAGTCATTACAAAATAGGGAACGAAACTTTTGTAATTGCTTTTGTAATTGATATAACCGTTCGCAAGAAGCAGGAAAGTCTTGTATTGGATCAAAAGAAAGAGCTGGAAAGAGTAACTACAGAGATCAGGGAAATGAATAGCGAACTGGAACAAAAAATAGACGATCGCACAAAAATGCTGCGGGAAGCATTGGTAGAGCTTGAAAAATCAAAAGAAGAACTTAGCGAAGCTTATGAAAATGAAAAAGAGTTGAGCGAATTGAAATCAAGATTTGTAACCATGGCTTCTCATGAGTTCAGAACTCCTTTAAGTACTATTCTTTCCTCGGCTTACCTGCTTGAAAAATATACCGAACAACTACCCGATGAAAAAATAAACAAACATATACTTCGCATCAAAGCTGCAGTAGGCGGTATGAAAAGTATTCTGGAAGATTTTCTTTCGCTGGGTAAACTCGAAGAAGGCAGGGTAAAAGTGCAGATGGAAAAAACAGAGGCTGTAACCGTAATTGAAATAATCCGGAACGTAATACAGGAAATGGATGGTATGCTAAAAACCGGCCAGCACATTCAGCTTAACGATTCTATTTATAACGATGTATTGGTTGACAAGCAGCTTTTAAAAAATATTCTCATCAACCTGGTATCAAATGCAATTAAATTTACACAGGAACACTCAAGCATTAATATCTCCTGCGATCTATCAGATGTGGATCTTATTATTGCCATCAGGGATAATGGCATTGGTATTTCACAGGAAGACCAGGAGCATTTGTTTGAACGTTTCTTCAGGGCAAAAAATGCAGCAAACATACAGGGCACAGGGCTTGGATTGCATATAGTAGCCAAATATCTTGAGCTGATGAATGGAAGAATTGAAATTAAAAGCAAACTTGAAGAAGGTTCAGTATTCACCATTTATATTCCACAAAATTAATTTTCAACTGAAGGCATGAAAACAATTCTGATCATAGAAGACAACATGGAAGTAAGGGAAAATACCGCAGAGATCGTGGCACTTTCCAATTATAAAGTCCTTACTGCGGAGAATGGAAAACAGGGCGTAGAAATTGCTTTGAAAGAATTACCAGACCTCATCGTATGCGATATTATGATGCCGGTGCTGGATGGCTATGGCGTGCTTCACCTGTTAAGTAAGCACAAAGAGACATCTGCCATTCCTTTTATTTTCTTAACAGCAAAATCAGAAAAAACAGATCTGCGAAAAGGTATGGAAATGGGCGCCGATGATTATATAACAAAGCCATTTGATGGCATTGAATTATTAAATGCAATAGAAGCAAGACTAAAAAAGGCTTCATTGGTAAAAAACCGTTATGAAGGCCCGGGAGCAGTAAATGATTTTCTTGCAGATGTTCAGAAAACCGGTAAGGTTAAACTTGTATCAGATGAACGCGAAGTAAACGCTTACAGTAAAAAATACTCACTTTATAAAGAAGGGCAGCGCCCCCGTGCTGTGTACCATATTATATCAGGCAAGGTAAAAACAGCAAGGTGCAATGATGATGGAAAAGAATTTATCACGGGCATATACGGGCCGGGAGATTTCTTTGGCTACACACCTGTAATGGAAAATACAAGCTATAAAGAAGAAGCGCAAATACTGGAAGATGCACAGTTAATGCTTATACCACGTGAAGATTTTCTTCAACTCATATCAGGCGATATGCAGATAGCACAAACATTTATAAAGATCATTACACAGAATATAGCCGAGAAAGAAGAAAGCCTGCTAAACCTTGCTTATAATTCATTAAGAAAAAAAGTTGCGTTCGGCCTTATACAGTTATTGGAAAATACCGCACAGAGCAGGAAGAAAATCCAATACTCAATCTTTCCCGCGAACACATGGCACAATCAGTTGGCATAGCTACAGAATCACTGATAAGAACGCTTGGAGATTTTAAAGATGAAAAGCTGATAGATATTCAACATGGTAAAGTAATCATTACAGATGAAAAAAAATTGAGGAACCTGCCTTATTAATTTTTAGGTACCCGGCTTTGTTTTAACTGAAGTATCTATTATTTTAGTTTCAGTTAATACTGTAGATATATTGTAAGTCAGCTACAGCATTTTATGGCATCTTCGTTGCGTCGCACACTTGTACTGTAAAATAGCTGTGAGCTTTTAGCTGCGAGCCACGAGTGAAAGACCCGAAGCTCAAAGCTCGCCGCCCGAAGCTGAAATGTACAAGTGAGTGACACAGCGATGCTGAAGTGACCGTTGTTGCTGGACACAAAAAAAATTATTCTTTCACCGGCGGAAGTTTCATTTCAGAACTGATAAATTTTCCTGCATTGTTCTGCTCTTCCAGTGTCCAGTTTTCTGTGAGCGAAATCGTATTCCACACATTTCCGGATTTTCGTGATATCTGCACAAGTAAACCCAACTGTTGTATGCAATCATCTTCAACCTGTGCAATGGTGCGTTTGTTTTCTATTCTAAGTTTTACTGGCATCATTGCATTGGTTATATTTTTATACTGTCCTGAGGTAAAACCTTCCTGGATTTTTGCAAGCTTTGACTATTGCTTTGCAGTTTTGAGAATTCTATTTTCAGAAAGGGATAAAAACTGCTAAAAATTTCCTGTATGTCTGATACCAGTGTGTCTTCTGTGATTAATATTTCCCTGGCCTGGTTTGTCATTTTTGAAAATAGTTACGCTTGTCTTTGTAATTTTTATGCTTTAAGTCGCTCTGTATGGTTACTGATTTTACAAAGCTATAATGTTGTAAAGGCTAAATAATTAGCCTGCATCACCTGCCGTTATGATTGTGATCAGCAAAGAAAAAAGCCTGCAGATCATATAGCTTTGCTAAATAAAAGTTTTTCATTTTCAATTTTATTTCGCTGCAGATGCAAATCAAACGCACTGCAAATATTCCTTATAAAATAATGTCCCTTCTCAGTTAACACGCAACCATCTGAATCAAACTGAACAAGTCCATCCTCCGCCAGTAATGATAGCTGAGAAAAACTGTATTCTTTCAGCAAAGGCAACTGCTCTTCTGCGAAAGTTGTTTTACCGATACAGCTTATATCTTTTATATTTTTCCTGAAAAGCAGGTCTTCCTGATTAAGTATGTAACCTTTTTTTATAGGCAATTATACTCTTCAAGAGCAGTGTAGTAGCCGCTTAATGTTTTATCATTCTGGGCAAACGCAGTGCCTGCATCACTTATAGCTGATACACCAAGGCCCAGCAGCACGCTGGTATGTTGCGTGGTATAACCCATAAAATTCCTGTGTAAACTTCCGTCTATACGTGCTTTATACAATGCATCATGCGGTAAAGCAAAATGATCCATACCTATATCTGCATAACCATTTTCAAGTAATAGTTGCTTGCCGGTCAGGTATAATCCTATTTTATCTTCAGCAGATGGAAGGTCTGTTTCATCAAAGAGGCGTTGTGCTTTACTTGTCCAGGGCACGTGTGCATAACTGTAAAAAGCAATACGATCGGGCATTAATGTTATTACCTGTTCTATTGTTTTCTTTATACTATCTTTTGTTTGAAAAGGCAAGCCATAGATAAGATCAAAATTCACAGAAGTAAACCCAGTTGCTCTTGCATTTTCAGTTGCCGATTTTACATGTTCAAACGGCTGAATGCGGTTTATGATCTTTTGCACAGTTGGGTCATTATCCTGCACGCCATAGCTAATGCGCCTGAAACCTAGTTTATATAAAGTTTCTAATTGTTCAATGGTTGTATTATTAGGGTGGCCTTCTATGCTAAACTCATGCAAGGGATGAACGATGGTATCTTTTAGAACTAGTTGAAGTATTCTTTCCAGGTTGGTGGCAGAAAAAAATGTGGGTGTGCCTCCTCCGAGATGTAATTCTCTTATTACCGGCGCCTGTTGCATCAGCTCCCTGTAAAGTTCCCATTCCTTTTCTAACGCAGCAATATATCTTTCTTCTACGCTGTATTAGTTGTAATTTTTTTGTTACAACCGCAATAGGTGCAAAGACTTTCACAAAAGAAGATGCAGGTAAAGGCTGATACCCTGACCGTTCGCTGCTGCAAATTTTGTTTGAATAATATTTTTCCACTCTCCTGTGTCTATTGTTTCCTTCCACGAAGGAACAGTTGGATAGCTTGTATACCTGGGAACAGGCTGTTATATTTCCTTATCAATGCAGCAGGTACATCAAAATCATTTTTCATCGTACGAAAATAGAAATGCTTTCTGCCAAACAATATGATTCTGGTCAGCCTCTTTCCTGGGTTACATGACCATGATCATGTTTATAGTTGAGACGCATCAGCAACGCAGGCGTTCATTGAGGATAGCTTTGCAGCGTTTACATAAAATCAACATGGACCAACAGACTATTCATCAACAAACAACCTGTTATCATTGTGGGGAAGATTGTGGTAAAAATCCACTGGTGCTTACGGAAAAAATTTTTGCTGTGAAGGTTGCAAAATGGTATACGGCATATTAAACACAAATGGCCTGTGTGATTATTATTCCATTTCAAAAAATCCCGGTAGTAACAGAAAGGTAGTTGTACGAAAAGATAAATTCAATTTTCTTAATGATGAAAAGATACAGCGCTCTCTTCTTGATTATACCGATAAAACCCAATCCCACGTTACCTTTTACCTGCCCCAAATACATTGCAGCAGTTGCCTGTGGTTATTAGAGAATCTACACCGGCTTAATGAACATATTATAAGCAGTAAAGTAAATTTTGTAAAAAAAAGAAGTAAGTATAATATTCAACCATACAGGCATTTCTTTAAAACAGGTAGCAGAACTACTTACGAGTATCGGATACGA